>JADJPO010000002.1:368290-736580 GCA_016713225.1 Kineosporiaceae bacterium
GCCCGGGGTCGGGCCGAAGAGTGCCCAACGGATCGCCTTCCACCTGCTGCAGTCCGATCCGGTCGATGTCCGGCGGTTGGTCACGGCGCTGACCGAGGTCACCGAGAAGGTCCGGTTCTGCTCCCAGTGCGGCAACGTCTCGGCCGATGACCGGTGCCGGATCTGCCGTGACGAGCGGCGTGACCCGGCTCTGCTGTGCGTGGTCGAGGAGCCGAAGGACGTCGTCGCGATCGAGAAGACCCGTGAGTTCCGCGGCCGCTATCACGTGCTGGGTGGCGCGATCAGCCCGATCGAGGGGATCGGTCCGGACGATCTGCGCATCCGCGAGCTGCTGACCCGGCTGGCGGACGGCGCGATCTCCGAGATCATCCTGGCGACCGACCCCAATCTCGAGGGTGAGGCGACGGCGACCTACCTGGCCCGGTTGCTCAAACCCCTGGGATTGCGGGTCACCCGGTTGGCCAGTGGGCTGCCGGTGGGTGGTGACCTCGAGTACGCCGACGAACTCACCCTGGGTCGTGCCTTCGAGGGGCGGCGACTGCTCGATGTCTGACCCGACGAGCTGTGAAGGCCCGTTCCGCCACACAGGCAAGAGGTGCGCATCATGACCAAGACCATCAGGGGGACCCGCCAGGAGGCGGAGGTCCTGGAACTGCGGCGGTTGGGGGTCGAGACCGCCACCGATGCCCAGACCTACCTGGACGCCGTGACCGAGGTCGCCGCGGGCAACCACCCCGACAGCGCGATCCCGGTGTTGATGCTCGCGGTGTCCCAGATCCTGTTGTCGGGGGCGCGGCTCGGCGCGATCACCGACGTCGTGCCCAGCGAGCGCTTCGAGCCCGACCCGGGGCCCGACGCCGACATCGACCCGGTGCGGGTGGGGTTGGCCAACCTGTTCGAGGGTGTCGACGACTACGCCGACGTGGTCGACCCGCTGACCAGCGTCGAGCTGGTGCGCGGGTCGCTGTCCGATGATCTCGCCGACATCGCCGCCGAGCTGGCCCACGGCCTGCGTCACTACCAGGCAGGCCGGGTCGACGAGGCGCTGTGGTGGTGGCAGTACTCCTACCTGTCGACCTGGGGTCCCCGGGCCACGAGTGCGCTGCGTGTGCTGCAGTCGATGATCGGTCACCTGCGCCTCGACGTGGACGCCGACACCGCCGGCGAAGCCGAGTTCGAGGCCCTCCACGAAGAGGACGGCGCCCCCCGCGGCTGAGCGCACGCTCGTCCCCCCACGCTCACACCCCCACGCTCACCCCCCACGAGCGCAATGTCACGTTGCACTCGTCTAGCGAGCGTGATGTGACATTGCGCCCGTGGGGGGATGAGCGTGCCCGTCGGGGATGAGCGTGATCAGGCGATGCGGGTGCCACGGGGCAGGGCGCGGGCAGGGGTGCGCAGGCGGCGGATCGCCAGGGCGGTGAAGCCGCCACCCAGCAGCAGGTTGACGGCCAGACCGTAGGGCCAGGTCATGCCGAGCCGCTCGCGTTCCTTGTCCCGAGCGGCCTCCCGCTGCTCATAGGTCTGAGCCGTCATCTCCTGGTCTGCCCCGGGGCCGCACCAGTCGCGGATCGGGTTGGGGCCCAGCCGCGCTTCGCGCACCCCGGAACGGATCGCGGTCAACGGGTCCGAGGCCATGCCGGTGCCGGGGGGTCGCGGCGCGGCGTCCGCCACGATCACGTAGGGGGAGGCTGCCAGCAGCCACCACGATCGCTCACTGTGAAAGACGCTCTCTTCCTGGCGCTGGGTCACGCAGCGTCCGGTGGTGCCGTCGGCATTGAACTCGAAGTTGCGCACCGTCACCTGCTCGCGCGTCGACACCAACGGCACGGACAACGCGAACAACAGCGGCAACCCCAGGCCGAGCAGCGCCACACTGAGATAGGTGAGCAGGGCCGAGGACGACGTCCGCGCGGCGACCGCGGACCAGCCCAGGCCGATGGCGCAGATCACCAACAGCACCACGGCCAGCAGAGCCACCACCACCAGCAACCGGCCCAGTGGAGTCCCACCCTGCAGGTACGCCCACGCGATGTTCGGCAGGGCACAGACCAGCAGGGCCAGCGCCACGGCCCAGGCGGCCGCGAGTTTGCCGACCACGATCTGGGTCGGCGTGAGCAACGTGGTCTGCATCATCGCCAGCACCCCGGCCGAGCGGTCGCCGTTGATGCTCGTCGAGGACAGCGCCGGCACCACCAGGGCGCCGAGTGAGAGCACCAGGAACACCACGATGCCGAAGACGGTTCGTCCGGCCGTGGCGCTCGCCTCCTGATCGACAGACGCCCCCATCACCTCGACGGGGTCGAAGGCCTGGAACACCGACCACCGGATCAGCGCTGTGAGCAGCAGCAACAGCGCCGTCCAGATGATGAGCACGATGATCCACCGGGTCGAGCGCACCCGTTGGCGCAGTTCGAGCCGGGCCACGGTGACCACGCCCCCGACGAAGCTCTCTCGCCGATCCTGCGCCGCCGGGGCCGACCCGGAATCGAGCAGTTGCGTGGTCATCGGCGCTCTCCGTCCGCGGTCAGGGTGAGGTAGGCCTGCTCCAACACACCGGCCGCGGGCTGGAACGACAGCACCGGAACACCGGACTGCACCAGGTCGGCCAGCAGTGCGGCGGCCTCGGCGTCCGAGGCGATCGCGAGCTCCACGCCGTCCCGCTCAGCGCCCGCCTCGGGCAGCGAATAGGTGAGCCGCCGCGCGTCCAAGGCCTGCAGCAGGGCGGCCGCATCGAGGGCTCGTACCCGCCACGGTCGCGTCTGGGTGACCTGCTTGGTGAGTTGCTCGGTGGCCACGGTGCGGCCGCCGGCGACGATCACGGCGCGGTCGGCCATCTCGTCCAGCTCGGCCAGCACGTGACTCGAGATCAGCACCGCCTTGCCGCTCGCGGCCAACCGCCGGACGACGGTGCGCAGCTCGACCCGTGAACGCGGGTCGAGCCCGGAGGCAGGTTCGTCCAGCAGCAGGATGTCCGGGTCGTGGACCAGTGCCCGAGCCAGCCCGAGCCGTTGCTTCTGACCGCGCGAGAGCACCTGGGTGGGCCGGTCGGCCAGCTCGTCCAGGTGCACCATGGCCAACAGCTCGGGAATCCGGGCCTCGGACGTCGCCCGGGGCACGTAATAGGCATCGGCCACGGTCTGCAGCACCTCACGGCAGGTGAGGGTCTCCCAGGTGCCGAAGACATCCGGCATCCACCCGATCCGCCGGCGCACCTCGCGCGGGGTGGTCACCGGGTCGTAGCCGGCGACCCGGACCTCGCCGGCGTCGGGCACCAGTAGCGAGGCCAACACCAGCAGGAGCGTCGTCTTGCCCGAGCCGTTGGGACCCACCAGGGCGGTGACCTGGCCCAACGGGACCTCGAGGTCCATCGAGTCGACCGCGACGACGTCGCCGAATGTGCGACGGACACCGCGGGCGATGATGCCGCCCGTGGTGGCGGCGTCCTGGGGTGATGCTGTTGTGGCGGTGGTCATCCACCCTCCCGGGTCAGCGATGCGCGCCGGGCGACCGCCGTGATCGAAACGTTCTGGTCATAGTGACGCGTGGGGTGGCCGGTTGGTTGCGTCCCCGATCGTTGTTCAGCAGATCTCCAGAAACGGGTTGCCGGCGGAGCAGGTCCGAGTGCGGGGGATCCCCCGGTGCCCGGGTAAGCTTGGCCCCCGGCGTGCGCTCACAGTCACATTCCCTCGGCTCTCCTCGGGGTGTCCGGAAGCCAATCGGCGTGCGCGAATCGAACCGGGCGTGGCAGGGTTGCCCCGCCGTGTTGAGCGTCGAGCCATCCTGGAGTCATCGGTGAGCCTGGTCGTGCAGAAGTACGGGGGATCCTCCGTCGCGGACGCCGAAGGCATCAAGCGGGTCGCACAACGTGTGGTCGAGACCAAGAAGGCCGGTCACGACGTCGTCGTGATCGTCTCGGCGATGGGGGACACCACCGACGATCTGCTCGACCTGGCGCGCGGGGTCACTCCCGCCCCGCCGCCCCGTGAGCTCGACATGCTGCTCACGGCGGGCGAGCGGATGTCCGCGGCACTGCTCGCGATGGCAATCATGGATCGCGGCGTCCAGGCGCTCTCGTTCACCGGCAGCCAGGCCGGGGTGATCACCACCGCCCACCATGGTGACGCCCGCATCATCGACATCACGCCCAGCCGGATCTCCTCGGCACTCGCCCAGGGCGACGTGGCGATCATCGCCGGCTTCCAGGGCGTCAGCCAGACCACCAAGGACGTCACTACCCTGGGCCGCGGCGCCTCGGACACCACTGCTGTGGCTCTGGCCGCCGCGCTCGGTGCCGATGCCTGCGAGATCTACACCGACGTGGACGGCGTGTTCACCGCCGACCCCCGCATCGTGCCCACGGCGCGGCGGATCTCGAACATCTCCTACGAGGAGATGCTCGAGATGGCCGCCTCGGGCGCCAAGGTGCTGCACCTGCGGTGCGTCGAGTACGCGCGTCGGTTCGGGGTCAAGGTCCACGTCCGGTCCTCGTTCAGCCACCGTCAAGGCACCTGGGTGACTCAGGAACCCGCCCAGGGCGAAGGAGATGCCATGGAAGACGCGATCATCTCGGGTGTCGCGCACGACCGTAGCGAGGCCAAGATCACGGTTGTGGGGGTGCCGGACAAGCCCGGCAAGGCCGCCGCGATCTTCGAGGCGGTGGCGGCGTCCGATGTCAACCTCGACATGATCGTGCAGAACGTCTCGGCGGCGGCGACCGGCCTGACCGACGTCTCGTTCACCCTGCCCAAGTCGGACGGGCAGAAGGCGCTCACGGCGCTGAACACCCACCAGAGCGACATCGGGTTCGCCTCGCTGCAGTACGACGACCAGATCGGCAAGGTGTCGCTGATCGGGGCCGGGATGCGCAGTCATCCGGGTGTGTCCGCCAAGTTCTTCGCCGCCCTCGCCGAGACCGGCGTCAACATCGAGATGATCAGTACGTCCGAGATCCGGATCTCGGTCGTCACCCGCGCCGAGGACGTCGACACGGCTGTGCGTGCCGTGCACACCGCCTTCGGCCTGGACGCCGAGCAGGTCGAGGCCGTGGTCTATGGAGGGACTGGACGATGAGCTCGTCGAAGAGCAAGCCCACTCTGGCCGTCGTCGGTGCCACCGGCGCCGTCGGTTCGGTGATGTTGCGCATCCTGTCCACCCGTGAGGACGTGTGGGGTGAGATCCGTCTGGTCGCCTCGGCGCGCTCGGCGGGCAAGAAGCTCATCTGCCGTGGTCGCGAGCTCGAGGTGCAGGCCCTGGCGCCCGAGGTCTTCGACGGCGTGGACGTCGCGATGTTCGATGTGCCGGACGAGATCTCGGCGGAGTGGGGGCCGATCGCCGTGGCCCGCGGGGCCGTCGTGGTGGACAACTCCGGCGCCTTCCGGATGGACCCCGAGGTGCCGCTCGTCGTCCCCGAGGTGAACCCGGCCCAGGTACGCAACCGGCCCAAGGGGATCATCGCCAACCCCAACTGCACCACGCTGACGATGATGGACGCCATGGGAGCCCTGCACCGGCAGTGGGGCCTGACCGAGCTGGTGGTGGCCTCGTACCAGGCGGCCTCCGGGGCGGGACAGCCGGGCGTCGACCGGCTCTACGACGAGCTCGAGATCGTGGCCGGTGACCGGTCGCTGGGGCAGGGCACGGGCGACGTCCGGCGCGCGATCGAGGGCAAGCTGGGCTTCGAGACCTCGCCGTTCCCGGCGCCGCTGGCGCTGAACGTGATTCCCTGGGCCGGTTCGGCCAAGGACGACGGGTGGACCAGTGAAGAGCTCAAGGTCCGCAACGAGTCCCGCAAGATCCTGGGCATCCCGAACCTGAAGGTGTCGGCCACCTGTGTGCGGGTGCCGGTGGTGACCACCCACTCGCTCGCGGTGCACGCCGTGTTCCAGAACCCGGTGAGCGTGTCGGAGGCCCTGAAGGCGTTGCACGACGCGCCGAGTGTGGTCGTGCTCGACGACCTCGAGGCCGGGGAGTTCCCGACGCCGTCCGATGTGGTGGGTTCCGACCCGACGTTCGTCGGCCGGATCCGCCAGGCGCTGGACTTCCCGAACGCGTTGGACCTGTTCGTGTGTGGCGACAACCTGCGCAAGGGTGCCGCGTTGAACACCGCTCAGATCGCCGAGCTGGTCGCCGAGGAGTTCACCCCCCGCTGACGAACAGCCGGGGGCGCAGGGCCAGGCTGACGTAGACCAGGGCCACCAGCACCGGCACCTCGATCAACGGGCCGACGACGCCGGCCAGTGCCTGCCCCGACGTGACACCGAACGTGCCGATGGCCACGGCGATGGCGAGTTCGAAGTTGTTGCCGGCAGCGGTGAACGCCAGGGTCGTCGTCCGCTCGTAGGTCAGTCCGAGAGCGCGGCCGAGCAGGTAGGAGCCGGCCCACATGATCGTGAAGTAGGCCAGCAACGGCAGGGCGATCCGGACGACGTCCCAGGGGCGGTGGGTGATCTGGTCGCCCTGCAAGGCGAACAGGATCACCACGGTGAACAACAGGCCGTAGAGAGCAACCGGTGAGATCTTCGGCAGGAAGGTGTGTTCGTACCACTGCCGGCCGCGGGAGTGCTCGCCGATCCGGCGGGTGAGGTAGCCGGCGACCAACGGGATCCCGAGGAACACGACCACGTTTCGCGCGATGTCCCAGGCCGAGATGTCGAGCTCGGCCCCCGGCAGATCGAGCCAGCGTGGCACGAGGGTGAGGTAGAACCAGCCCAACAGCCCGAATGCCACGACCTGGAACACCGAGTTGAGGGCCACCAGGACCGCCGCTGCCTCGCGGTCACCGCACGCCAGGTCGTTCCAGATGATCACCATGGCGATGCAGCGAGCCAGCCCGACGATGATCAGACCCGTGCGGTATTGCGGTGAATCGGCCAGGAACAGCCACGCCAGGGCGAACATCAACGCCGGGCCGACGATCCAGTTGAGCACCAACGAGGGCACCATCAGGCGCCGATCGCCGGTGACCTCGCCGAGGGCGTCGTAGCGCACCTTGGCCAGGACCGGGTACATCATCACCAGCAGGCCGAGGGCGATCGGCAGTGAGATGCCACCGATCTGGACGGCGTTCAGCGCCTCGTCGAGCCCGGGGACCCACCGGCCGAGCAACAACCCTGCGGCCATGGCCGCGCCGATCCACAGTGGCAGCAACCGGTCGAGTCGTGAGAGCCGGCCCGCTCCCGGGGGATTCGACGGCGACAGGCTGGTGCCCGGAGTGCTCGGGCTGAGTGGGTCGGACACGGTGGGTCCTCTGTGAGGGTCGAAGGGTGATGGGCTGCCGTGCGCTGATGGTGCTGATGTCGGGTGAGATCAGGCGGGCTTGTGGGCACGGATGAAGGCGCTGGCCACGGCGCCGTCCATGGCCTCGATCAGGGCATCGATCTGGGTGTCTTCCGGAATGGATTGGTCCGGAAGCGATCCCGCGAGCTCCAACAGTTCGTCGCGGCCATAGCTGCGGGTCACCTCGACGGAGGCCTCGGTGAATCCGGCGGCCTCGAGACGAGCGAGATAGTCGGTGTCACGCAGCGCACCCGAGACGCATCCGGTCCACAGCGCCATGATCGAGGAGGCCGCCTCGGGCAGGTCGCGAAGCAGCACGATGTCGGCAACGGCGAACCGGCCGCCGGGCTTGGTGACCCGAAACGCCTCGCGCAGGACGGCGTCCTTGTCGCCGGACAGGTTGATCACGCAGTTCGAGATCACCACGTCGACCAGGTTGTCGCGCAACGGGATGTCCTCGATGGTGCCCTGCAGGAATTCGGCGTTGGTCACGCCCGACTCGGCTTGGTTGCTGCGTGCGAGGGCGAGCATCTCGGGTGTCATGTCCAGGCCGTATGCGCGGCCGGTCGGCCCCACCCGGCGGGCCGAGAGCAGGACGTCGAGCCCGCCACCCGACCCCAGATCGAGCACCGTCTCGCCAGGGGACAACTCGGCCAGGGCCAGCGGGTTTCCGCAGCCGAGGGAGGCGGCGAAGGCGGTGGCGGAGGTCTGCGCGGCGTCGTCCGCGAAGTCGCCCTGGTAGATGTCTCGGGTGATCGGATCACGAAGATCCGTTGCGGCGGAGCTGGTCTCAGATGATGCGTCGCCACCGCAGCAGGTCGGACCGCAGCAGCTCGCGCCCGTGTCGGTGGTGACGGCGAGGGCTGCCTGGGCGTAGCGGTCGCGGACTGCGGTACGGATGTCGTCGATGCTCATGGGGACTCCTCGATCCGAATGATTGATTAGACGAACGTCTAATCAACTGCCAGCTTGCCCTCTGATTCGATGAATGTCAATCTATCGTCATGACCGGGGATCCTGCTGCTGCAGTCGTCGAGGTCGAGCTGCCGTGTTGCCCACCGCTGGCCGTGCGAGCGCTCGAGGTGGCGGACGCCGTCCGGATTGCCCCGATGTTCAAGGCGCTGGGTGACCCCGTGCGGCTTCGCCTGATGTCGATGATCGCGTCGGTGCCCGAGGCGTGCGTCTGTGACCTCACGGGTGCCTTCGATGTGTCCGCCCCCACGATCAGTCATCACCTGAAGGTGCTGCGCGAGGCCGGCCTGATCGACGGCGAGCGCCGCGGGACGTGGGTCTACTACCGGGTCCGACCTGCGGCCCTCCAGGCCCTCGGCGCGCTCCTCGCCTGACTCCAGCACCAAACCGGCTCATGCTCCGCGGGTGACTGCCATGCCGGGCGTTTTGTCCCGATACAGCGCGTCTCGGCGGAGCATGAGCGGTCACCCACGGAGCATGAGCGGGTTTGGTGGTGGGGTGGTGGGGTGGTGGGGGGGGGGGCTACTCGTGGGGGACGGTGACGGGGTCGACCTTCCAGATCTCGGAGCAGTAGTCGCGGATGGTGCGGTCGGAGGAGAAGAAGCCACAGCGGGCGGTGTTCAGGATCGAGGCTCGGGTCCACCAGTCCTGGTCGCGCCAGGCGGTGGCCACCGCGTCCTGGGCGTCGATGTAGCCGCGGTAGTCGGCCAGCACGAGGTACTCGTCCCAGCCGAGCACGCTCTCGACCACCGAGGAGAACACCGTGCCGTCCCCGCCGGAGAACGCACCGCCCGCGATGGCGTCGATGGCGGCGCGCAGCTCGTCGTCCGACTCGTAGTAGGCCCGCGGCTGGTAGTCGCCGGCGCGTAACGCGGCCGCCTCCACGGCGTCCAGACCGAACAGGAAGAAGTTGTCGCCGCCGACCTGGTCGCGGATCTCGATGTTGGCCCCGTCGAGGGTGCCGATGGTCAGGGCGCCATTGAGCGCCAGCTTCATGTTGCCGGTGCCCGAGGCCTCCTTGCCGGCCATCGAGATCTGCTCGGACAGGTCCGCCGCGGGCACGATCAGCTCGGCCCGGGTCACGTTGTAGTCGGGCAGGAAGACGACCTTGAGCCGGTCGGCGACCACCGGGTCGGTGTTGACCACACCGGCCACCGAGTTGATCAGCTTCATGATCCGCTTGGCGGCGTGATAGGCGGGCGCGGCCTTGCCGCCGAACAGGATGGTGCGCGGCACGATGTCGGCCTGCGGGTCGTCCATGATGCGCTGATACAGCGTGACCACGTGCAGCAGCTTGAGCAGCTGGCGCTTGTACTCGTGGAACCGCTTGATCATCACATCGCACAGGGCCGCCGGGTCGATCACGACGCCGGTCACCTGGGCGGTGTAGGTGGCCAGGTCGGTCTTGTTGTCGTGCTTGACCTGACGCCAGTGATCGCGCATCACCGAGTCGTCGGCGGACTGCTCCAGCTCGCGGAGCCGATCGAGATCACGCAGCCAGCCGTCGCCGTCCAGGCGAGAGCTGATCAGGGACGACAGCCGCGGGTTGGCCAGCCGGAGGAAGCGCCGCGGTGTCACCCCATTGGTCACGTTGTGGAACCGCGCCGGCCACATCTGGGCGAAGTCGCGCAACGTGGTGTCCGCCAACAACTGCGAGTGCAGTTCGGCCACGCCGTTGGTGGCCGAACTGCCCATCACGGCGAGGTTCGCCATCCGGATCCGCGGCTCGGGCCCCTCCTGCACCAGCGAGAGCCGACTGAGCTTGGTCATGTCCCCGGGGAAGCGCAGCGCCACCCCCTGCAGGAAGAAGTAGTTGATCGAGTAGATGATCTCGAGGTGCCGCGGCAGCAATCGGTGCAGCAGCCAGACCGGCCAGGTCTCGAGCGCCTCGGGCAACAGGGTGTGACAGGTGTAGTTGAACGTCTGCCGGGTGATCGACCAGGCCTGGTCCCACGGCAGCTGGTGCTCGTCGACCAGCAGGCGCATCAGCTCGACGATGGCCAGCACCGGGTGGGTGTCGTTCAGCTGGACGACGACCTTGCTCGGGAAGTCCTCCCACTCGCTGTTGCGGAACTTGAACCGGCGGATGATGTCGCGCAGCGAGCAGCTCACCAGGAAGTACTGCTGCTTCAGGCGCAGCTCGCGACCGAGCTCGGTGCTGTCGTCCGGGTAGAGCACCTTGCTGATGTTCTCCGACCGGACGACGTCCTGGACCGCCTCGGCGTACTGACCCGCCGAGAACCGGCGCAGATCGAAGGACTGCCGGCTCGCCCGGGCCTGCCACAACCGGATGATGTTGACGGTTTCGGTGCCGTAGCCGGGAACCAGCATGTGACTCGGTTCGCCGCGGACCGTCTCGCTCGGCACCCAGCGTCGTCGCAGACCCGTCGGGTCGCCGGCGTCCTCGGTGTGACCGTAGAAGCCGACCACCTGGCGGTCGTCGGGGGCCGGGAACTCCCACGGGTTGCCGTAGAACGTCCAGTCGTCGCTGGCCTCGGCCTGCTCGCCGTCGACGAACTCCTGCTTGAAGATGCCGAACTCGTACCGGATGCCGTACCCGACCGCGGGGATGTCGAGGGTGGCCAGGGAGTCCAGCAGACAGGCCGCGAGCCGTCCCAGGCCGCCGTTGCCGAGCCCCGGTTCGACGTCGAACGCCTCGAGGGTCTCGAGCGACAGGCCCAGGGACGTGAGCACCGATCGGGCCATGTCCTCGGTGCCGGTGTAGAGCAGGTTCTGCCCGAGCTGGCGGCCCAGCATGTACTCGGCGGAGAGGTAGTACACGAAGCGGGGGTTGGCCTGGTAGTGCGCGGCGGCGGTGCGGGCCTGTCGGTCGACCAGACGGTCACGGATGGTCAATGCGAGGGTGTGATAGGCGTCGTGCAGGCTGGCCGACTCGATCGTGGTGCCCCGGCGGTAGTAGAGGTTGTTGAGCAGATCTTGCTCGAGGTCCTCGATCGTGGTGCCCGGTGTGCGTAGCCGCGGTCGGTTGGGTGCAGCGTCCATCAGGGAGTCCCCTCTTCGCCGGCCGTGGGTGGCCACTGGGCTGGACTGTCATGCCTACCGTGACAAAACACGGCATGTCGACATGTTGGGGGTGAATAAACCGACAGCTGAACCCCTCGACCTGTCGAGTGGTTCACCCGAGTGGGACGTAGGTCGCAGAACACGTCGGTGCGGTGCAGCCGAGAGTGCGAAATCGTTGGGGGAGAGCAGGACCCAGGTCCTAGTGGTTCGCGTGGTTCAGCCTCGTCGGGTCCTCAGCGACAACCGAATCTCCGGCGTGAGCAGGCTCAGGGCCGTGAGCAGTGAGCCGACCAGGAGGGCCAGACCGATCAGCTGCATGCTGTCCGAGAGGGCCGCAGCCATCTCCATCTGGATGGTGCCCTCGCCGAATCGGTCGGCGAGTTCGGACTTGACGGGCTCGATCAGGATCGCGCCGGTGACGTACAGGACACCGCCGGGCAGCAGGAGGCGTCGGACCCGCGGGTGCATGGTGCGCAGGTAGCGCACCAGGACGATGGAGGCCATGGCGGCCATCGGCCAGTACACGATGGTCCAGGCGAACGTCAGCGGCCCGGTGAAGTGGAACTTCTTGTTGAGCACCTCGGCCAGGGTCTGGTGCAGATAGATGCTCTCGTCGCCGAAGGCGAAGGCGGTGCACAGGCCCAGCAGCAACCAACCGGCGGCAGAGGGGTCGCGACGTCGGCGCGCGGCTGCCCAGCAGGTCAGCAACAGAACCGTGCTGGTCAGCAGGAGGAGCGTCTTGCCGGTGGTGGGGAAGTTGACCTTGTCGTCGCCGTCGAAGAACCGGGTGAGGGTGTACGGCAGGAAGCGCAGGCCCGCCCCGGCGCTGGAGATCAGGTTCATCAGGACCAGGAAGGCGATGACGGCCCAGATCAGCTGCCGGACGCGGAGGGTGTTGACGGTGATGTGCAGGGGTTCACCCGGCGCCGGGCTGCGCCGGGTCTGGCCCGATCGGCGACGCGCGGACGGCGTCGCACCGCTCTCGCCCGGCGCGCGCAGCAAGATCTCGGGCGGATCGCCGCGCCGGTAGCCGTTGGTGCCCGTGGGGAACGGATCGGCCAGGACATCAGGGGATGCGGTGAATCCCGCACGCGACCTGTGCCCCCTGGCCGCGCTCGCGTCGTCGGTGGGGAACATGGCGGGACGGTCCTTCCCCGAGGTTCCAGGGCCACCGAACGGATGACCCTGATGCGTCATGTGGCGGACACCCTACGCCCGCCGAACGACAGCTGCGTGGTACGGAACCGTCGGGCCGCCCTCGCGGCGGTTGGGGGTGAGCGTCAGGTGATCAACCGACAGCGCTGGGTCATT
This sequence comes from Kineosporiaceae bacterium, assembly GCA_016713225.1. Taxonomy (NCBI): domain Bacteria; kingdom Bacillati; phylum Actinomycetota; class Actinomycetes; order Kineosporiales; family Kineosporiaceae; species Kineosporiaceae bacterium. Next base: position 380,876 of record JADJPO010000002.1, read on the forward strand.
CCGGTCAATTCGGGCCGGGTGTCGAGGTAGGCCAGCTTGCGCTTCACCGGTGGGCTGGAGGCGGGTCGGCCGAGACACCAGGCCGCGAACGTGACGGCGAAGTCCTCCTCGGGGTCGGACGCGGCGTACTCCTCGACGAAGTGGTCGGCGTGCCGGCGGTGAAAGCGGGTCACCTCGGCGGTGCTCAGCTCGCCGTCCGAGGCGTCGTAGAGCTGCCACCACTCGTCGAGGACGGCGGGATCCCAGGCCTGGCGGACATAGCTGTCGTAGATCGATCCCGGCACGGAGCAGCCTTCCGAGGTGGGCTCGGTGGTGCAGGTCGGGCTGTCCCGGTGGGTGAGGTCGATCTGCTGCGGGTTCAGGGTGAGCAGGTGCCCGAGTTCGTGCACCAGGGTGTCGGCGAGCGCCTCGCCGTCGTCGAAGCCGGGGTCGACCGCCAGCACCCAGCTCGTGAGGTTCTCGCCGACCGGCTGGACGAAGGCCGACACGTCGCGATCGTCGGGATCTCGGGCGCCGGTCCCATCGAAGATCACCAGGTGGGTGATCAGGGTGCGCGCATCGTCCGGGTACACCGCGGTGATCACGCGCCACAGGCGTCGGGCGCAATCGGTGGGTGCCGCTCGGCGTTTGCTGCCGGTGGCGGTGGGGGTGAGGCCCTCGGGTTCGACCTGGTAGTCGACCACCAGATCGGCGCCGGGCATCTGATAGGCGGACATCCCGGATCGCACCCGGGGAGCACTCCCCGGCGCCCAGGTCGCGCCGGGGCCGTGACAGCTCGCCGGCAGCGGCCAGAGGGCGCGGCGGGCCGCGTCGTCCAGGGCCGGCCCCGACGGCGCGGGGCCGGCCTGGGCGTTCGGGGCCGCCGAGGACGACGACAACACCGTCACGGGGCGGGAATCGGCGGCGTCCGCCCCGGCCGCCGGCGCCTGGCCCGCCGTCAGCAGGCGAGGCAGGGCCAGGGCGAACAGCACGCCGACGGCGCCCGCGACCACTGCGATCGTCGGTGCGAGCATCAGCCTGGTGCGCACACCTCAGATGTCGGCAGCTGCCCCCCGGCGGCTGAGCGGGATCATGAAAGGGGTGGGGGGCCTCCGCTCGTCACCGGCTCGGGGTCGTGGGCGGCGGCCTGGACCCCGGCGGCGATCAGGGCGATCCCGACCAGCAGCATCAGGCCGGCGACGACCAGCAGTCCCAGCGCGAGCCACCCCAGGGCGGGTGCCGTGGCGGCGATGTCGGCCCGGATGTCGACGCCGGACGAGCCGTCAGCGTTCAGGACGACGACCGTCCAGTCACCGTTCTGCACCGGCCAGGTGAGCGTCTGTTGCCCGGTGCCGGTGGCCCGCGCCACCCAGAACGGCTGCGCGGCGGGGTCCGGGAGCGTGGCGACGCCGCTGTGTTCGACGTAGGTCACCTCGCCGTTGGACAGCGAGCGCACGGTGGCGTAGCGACTACCGGACAGGTACCGCGCGGCGTCACCACTGGGCGCGATGCCGACGAAGACGGCTCGGGTGGTGTCCAGTGGGGTGACCCGGATGCGCGTGGTGCCGAGGATGCGCCCCGGCAGTGCCCAGTCCGGGCCATCGGCGTCCAGGACGATGCCCTCGGTCGTCAGGGCCGGTGCGGCGACGGTGAAGGTCTGGGCCGGGGAGGTGAGATAGCCGTCGGTGCGGCCGAACCGGTCCGCGCCACCGAGAGCCAGTCCGGCGATGCCCGGGCCGGTGGCCAGCAGGACCAGCATGCTGCCGATGATCACGGAGACGGTGCGTCGCGGCGTCCAGCGGTGGTGGGCTGCCGGTGGGGCCGTGGTGGCCACAGCAGGCTCCTGCCCGGGGAGCGCGGCGGTGGCCGCCGTGCCGGGGTCGCGCCCGCCCATGTCGAGCCGGAAGGGCGGGTAGTCGTCGGTCATCAGTCCGGCATAGGCGGCCACGCGCAGCACCCAGCGATCGAAGCCGAGAAGGACGTCGTAGAGGCCGCGGGGGTAGCGGCCGGTGACGAGCAGGACGACGGCCGCGACCAGCGCCAGGATGGTGACCAGGCCGCCACCGCCCCAGCTGCCGCGCCAGCGATCGTGCTCTTCCGCCGCGGTGGTCCAGGTGCCGCCACCGACGAGCAGGCCGACGATGAGGTAGTGCGGGATGGCCAGCAGCCACCACTTCACCAGCACGAGCCCGCGGGAGAGGTGCTCGGGGTAGGTGACGTCGAGGTGGGCGGGATAGTCGGACACCTCGCGCAGGCTGAACGGCGGGTAGCGGTCGGTGCCGAAGGCGCTGTGGCCGTAGTAGGAGACCCGCCACGACCACCGCAGCACTCCGACGTTGAAGTCGAAGATCGCGCGGGGGTAGCGGCCGGTGAACAGGATGGCGAAGAAGGCCACCACGCTGAGCACCACGTAGGCCAGCCACAGGAACGCCAGGCAGATGTAGTGCGGGACGGCGAGCAGCCACTTCACCAGCCACAGCCATCGGGACAGGGGTTCGTCCAGGACGGCGTCGATGCGAACGGGGTAGACGGAATGCGTTGGTGGAGGCGGGGTCTCGGGTGTCATTGCGGCGGATGGCGTGGTCATGTCTCACCTCGATGCGGGGCACCGCAGCGGCGCCGGTCACCCGATCGGTGGCCTGTCGTGCGCTGCGCGCACCCGCGGTTCATCGAACGGTTCTCGCCCCACCTCGCGGGTCTCCGACTCCTCGCCGCGCTCGGCGTTGGGTCAGGGGCTGTCCCCTCCGGACCGGTACAGGTGGACCTGCGAGGTATGCACCGGTCGATCCACTGTTCAGCCTAGGTGCGTGATCGTCGGTCGGCGAGTGCACATTGTCCCGTGGATCGGGTGGCGCGCGGCACGGATGGGGTTGCCTGCGAGAAGGTGTGAGCCAGGGCCGGCGATCGAGCCGTCCCCGGGCATCGAGAGGACGGCGTGCGTATGTCCGGATCCCTGACGGTCGTCAACGGGTTGATCTTCGATGGGCACGGCCCCGAGCTGGTCGAGGTGGACGTGCGTATCGAGGGCGGGCGCATCGTCGAGGTCGGCCCAGGCCTGGCCGCGGGCGCGAGCGTGCTGGACGCGCACGGACGGGTCGTCGTCCCGGGGTTGATCGACTGTCATTTCCATGCCTATGGCACCAGCCTGGACATGCTCGAGCTCGCGGGAAGCCGACTCAGCTACGTGGCCCTGCTCGGGTCGCAGCGCCTCGGCCGGGCGCTGCGCCGGGGGTTCACCACCGTGCGCGACGTGGCGGGCGGTGACATCGGGCTGGCCCAGGCGATCGCCGAGGGCGTGATCGCCTCGCCGCGGTACTACTACACGGGCGCCGCCCTGAGCCAGACCGGCGGACACGGCGACCCGCGCGACGCCCGGCTCGACCTGTGTTGCGGCAACCAGCACGACACCGAGGTGGTCGACGGGGTCGATGCGTTGAGAGTCGCTGTGCGCGAACGCATTCGCACCGGTGCGCACGCCATCAAGATCATGGCCTCGGGCGGCGTGGTGTCGCTGTCCGATCCGATCCGGGTGCCGCAGTACAGCCCCGAGGAGATCCGCGCGGTGACCGAGGAGGCGAGCCGCCGCGGGCTCTACGTCGCGGCCCACGCCTATTCGCCCGAGTCGATCGTGCATGCGGTGACCAACGGGGTGCGCAGTATCGAGCACGGCAACCTGCTGGACGCCGAGACCGCGGCGCTGATGGCCGAGCACGGCAGCGTGCTGGTACCGACGCTGGTGACCTACCGCGTGATGTCCGAGCGCGGCGCCGAGCTGGGCATGGCCGACGTGGCGCGGCGCAAGAACGACGAGGTGCTGGACGCCGGGCAGCGCGCCGTCGAGCTGGCCATGGCGGCCGGGGTGGTGGTCGGGTTCGGCACCGACCTGATGGGGGTGCTGGAGTCGGAGCAACTGCGCGGGTTGCAGGTTCAGCACGAGGTGCAGGGCACCCTCGAACTGCTGCGCAGCCTCACCTCGCGCAACGCGGCAATCCTCGGGGTGGAGGACGTGGGCTGGATCCGGCCGGGCGCCGCGGGCGATCTGCTGATCCTGGACGGTGATCCTTTCGTGCGTCCCGCGGTGCTGTGGCAGCGCTCGGCCGGGCGGGTCGTCGTCCAGGGTGGTGTGGTGCTCGACGCCTGAGATGCGTCCGGGTGGGCCGATCGGGTGATCGGCCTCGAGTTCGAGGCTCTTCCACACGATGAACTCGACGAGGTCGCAGACCGGCACGGCGCCGTCCCGGTCTGCCTGCCAGGACAGCTCTCACACCCGAGGGCCGACAGTCGCAGGGGGTCGAACGGGTGCCAGGGCAATCAGGTGGCGACGACGGTGGCCTGCTTCGCCGTCACGAGCCGGGAGCACCGGGGGCACCGGGGGCACTGATCGAACGGGCGGCCCTCCTGGTCGGCGGTCTCGGGCTCGTGGGGTTCGCCGCGGCGGTCTTCGAGCTGGTGCCGGTGTCGTCGGCGGTGCGTGATCTGGGCCTGTACAACCTCGTCTGGGTGGCGGCCGTGGTGGCCATCTCGGTCCGCGCCGCTCGTTCGGTCGGTGCCGGGCAGTGCCTGGGATGGGCCGCCCTCGCCACAGGCTTGACCGCGAACGTGGCCGCCAACCTCTACTACTCGTTGGTGCTGGCTCACCTGGACACCGTGCCGTACCCCTCCTGGGCGGACGCCGGGTTGCTGGTGCTGTATCCCCTGGCCTACGTGACGCTGGTCGTGGTGTTGAAGGCCCGCGTGGTGCGGTGGCATCCCAGCATCTGGCTCGACGGGTTGATCCTGGCCTTCGGGATGGCCGGGCTCGGTGCCGCGCTGCTGCTGGCGCCCGTGCTGGACCTGACGGGGGCAGGGTTCGCCGTCGCGGTGACGAACGCGGCCTACCCGCTGGGCGACCTCTTGTTGATCTCCACGGTGCTGGCCGGTGCCTGGCTGTTGCGCCGCGGCCTGGACCGGACCTGGATTCTGCTCGGGACCGGCCTGAGCGTGATGGCGCTCGGCGACAGCGTGTACCTGCTGCAGGACTCGGCTGGGCTCTACCGCGAGGGCACCGCGCTGGACCTGACCTGGCCGCTGGGTGTGCTGCTGATGGCTGCCGGGGCCGTGGCCGGGCCGTTGACGCCGCTGCGCACCGACGCCGACGATCGCCCGGGTCGTTCGAATTCGGCCGCGTTCCGGTGGGGGTTGCTGGCCACCCCGATGGCCGCTGCCCTGGCCAGCCTGGCCCTGCTGGTGCCGTGGGGCGGCTGGCATGCGCCGGCGGCCGCCGCGTGGCTGGCTGCGGGGGCGCTGGCAGCCGTCGGCGTGCGCACGGTGCTCACCTACCGCGAGCTGTGGGACCTGGCCGATGCCCGGCGCCAGGCGCACACCGACGAGTTGACCGGCTTGACCAATCGGCGCGGCTTCACCGCGCTGGCCGAGGCGCACCTGCGCGCGGCGGAGGGCCTGGGCCGCGATGACGGCCCGGTGCGGCCCGAGCACCGAACGGCGTTGCTGTTGCTGGATCTGGATCGGTTCAAGGAGGTCAACGACAGCCTGGGCCATCACGCCGGCGACGAGTTGCTCTCGGCGATCGGTCAGCGGCTCGTGGAGACCTGTCGCGAGCCGCGGGACCTGTTGGCGCGGCTGGGGGGTGACGAGTTCGCGGTCCTGCTGCCCGGCACCGGCCTGGACGGCGCAGAGCACGTCGCCGCCCGCATCGGTGCCGCGCTGGCTGCGCCGTTCGTGGTGGACGGCGTGCGGGTTCAGGCGGCGATCAGCATCGGGATCGCGGTCGCCCCGTGGCACGGCACCAGCCTGTCGTTGCTGATGCGCCGCGCCGACATCGCGATGTACCGGGCCAAGAACACCCGGGCCGGGCATGCCATCTACGACCCCGACCAACGGGACCCCGATGGCGAGGACCGGCTGCAACGGGTGCAGGACCTGCGCGCAGCCATCGAGGGCGACCAGATCATCGTGCACTACCAACCCAAGGTGGACCTCGCCACGTCGTGTGTGACCGGTGCCGAGGCGCTCGTGCGGTGGGATCACCCCACCCAGGGTCTGCTGTTTCCCGACGCCTTCCTCGCGTTGGCCGAGGACGCCGGGCTGATGCCTGCCCTGACCGCTGCCGTTCTCGACAAGGCGCTGGCTCAGGCCGCTCACTGGCATCGGGCGGGACGGCAGCTGACGGTGGCGGTCAACCTGCCGCCCGCGACGGTGGTCGATGCCGATCTACCCCAGCGGGTCGCCCAGTCCCTGGCCCGCCACCAGGTGCCGCCGTCGCTGCTGAAGCTCGAGATCACCGAGGACTCGCTGCTCGGCGACCGGGTGCGGGCCCGTGAGGTGCTGGCTCGACTGCGTCGACTCGGCGTCCGGATCGCCATCGACGACTACGGCAGCGGCTACTCGTCCCTGGCCTATCTGCGCGAGCTGCCGGTGGACGAACTGAAACTCGACCGGTCGTTCGTCTACCCGATGGCCGATGACGCCCGCGCTGCGGCGATCGTCCGCTCCACCGTCGAACTCGCCCACTCGCTCGGGTTGAGCATCGTGGCCGAGGGCGTCGAGCACGCAGCCGCCGCCGAGGAGCTGGTGCGGTACGGCTGTGACGCCGCCCAGGGCTACCACTACGCCCGGGCGTTGCCGCCGGGCGAGCTCACGGACTGGTTGGACGCTCGTGCCGACGCCCCGCCCGCACCGTTGCCGGACGGCAGATCTCCTCTGCCGCAGGGGATTCCGAGGCCATCCCCATCGCCCGATCAGGCCGGGTCGAGCACTCCGCTGTCGAGGGGGATGTAGGTCGCGCCACCCGGCAGCTGCCAGCTCATGGCCAGCGAGGCCGAACTCGACTTGTCCCAGAACTCGATGGTGATCGGGGTCGGGACACCGGCGGTGAGCTGGACGGTGCCGGTCGGCGTGGTCGCCCCGCTGGTCCAGGCATCGGCCAGGGTGGTGCCGTCCACGATGATCCGGGCTCCGTCGTCGGTTCTGATCGTGGCGCGGAGGGAGTAGGTGCCGGTGGTCGGGGCGGTGATGAGCCCGGTGAACCGGACGCTCCAGTTCGAGGTGCCGTACCCGGTGAAGGGGCCGGCGCCGCTGCCGACGGTGACGGCCGGGGCCTGCACCCGGGTGACGGCCGCCGTCCCGGCCATCGTCTTGTCGTTGGACCACACCGCGGTGAGGCCGAGCCCGTCGCCGGTGATCGTGGTGGGCAGGGTGACGAGACGATCGAGCTGGTTGGTCACGGTCCAGGTCAGGGCGACGGTGGTCTTGGTGACGCCGTTGGTCGCCGTGATCGTGGAGGCGAAGGAACCTGCCCGGGTCGGCTTGCCGTAGATCAGGGCGGTGACCGGGTGGATGTCCAGACCGTTGGGCAGCGACTTGGCCGACCAGGTGAGGGCGTACCCGTTCGGGTCACTGCCCGAAGCCTGCAGCGAGAGCGCCTTTCCGGTGACGACGGTCTGTGCCGGGGGTGCGGCGAGCACCGGCGCGGGCACGCTCGCCAGGGCCGTGAACGTGGCGGTGTAGGTGAGCCCACTACCCGGGTTCACGTTTCGGGTAGCGTCCGGGACGCCGTCCGACCAGCCGGCAAAGGCGAAGCCCGGCCTGGGCTTTGCGGTGATCGTCACCGGGACACCAGTCCAGTACTTACCGGTCCAGGTCGCGCCGGCACCGGTCATCCGGGTCGACAGGTTGACCGTGTTCACCTGCACCGTGCCGTTGGCGGCGTCGTCCACTCCGACGGTCACCGTCGCGCGGGCACCGAGCCCCAGGTAGGACTGCGTGTGCGTCACGTAGTACTGCTCGCGCTGGGCGAGGAAGGTCCGCAACCGGGCCACCTCGGTGGTCCACTTGGCCACCGACGTCGGCTCGCCGTTCTTGGCCACCTGGTTGGGCAGGTACGGCGCCATCTCGGCTGCCATCGCGTCCAGCCGAGGCTGGGACTCGGCGGGCGCCGCGACCGTGTTCAGTTGGTCGGCAACGACATTGGCATACAGCCGCTTGAAGTCGGGGTTGGCCAGCAGTGCCCGGATCATCACCGACGGCCGGTACGTCGTCCCGTACTTGTCGTTCATGTTGCGCGACGTCGTGGTGTTGGAGCCCCAGGCGTTCGTGCCGTCCGAGGAGATGTCGAAGTCGTGGGGCCGGAACCGCCAGGTGCCGTCGTAGGAGGGCATGCGGAACATGTGCAGGTTCTTCTGCGGCCAGTCCCGGTTGAGGGAGAACATGTGCAGCGCGAAGTCCTGGGCGAAGGACTCCATGTCGAGCAGGGTCTTGGCCTGGGCGTAGTTGGCGGGCGTCGCCATCGAGTTGCCGGAGATGTAGGCGTACATCGCGTCGTAGCTGGCGACGGTTCCCTCGCCGCCGAGCACCTTGGCATCGCTCAGGTACTGCACCGAGTCCTTGTCGACCCCGAACGAGGACTCGACGAGCGTCTCGTCCTCCTTCTCGCGCAGGTCGTACATGCCGATGTAGGCGCCATTGGCGAACACCTGTACCGGTTCGGAGGCGGACGGCGCAAGCTTGGCCTCGGTGCCGATCGCCTGCCAGAACTGGTCGCGCAGATGGGCTTCCTGGTAATCGTCACCCGAGTTGCGCAACCGGAGTTTCTTGAACTTCGTCTGGGTGGGCTTCTCCGAGAAGATCGGGTAGTTGATCTCCTTGGTGCCGGTCGCGTCCTTGAACGCGATGTCCATCGGCACCGTCTTCTGTCCGTTCAGGCTGCCGCCGGCGCCGGCGCGCTCGGTGGCCGCCTCACCGGCGAAGGCCGGGGCGCCGTCCGGGGCGAGCATCTCGACCCCGGTGCGCCAGCCGTAGGACGGCGCCTGCTTGGTCGAGGTCCAGGCCGTCCTGTCCGCGGGGGACATGCTGAGGAACATGATGCGCTGCCCGGCGTACTTGCCCGAGGAGTCGATGACGTAGGTGGCGCTGGCGGTGTAGCTCGCCTGGACGCCGGTCTTGAAGGCCCGCACCCGCAGCGTGCGCGACGAGGGCACGGTGAGCGGCCCGGTGACCAGCGTGGAGGTGGCCGAGGGAATGCTGCCGTCGCTGGTGAAGCGCAGCTGGGCGCCGGCGTCGACGGGGGCGGCGCCGGCGGTGACCGTCACGGTCTGCGTGCCGGCGTAGACCCCGCTGGCGACCGAGAAGGTCGGGGTGCTGAGCAATCCGACGGCAGTGGAGCCGCTGTTCGCCGCGCCCGGTGTCGGCGTCAGGCACGTGGTCCAGGGGGCCTTGGGGTCGCCGTTCGGCATGCGGCACCAGGAGACGTCCGGCCGGGTGAACGGTGGGACCGTGCTGTCGACGAGCTGACCGAGCACCGTCTGGTTCGGCGCGGTGAGGGCGACGGCGTCCGCGCCGTTGTCGATGTTGAAGTTGGCGTGCAGGTTCGTCAGGGACGCCGTCCGGTCGGCCTTGTCGGCCCAGACGCGGAGGTACCCCTTGGCCGCGATGGAGGCGTTCGCCGGGAAGACCCACTTGAACGGCGACTTCACCGTGTTCGACAGACCCCAACCGGACAGGTTGATGGCCGCGGAGGTGGTGTTGTAGAGCTCGACCCAGTCACCCTGCTTGCCGGCCTCGTCGGCGGCGCCCGACAGGTTCGTGGTGCTGACCTCGTTGATGATCACCGTCGGCGCGATCCCGGTGGTGACCGTGGCAGCCGTGGCGGAGGGGACCTGGACGACGAGCGCCCCCAGGAGCCCACCGGCGGCGAGGATGGATGTCGCGGCGATCCGAGAGGCCGGCTGCCGGCGGGGAGATCGACTGGTCATGTCTGAAAGTAACCACGCAGCGTGACCAATGTCAGGTCTTCCCCGCGCAATAGGCCAGAGAATACCCACGCGGAGTAACGATGCACCGGAATTCACCGCGGGTGCCGGCCCAGCTGGTCAGGTGGCAACCGAGGCGGTCGTGACAACTGTCGCCCTCGGGGGGCATGGCACTGGTGGTGCATCGGATGCTGTAATTGGCGGCTCACCCAGACGACCTCGCGGGGGTCATGCCACCCTTCACGTCCACCAGACCCGGGATGAGAATCATGGCCGCACGCCCGTCGGGCAGGACCCGCGCACCGTTGACATCCAGGTATTCGGGCCACGGCGAGGTCCCGGGCGTCGTGCCCCACGAGCACCGCGAAACGGGCAGGTGAGTGTGGACCTGATGCGCGGCGGTCGGCTGGTGGCCCTGACGGTCGCCTTGGCCGTGGTGTTCGCCGCCTCGGCCCTGCAGCAGGGCGAGCTGACCGGCGTAGCGGCCTGCGCGCTCGTCCTGCTCAACACCGCGCCCGTGCTGCTCGTGGCTCGCAACCCCGTGGTCGTGGTGTTGGCGTTCTCGGTGACCTACCAGCTCTGGCTCGACCCCCCCGGCAGCGACCTGGTGCGCGAAGGGCATGTCCTGCAATCGATGCCGACGCTGGTGGCGCTCTACGCCGCCGGCGCCTGGAACCGCCCGCTGTGGGTCCGGGGGCTCGCGCTGGCGACCCCGGCCTGGATGCTCGGAGCTGCCGTCACCGGGTACTGGCCGACCTCGGTCGACGATCTGATCTATGTCGCGCTGGTGTTCGTCATCGTCTGGTGGCTCGGCGTGGTCGACGCCGGCCGCCGCAGCTATGCCTCGCAGCTGGAGGTGCGCACCCGCGAACTCGAACAGGCCCGGCACGCCCTCGCGGATCAGGCGGTCGCCCGGGAGCGCGCGCGGTTGGCCCGGGAGTTGCACGATGTCGTCGCCCACGCAATGAGCGTCATCACCGTTCAGGCCGGGGTCGGCGGGCACCTGATCGCGTCCCGGCCGGAGCGGGCGGCGGAGGCCCTGGGCGTGATCGAGGGCACCGGCCGCGAGGCGCTGGCGGAGCTCCGGCGGATGTTGCTGGTGCTGCGGCCGCGCGACCACGCGGCAGCGGCACCGCCGCAACCCGGCGTGGCCGACCTGCCGCTGTTGCTCGACAACGCCCGCGCCACGGGGCTGCGGGTGTCGATGCATCAGAAGGGGTCCCCCGCGCCCTTGTCCCCCGGGCTCGATCTCGCCGTGTACCGCGTGATGCAGGAGTCCCTCACCAACGCCTCCAAACACGCGCCCGGATCGCGGGTCGACGTACACCTGCGCTGGCAGTCGCACACCGTCGAGGTCGAGGTCGCCGACCATGGCCCGGGGGCTCCGGACGGCGTCCGACGGGGTCAGGGGCTGAGCGGGATGGCCGAACGGGTGACGCTCTATGACGGGGTGCTGGAAGCTGGTAACGGCTCTGCCGGCAACGGGTTCCGTGTCCGGGCGACATTTCCGCTCCAGCACGATCGGGTGGTCGGATGATCCGGGTTCTGGTGGTCGATGACCAGGCGCTGGTCCGAGCCGGCTTCTGCGCGTTGCTCGAGGCCACCGATGGGGTGGAGGTCGTCGGTGAGGCGGGCGACGGTGAGCAGGCGGTCGCGTTGGCCGAGCAGTTGGCGCCGGACGTGGTGCTGATGGACATCCGCATGCCCCGACTCGACGGCATCTCCGCGACCCGCAGGCTCAGTGAGCGTGCCGAACGCCCCAGGGTGCTGATCCTGACGACGTTCGACACCGACGACAACGTCTTCGATGCACTGGAGGCGGGTGCTGTGGGCTTCCTCGTCAAGGACACCCCACCCGCGCAGCTGTTGGACGCCGTCCGCGCCGCGGTGGATGGCGGTGCCGTCATCTCGCCGGTCACCACTCGTCGGTTGGTGGACCGCATCGTCGCGAGTCGGACCCTGCCTGCCGCCCCCGCGCCGAGACCGGCCTCGCCGGCGCTCGAGGTGCTCACCGAACGAGAGCGCGAGGTGCTCGAACGGCTGGCCCGGGGTCAGTCCAACCGGGAGATCGCGGGCAGCCTGTCCATCTCCGAGCTGACGGCCAAGACTCATGTCTCCCGCGTGCTGGGCAAACTCGGTCTCACGAGCCGGGTTCAGGCGGCCGTGTTCGCGTACGAGACCGGGCTGGTGCGGCCCGGCGAGCTACCTCGCACGGGGTACCCCGACTGACATCCTTCGGCTGACGCGCGCCATCGCGACAGGGCCTAGCGTCGAGGCATGAGGACGCCGATCGTCACCGTCCGCGGGTTGCGCAAGTCCTACGGTGCCCGCCAGGTGCTGCACGAGGTCTCCTTCGACGTGCTGGGTGGAGAGATCCTCGGCATCGTCGGACGCAACGGCATGGGCAAGACCAGCATCGTCGAGATCGTCCAGGGCCTGCGCCGTCGCGACGGCGGGGAGGTGCTCGTGGCCGGCGTCGATCCGAACCGCCACCGGCATCGATTGCGCGAGGTGATCGGTTCGCAACTGCAGTCCTGCGCGCTGCCCGACCGGTTGCGGGTCGACGAGGCGCTCAGGCTCTTCGCCCGGCTCGCCGGGGATGTCGTGGACTGGCGCCGGCTCCGGGCCGAATGGGGGCTCGACTCGCTGGGTGGTGCCGCGTTCGGTGGGCTGTCCGGCGGCGAGCGCCAGCGGTTGTTCATCGCGCTGGCACTGGTCAACCGTCCGAGTCTGGTCTTTCTCGACGAGCTCACCCAGGGCCTCGACCCGGCCGCTCGGCGCGACACCTGGCGGCTGGTCGAACGGGTTCGTGACCAGGGCGCGACCGTCGTGTTGGTCACCCATGACATGGACGAGGCCGAACGACTGTCCGACCGACTCGTGCTGGTTCACCGTGGCCGGGTCGCAGCCTCCGGTACGCCTCAGGAGCTCGTCACGCGCCTGGGGGGGCCGGTGTGCATCGGCTTCACGGTCACCTCCGATGCCCTCGCCGGCCTGGAATCCCTTCCCGGCGTGGTGGAGATCTCCCACGACGGGATCCGTGCGCGGGTGGTGAGTGAGGCTGCCTCGGTGGTGATGGTGGCCGGTGAGCTGTGGCGACGGGGTCTGACGCCCGAGGACTTCACGGTCACGAGGCCGAGTCTCGAGGACGTCTTCCTGGCGCTGACCGATGGGCCGGCGGCCGATCTGCAGCGGGTCGCGTCGTGACCGCGGTGAGCCCGGCGGGCGCGGTGCTGACGATCGCTCGTACCGAACTGCGCCTGATGACCCGCGAATGGGCCTCGATGGTCTTCGCCTTCGCCTTCCCGGTTCTGCTGATGTTGATCCTCGGCGGGATCTTCGGCACCGACCCGTCCTCGGATTACGGAGGTGCCTCACCCGACGACTACTTCGTCGCCGACTACGTGATCGTCCCGCTCGGGGCGCTGGCCCTCGTGGGTCTGCCGGTGATGCTCTCGGGGTATCGCGAGCGAGGGGTCCTGCGGCGGTTCGCGAGCGCGGGGATCGGCACCCGCTACGTGCTCGGCGCCCAGGTACTGGTGACGGTCGTCCTGGTCCTGCTGGGTGGGGTCGTGGTGCTCGCCGTCGCGGCGCCGGTCTACGGTGTTCCCGCGGTGCACGACCCCGGCCGCGCGCTGGCGGGTCTCGCGCTCGGCGGCGTGGTCATGATCGGCATCGGGGCGGTGCTCGGGCTGCTCGCCCCCACCGCGCGGTCGGCCCAGGCCATGGGTCTGTTGGCCTTCTTCCCGATGTGGTTGCTCGGGGCGGGTGGCCCTCCCCGGGAGGTGATGCCCGAGGCCATGGGGATCGTCGCCGACCTGTTGCCCCTGGGGCGGGTGGCCGCGGCCGTGCGCAAACCGTGGCTCGGAACGGGCAGTGCCGAGGGCGACCTGTTCGCGCTGCTGATCTGGCTCGTCGTCGTCGTCGCGGCCCTGGGGGTGCTCGGTCGACGCCGTTGAGGCCGCCTCGGACCGGCCGCCGACCCGGTGTTCGAGATCCGGCCATCCGTACACTGGTGCCCCGTGACGTCCGGTCGGCCCGCAGAGCCCACGCTCTGGGCGTGGAGCGACCTGCATGTCGGTTTTCCCCGGTGTCGTCGTGAGGTCGAGGCGGCGCGACCGGCGTCCGCGGCGGATTGGCTGATCGTCGCCGGCGACGTGGGCGAGACGAGCGCTCAGCTCGAATGGGCGCTGGGCACGCTGGCGTCCCGTTACGCCAAGGTGATCTGGGTTCCGGGCAACCATGAACTCTGGACGCATCCGTCCGACCCGCTCCAGCTCCGGGGAGAAGAGCGGTACCGGTACCTGGTCGACCTGGTGCGGGGGCTCGGGGTCGTCACCCCGGAGGACGACTATCCGATCTGGCCGGACGACGATGGGCCGGTTGTCGTCGTCCCCCTGTTCCTGCTCTACGACTACACGTTCCTGGCCCCCGGGACGTCGTCCCGGACCGAGAGCCTGGAGCTGGCGCACGAGAACGGGATCGTCTGCGTCGACGAGTTCCTGCTCCACCCTGATCCGCATCCCGGCCGCGAGGCGTGGTGTCGTGCCCGGGTGGAGGCGACCCGGCGGCGTCTGGATGCCCTGGACCCGGCGTTGCCGCTGGTTCTGGTGAACCATTTCCCGTTGGTGCGTGAGCCCACAGCCGTCCTGCGGCACCCCGAGTTCGCTCAGTGGTGCGGCACCGTGCAGACGGCGGACTGGCACCGTCGGTATCGCTGCCGGGTCGCGGTGTACGGCCACCTGCACATTCCCCGGACGACGACCTACGACGGCGTCCCGTTCGTGGAGGTCTCCTTGGGGTACCCCGCCGAGTGGGCAGCCGTCGGCGGCCCGCGGGGGCCACGGCGGATCCTGCCGCGTCGGAGTAGTCGGTGATCGAGGCCCTGCTCCCGGGAAACGTGGCCTCGGCAGACACCGTGGGCGATCTGGACGAGCCGCTGTTCGGGGTGGAGGAGGCCGCGGTCGCGCGGGTGGCCCCGATCAGGCGCAGGGAGTTCCGATCGGTCCGGGGGTGTGCGCGACTCGCCTTGGCGCGGTTGGGGTTTCCTCGGCCGCCGATGGTCCCCGGGGATCGGGGAGCCCCGACCTGGCCGCCGGGAGTCGTGGGGTCGATGACGCACTGCCCTGGCTATCGGGCGGCGGCTGTCGCCCGGGCCACCCAGTTCGCCGGCCTGGGGATCGACGCGGAGGAGGATGCCCCACTGCCCGAGGGCGTCCTCGAGCTGGTCACCCTGCCCGGGGAGCGTGAGCGGCTGGCATCGCTGGCTCGTCGTCACCCGGACCTGCCCTGGGGCCGGTTGGCGTTCAGCGCCAAGGAGAGCGTGTACAAGGCGTGGTTCCCGTCGGCTCGGTGCTGGCTCGGCTTCGAGGACGTGGTCGTGACCTTCGACGAACACGGCTCGTTTCGGGCCGACGTGGTGGGTGGCGAGCTGGAGCCGCGGGCTCGGCCGTTCGCCTCGGTGCACGGCCGCTGGATCGTGGCCGGTGGCCTGGTCGTCACAGCGGTGACCGTCCCCGTCGCCGGTTGACGCCGCGGTGACGGGCGTCGTGGAGAGGTGGCCGCGACGTATCTCGTGGCCGCGAACACTGGACGGCGACCGGTTCGATCCAGTAGCACAGAGGTCACGCCGACACGCGAATTCGCTTGTGGCAGCAGGGAAATGCCGCTGGACAGAATGTAGACGTCAGAAAATGTGTCATAGAAATGAGACATGGACCGCAGGCCGGACCCGCCTCCAGGGAGACACATGTCGATCGGAACCGACGATGAGCCGACCACTCTCGCGGCTGCCGTGGCGGACTTCTGCCGCAAGGAGGTCGGCACGGTTGCGGACCGCGACCGGCTGACCGATGGTGGGTTCGAGGTCCACAGCCCGCTGATCGCACGCAAGATGGCGGACCTGGGGTGGCTGGGGATCGCGATCCCCACCGAGTTCGGTGGATCCGGCGGCGGACTGGTCGATCTGTGCTGCTTCCTGGATGCCGCCAACCACGGCCTGGCCCCCATCGGGGCGTACCCCACCTCGGCCATCGTGGGCTCGTGGTACCTGCGCTTCGGAACGCCCGAGCAGAAGGCGACCATCCTGGGTGGCATCGCCGCGGGCAGGGTGGAGTCCCTCGCGCTGTCGGAACCGGGCTCCGGGTCCGACGTCGCGGGTGCCCGGTGCCGGGCCGATCGGCTCGACGACGGCTTCGTGCTCAACGGTCAGAAGAGCTGGTGTTCCAACGCGCATCTCGCCGATCACCTGTTGGTGCTGGCCCGCACCGACGACACGGGGGACCGTCACGCCGGTCTGACCTTGTTCCAGGTTCCCGCCGACGCCCCCGGGGTCGAGATCAGGCCGATTCGGTCACTGGCCGGTGCGGAGCTGAACGAGGTGTTCCTCACCGACTGTCACGTGCCACGGACCGCGGTGGTGGGGCTGGTCGGTCAGGGCTGGTTGCAGGTCATGTCGGGGTTGACCTTCGAACGGCTGGTGATCTCGGCGGCCATGCTCGGCCTGGCCCGCCGGGCCTTCGACGACGTCCTGCAGTTCGTCAAGGAGCGCGAGCAGTTCGGGCAGCCGGTCGGGACCTTCCAGGCCGTGCGTCATCGATGCGCCGATCTCGCGACCGAGCTCGAGTGCTGTCGGCTGCTGGTCTACGACGCGGCCCGAAGCGCGGACCGCGACCGGAGCAAGCTGTCGCCTCAGCGCGCAGCCATGGTCAAGCTGAAGGTCACCGAGACCGCCCGGCGGACCACGCTCGAGGCCATGCAGTTGATGGGAGCCGCCGGGGTGTCCAGCGAGTTCGGTCTGGAGCGGGCGGCCCGGATGGCGCTGCTGTCGACCATCTACGGCGGCACCAGCGAGATCCAGCGTGAGTTGATCGGCAAGGGGTTGGGGTTGTGAGCCGCACAGGCCGACGAGGGCGCTCGCCTGGCGCAGGAGTGCCAGACCACCCGCCAGCACCCTTGCCGGTTTACTCCTGGTACGGGAGCATCTGGGACTGGATGGCATGATTTCGTGTCCGAATCGTTCGGGTGGGCCGCGGGCGTGTGGCGGCTCGGCGACCGGCCGCGATCACCATGGGCGAGCACCGCGAGGACACGTGAGGGGGATGCCTTCGTGACCATCTCGGTGGCGGTGATCCGCGATGACTCGATCGCCATGGGTGGCGCCATCCAGTGCATCGCCCAACACCCCCTGCTCAGCGCGGTCGGGGTGTTCGAGAACCTCCAGCAATGCGTCGAGGCGATCGGGGCACGCTCCTGTGTGGTGCTCATCGACCCCTTCGTCGCCGCACACCGCAGGGCCGACATCGCGCGGACCCCTCGGCGTTGTTCGCTCCTGCTCATCAGTGACTGCACCGACACCGGCTTGGTCCGATCCGCGATCAGCGACGGTGCACGGGGTTTCATCAGCAAGACCACGGACCTCTCCACGCTGGTCAACGCGATCAGCGCGGTGGGTCACGGTGGGATCTACCTCGGTCGACCGCTGGACCGGCTGTTCCTGGAGGAGCCGGTGGAGCCGGTCGGACCGCCTGCCTCCGTCCAGAACCTCACCGCTCGGGAGCGCGACGTCCTGGTCATGATCGCGCAAGGCATGACCCACAAACAGATCGGCACCCGGCTCAATCTGACCAAGTCCACCGTCGACACCTACGTCTACCGGCTGCGTCAGAAGCTCGGCGGTGGGAACAAGGCGCAACTGACCAGGCTCGCGATCGACCTGCACCTGTTGCCCACCGGCTGAGCCGGCCGTGACCCTCGCGTGACCCTCGCGGCGCGATGCCACAAGGGATGACACAGGAATGAGACGTTGTCGCCCCACGCGCGCGGCTGGACCATGGCGGGGGCGGTGCGTCCGCCGCTCAGGCGTCGTCGGGAGTGGGGACGATCGATGATGAACCAGGCGCGGGAACAACTGCCCAACAGCCCGTCCCAGCGCCACCGACTCGGGGAGATCGCCGAACGTGGACTGACCGGCCGGTTGCAGCACTGTTTGACCGTGGGCGTGGAACTCAGCGGCCCTCTCGACCTCCAGGACCTGCGCGGCCGGTTCGCCCAGATGCTCGAACGGCGGCCGGCCTTGCGCGCGGTGTTCGGCACCGAGGGGAGCCACGCCCTGGGGGCCGCTCTACCGGAGGTCCGCGTGGTCGAGGTCGACGGCCCCGACCAGGCCGGTCGATGGCGTGCGGCCGAGGACGTCGCCGCCGCGCAGTCGGCCGTCCCGTTCCCGCCCGAGGCCACCACCCGGGCCCGGCTCACCGTCGTCACCGCCGGTCCTCGTCGTCACCTGCTGGTCCTGGCCGTCGACCCGCTGGTCTGTGATGCCTGGTCGGTCAGCCACCTGGTCGAGGACCTGCTCGCCCCGGCCGGGACCGCCCCGGACGGCTACTCCCGCCTGTGGCGCCGGCGACAGGCATGGCTGACCGGACCGGATGGCAGCGCTGCCGTCGAGCGCCGTCGCGCCGCTGTCCGCGGAGCCTGGCATCACTGGCCGGGCCTGGAGCCGATCGGCGTCCACACCCCGCCGGGCGACGTCGAACACCCTGAGGCAGAACAGTTCCTGGCCTTGGACGAGGACGTGGCCGCCGCCCTCCACGCGGCCATCCGCACAGGGCGCAGCACCATGCTCGCCGTGGCGGCGGCGGCACTGGTCGCGGGGTGCGTCGACGCGGTCGAACTCCGGCGCAGCGCGGATCCGGCGAGCGCGGACGCCGGGCCGCCGGTTCGTCCTCCGCTCGCCCTGCGGTCGACCTTCGCGGCGCGGGAGGACGCCGACGAGCAGGCAGTCGTCGGCGGCCTGGCCACCGAGGTCGTGCTGCGGCTGCCGACTCGCGAGGGCACGATCGCCCAGTACCTGCGCACCGTGCGCGCGGAGGTCTTCCAGGCGCTGGCCGACCAGCGCGTTCCGTGGGAGTTGGTCCAGGACGTCCTGGCCGATGGGGTCCCCGGCGGGCCGACGTGCGCGATGGTGTACCTCCCCAAGGATCTCAGCGGTGGCCGACAGGCCGGACGCCGACTGGGCGAGGCGATCGCGACGCGGACCGCGGTCTCCATCTGCCCCACCGGAGCCGACCTCGACCTGTTCGTCATCGAAGGGGCACCCCCGATGCGCAGGGTGCAGTCGGCGGCGTTGACCCTGGGGGCGAGCAGTTGGTGTGGGCACACCCCGACCGAGCTGGACGCCGTGTTGCGCCGCTGGGCGGACTCGCTCGACCTGCTTGCGCGAACCGACTGGGGGACCGGGCTCGGTGAGCTCGTGGAGGTGTTGTCCGCCCAGCGGATCGATCCCGCGGGGCGCGTCTGATGGTGGCGGAGAGCGTGGGGACCGACTCGTGTCGGGAACGGGTCCGATCTGCCTGGGCCGAGGCGCTGAGCACCGACGACCTGGACGAGGACGACAATTTCTTCGCCCTCGGTGGTGATTCGGTCTGCGCTGCTCGCCTCGCACGCCGGCTGTCTGGTGAGCTCGGGGTGGAGGTCAAGGCTCGGGCCGTCTTCGACCACCCCACGTTCGGTGCCTTCACCGCCCACGTCGGCGGGCTCCGGGCACCCGAGCCCGACATCCCGCTCCGGGCCGACCCGGCGACGCACCCCCTGAGTCCGGGACAGCTGCGGCTCTGGCTGCTCAACCGGTTGCGGCCCCTGAGTTTCTCCTACAACGTCCCGTTGATCATCCAGCTCGACGGGCCACTGCACCGAGCGGCACTCGACGAGGCCCTGACCGAACTGGTGCGACGCCACGAGCCCTTGCGCACGGTGTTCCCGGAGCACCCCGACGGCTCGGGTGGTCCGATCGGGCAGGTCCTGCCCCCGGCTCCCGTCGAGGTGCCCACCCTGGCGGCGAGCGAGGCCCCCGATGCCCACGTACGGGCGAACCAGTTCCTGCAACTCCCGTTCGAGCTGCGCCGGCAGCCTCCGGTGCGCTGCGCCGTCCTGCCCGTCGGTGGCGATCGCCACTGGTTGCTCGTCTCGACCCATCACATCGCGACGGACGGGGACTCCCTGCGCCTGCTGCTGGCCGAGTTGGGCACGCTGTACACGGCTGCGGCCCTCGGGACGTCGTTACCGACCGACCCGCCGGAAACGTCCTACGGCGACCTCGTCACCTGGCAACGGGCCGCGAGGGCTGCGCCAGACCCCGACCGGCTGGACCGGCGACGGACAGCGCTCGGCGGGCTGCCCGACCACCCCCTGCCCCTGGAGGCGATGCCGGGCCGATCCGCCGACGGCATCGGGGAGCGCGTCCGGTGTGTGCTGAGCCCGGCGACCACCGAGGCGATCCGGTCGCTCGCCGCGGGTCGTCGCACGACGGTGTTCGTCACGCTGCTCGCGATGTGCGGTGAGCTCGTGGCGCGGTGGTCGGGACACGACGAGCACTACCTCGGATTCCCGATCAGTGTGCGCGAGCCGGCCTGCGCGCACGAGCTGCTCGGGTTCTTCCTCGAGACCGGCCTCGTCCGGCTCCAGCTGTCCGGCTCCGGCGACCTGTACTCCCTGCTCGACCAGGCACACCGGGCCGTGCGCGAGGCGACGGTCGACGTGGTGCCGTTCGATCTGCTCGCCGAGGGGATCGCCACCCACCGCGGGAACCGGACTCCCCCCTTCCGGGTGTGGGTGAACGATCTGGGGGAACCCTTGCGTCCTCCGACGATGCACGGGCTGAGCACCACGATCGTCGAGGTCACGCAGCCCCCGGCGCTGTTCGATCTGGGGATCTACATCGTCGAGGACGACGAGCAGATCACCGTCGACCTGATCTACGAACCGACCGTCTGCTCACCGGAGGCGGCCGAGGAGTTCCTGGAACAGTTCCACGGGCTGCTCCGGGCCGCCGTGGCCGCGCCGCAGGTGCCGCTGAGAAGCCATCGCCCGGCGACGACCCGATCGGCCGGGCTGCCGGACCTCGACGACGTGTTGGCCACGGACGGCGCGAGCGGGGCCGGCCAGGATGCCGTGGCCGCGCCGTGGCAGGGATCGACGGTGGGGCAACGGATCTCGGCGATGTCCCGGGACCGGCCCCACGACGTCGCGGTACGTGCCGGCGATCGCGATGTCTCGGGAACCGAGTTGGCCGAGGGGGTTCGGCGCCTGGCCGCCGAACTGAGGGAGGGTGGGATCGGCGGCGGTGACCTCGTCGCGGTGTACGCCGATCGAGGGCTCCCGCTCGTGGTCTCGATGCTCGCCGCGTGGTCGCTGCCGGCCCAGGTGCTGATGCTCGACCCCCGGCATCCGCCGGCGCGGCATCAGGAGATCCTGGCCCGGGTGCGCCCCGCGATGCTGATCCGTGACCGGCCCGCCCCCGCGTTCTCGGTGCCGGTGACCGTCCACCTCGACGCCACGGCGCGGGTCGTCGACGTCCTCCCGGCGACGCCGACCGCGCGGCCGGCGCAGGCGATCGGCGTCCAGCGCCGTCCCGGGTACGTGGCATTCACCTCGGGCACCACCGGGCGCCCCACCGGGGTGGTCGGCGATCTCGGCCCGGTGGAGCACTTCCTGTCGTGGTACGCCGCGGCCTTCGAGTTGCGAGCCGATGACCGGGTCAGCCTGTTGTCGGGGATCGCGCACGATCCGCTGCTGCGCGACGTGCTGCTGCCGATCTGGCTCGGCGGGACGCTGTGCATCCCCACACCCGAGACCTACGCCGATCCGGAGCGGTTGGCGCACTGGCTGCGGCGCGAGCGGGTGAGCGTGATGCACCTGACTCCACAGGTGGCACGGCTGATCGCGGCCCAGCAGGTCGTCCTCGAGGACGTGCGCCTGGTCTGCCTCGCCGGGGACACCGTGACCGCCGCCGACGTCGATCGCCTGGCCCGGGTCGCGCCGTGTGCCCAGCTGGTCAACGGATACGGCACGACGCAGACGCCTCAGCTGGTCTCCGTCCGACGGCTCACCCCCGGCAGCTCGCCCCAGTTGGGCACGGCAGCACCCGGTAGCCAGGTGCTGGTGCTCGATGCCGACGGCAGTCGCTGCGGCATCGGGCAGCCGGGACGGCTGGTGGTCCGCAGCCGACACCTGGCCGGGCTGCTGCCGGACAGCGATCCCGAGGATCTGGCGGCCCTGACCCCCGACCCCGTCGCCGGCGTGATGCGCTTCGTGACCGGCGATCTGGGGCGGTACCGCACGGATAGCTCGGTGGAGCATCTCGGCCGCGACGACGACCTGGTCAAGGTGCGTGGTCACCGGGTGCATCCCCTGGAGACCGACCGCGCGCTCGCCCTCGACGCGCGGGTGAGCAACAGCATCACCGTCGCGCGCGAGGGCCCGGACGGCACGGAACTGGTGTCCTTCGTCGTCGGCCGTGACGTCACCGGCCCGCAGTTGCGCGCCCACCTGGCAACCGTTCTGCCGGCGGCCGGTGTGCCGACCTCGATCGTGATGCTCGAACAGCTGCCCCTGGGTCCGACGGGCAAGGTCGATCGACGTGCTCTGCCCGTGGCGGCGGCGCGCCCTGCGGTCGCTGCCTCGGTGATCGCCGCCGGCGACCCCACGGAATCTCGTCTGGCCCGGGTGTGGTCCACGGTGCTCGGCGTGGATCGCCTCGAGGTCACGGACTCCTTCTTCGACCTGGGCGGCTCCTCACTGAGCATGATCCGGCTGCAGGCGGCCGTCCGGCGGGAGTTCGGCACGACGCTTCCCCTCACCACGCTGTACGAGAACCCCACGGTGCGCTCGCTGGCGCGGGCGTTGTCGCGTCGTCCCGGGAACGAGCCCTCGGCCCGCTCGCGCCCGGCGACCTCGACGGCGCAGGACCGACGGGTCGAGTCCGCCCGGCGGTTGGCCGCCCGCCGCTCCCCGGGCCTGCGATCCGAGAACGCGACCGATCCCGGACCGGCGCCCGGCCCCCGCGGCGAGGAGGATGACCGGATCCCGCTCGGCGACGGCTGGCTGTTGTGGCGTCCGGTCGTCCTGCGCAGCGCCGGGTTTGCCTTCTCGGACCTGCACAGCGCGCTCGGTGAGGGCAGCTGGGGCACGGCCGGGATCGATTCCCCGGACGTCGAGGCAGCCCTGCGCGCGGGGCGGCAGGCCGTACTCGACCTGGCCCGTCGCGAGGACTTCCGCACGGCGTTGCAGTGGCAGAACCCTGCTGTCCTGTCGCTGTCCCTCGACTGGCTGCTCGCCGAGCCCGATGGGCCCCGCACCAGCCGTCGGCGAGCCAGTGAGCACACCCTGGTGAAGTACCTCCAGCGCTATCACACCAAGAACGAGTCGGTCGGCTTCTACGGGCCGGTTCGCTGGGTGAGGATCGAGGACGGCGCCCCGGTGTTCGCGGTTCGTCCCGGGACCCGGGTGTCCCACCGGATGAGGGTGTACGTCGAGGACTGGGTGGTCGAGGAGCTCGCCGCCACCCTCTGCGCCGACCCCGCGGTGGCCCGGTTCATCCCGCCCTCCCTCGCCTTCGGTGTCACCCGGCTGGGGCGAAAGCTGATCCTGCCCGGGGGTGACACCACGGCGTTGAGCCCCCTCGAGAGCGACGTCGTCACCCTCGTCGACGGTCATCGCCTCACGGCCGACCTGGCGGCAGCCCTGGACCGGCCGATCCAGCAGGTCGAGGCCGTGCTGCTCCGCCTCGGCGACCAGGGGTTCGTGGACCGAGCGCTCCACGTCCCGCCCGATCTCGATGCCGAGCTCCGGCTCCGTGAACGGCTGTCGGAGCTGCTGCCGGAACAGAGTGCCGGTGAGCCGTTGCGGCTCCTGGCGGAGCTCGAGGCGGCGCGCGGCCGGGTCGAGCGTGCCGCCACCGAGGCGGAGCTGGGCGATGCGCTCGAGCAGCTGGGCGAGTGGTTCACCCGATGCACCGGGGGGCGAGCGGTACGCACCCGGGCCGAGTCGCAGGTCGGTCGGCGCATGGCGGTCGGTCAGGCGCAGCGCGACCTCGAGCTGCGGCTCGGGGCAGGTCTCGTCGACGACCTCGTCGCCCCGCTGAACCTGGTGATGCAGAGTGCCCGCTGGCTGGCCCGTTCGGCGGGTGAGCGCTTCAGCGAGCTCGCCGAGCGGGAGTACGACGATCTGCGGGTGCTGTTCGGCAGCGAGCGCGTCCAGCTCAACGCCCTCTGCCAGCGGGTGCTGCCCCACGTGGCCACGGGCCGGATCCTCGACGAGGTGATCGAGGATCTCCGTCGGCGGTGGGGCGTCGTCCTCGCGGTCGACCCGACCGCGGGCGGCGTTCGGCGCGCGAGTGCGGACCTCGCGTCGGCGGTGGGCGAGCAGTTCGACGGGCCGCCCGCGGGCTTCGCCGCTGCCCGTCACCACAGTCCGGACGTCATGATCGCCGCCGCCGACGCAGACGACATCGTCTCGGGCAGAGCCGAATTCGTCCTCGGTGAGGTGCACGCGTGCATGATCACCGTCGATGGGAGGTCCTTCACCGACAGCGAACCGTGGCCCGGCGAGGTGCGTCGCCTCGCCGACCTCGCGCTCTCGGACGACGAGCCCCGATTCGTCCCGTTGCACGTCCGGGGCGAGTTGACCTCCATCACCGGCTGGGACTACCCGCCGCCCGACGGCCATTCGGCCGCGTTCATCTACCTGTCCTTCGGTGAGGGCATCGGCGAGCGTCGCCCACCCGGACCGGTGATCGCGGCCGCTGACATCGTGGTGACCCGTGACGGCGGGGGGCTGGTGGCCACCCTGCCCGATGGGCGCACCTACCCGCTCATCGCCGTCCTGGGAGAGTACGTCGGCTACATGGCGGCCAACCGCTTCCAGGTCCTGCCCGAGGCACCGCACTCACCCCGGGTGACCATCGACCGGCTGGTGATCGCGCGGGAGACCTGGCGGATCCCCGCAGCGGAGTTGATCTCGCTGACGGCCGTCCCCGAATCGGAGGCCTACCGGGGGTTGTGCGAGATCGCCACCGCGCACGGCATCGCCCGGCACACGTTCTGGCGGGCGGCACCGGGCACCAAACCGATCTACCTCGATCTGAAGAGTCCGGTGTTGGGTGCCCTGCTGGTGCGCGAGTTGCGGCGGGTGGCCCGGTCCGGCGAGGCCACGGTCACGTTCGTCGAGATGTACCCCGGCCCGGATCAGCTGTGGCTGACCGATGCGGCCGGACGGCGCTACACGAGCGAGTTGCGGATCACCATCGCGGACGCACTCGCGCCTCGGGGGATCCGCGGATGACGCTCGATCCCGGTGTCGACCGCGATGGGCCGAGTGTGTCGCTGGGCGGTCAGTGGTGGATGTGGCGGGATGTCGCGGTGCGCTCCGCCGGGTTCGCGTTCGAGGACATGCTGCGGCTCGGTTGCCCGGAGCTGGCAGCGCAGGTCGACGCCGAGCTCGATCCGGCGTCACCAGCCCGGCCGACCGAGCCCGAGATGTGGACCCGGGCGTTCGAGTCCGAATGCGCGTACCTGGCTCAGATCGCCGACGGCCCGGCCTTCCGCGAGGCGATCGCCTGGCAGCACCCGCGGTTGGTGAAGACCGCGCTCGACCCCTTCGTCGCCGACCCGACGTCGCCTCGTCGCAACTATCGTCGGCGCCAGATCGAGACGGTGCTCGCTCGCTACGTCCAGCGATACCACTGCCGCAATGAGTCGATCGGCTTCTTCGGGTCGGTGGGATGGGCTCGGTGGGAATCGTCGGCGGACACGGACGGCAACCCACTGCTCGCCGTCCAGGGCGCCGCGGGGACGATCGCCACCCGCCGGGTTCGGCTGGAGACCTGGGCCGTCGCCGTCCTCGCCGACCGGTGGGGCCGGGACCCGGCGCTGCGTCGCCAGCTGCGACCCGGATTGGCTCCGGCGGTGCGGGCCGAGCACGGGACGGTGTCGAGCGCCCTCGGCCGGCTCCCCCTGTCCGTTCAGCGGTTCGCCGTGCTGGCAGCCTGCGATGGCCGCACGACCCTGGCCGAGATGACCGAGCGGTTGTCGGACGCCGGCGTCCCCGGTCTCGACTCGCCACAGGAGGTCGAGGGTCACGTCCTCACCCTGTGTCGGCAGGGACTCGTCGTCCTGGGGCTGCACGTTCCCCCGGACGACGACCCGCTCGACCCGCTCGAGGCGCAACTCGGTGCCGTACCCGACCCGGTGGTGCGGGAGCGGTACCTGCCGTTGGTGGCTCGCCTGCGGTCGGCGGTCGCGCGGGTGGACCGGGCTGCCGGCGATCCCCGCCACCTGATGATCGAGCTGGATCGGCTGACCACCATGTTCGCCGAGCTCAGCGGGAAGCCCGCCAACCGCCAGCTGGAGGCCGACCTGCGGGGGCGCACTCCCGTCGTCCATGACTGCACCAATACGGTGCGGGTTCGGTTGAGCCAGAACATGTTGACGTGCGTTGCTCCCCCGTTGCGGCTCATGCTGGCCTCGGCGCAGTGGCTCGTGGGAGCGGTGGCCGAGGCGCACCTCCACCTGCTCGAGGGCATCCACACCGGGCTCGGTGGTGGGCGCCAACCCTTGAACCGGGTGGCGGCCCAGTACTGGCTGCGCTGTACCCCCGAGGCCTTTCGTGCCGACGTCGGGGGCCTGGTGGCAGACCTGGGCCGCCGTTGGGCCGCCATCCTGCCGGTGCCACCGGGAGTGCGGCACCATCGCGTGGCGGCCGGTGACCTCGAAGCGGCCGTGGCGGAGCGGTTCCCGGCTCGGCCCGTCCCGTGGCTGTCGGGCCGATGCCACTCACCCGATCTGCTGCTCGCCGCGTCCGACGTCGAGGCTGTTCGCCGCGGCGAATACCAGTGGGTGCTCGGCGAGATGCACTGCGGGGTCAACACGCTGAACCAGGGCCTGTTCGTCCAGTCGGCGCCGTGGCCGGAGGACCTGCGCACGGCGATGGACGAGGACCTGGGCCGGGAGTCCTGGATGGTGCCGATCTTCCCCTCGGGGTGGCCGGGGGTCAGCGGGCGGTCCCATCCCTCGCCCCACCTGACCAGCGAGCGGTTGGACTATCTGCGGCTCGTTGCCGAACCACCCCGGTCGAGCGTTCCCGGACCGGGAGTCCCGCTCGCCACCCTGGCCCTCGTGCGCGCCGACGACGGATTGTGGGTGGAGGCCGAGGGTGGGCGCCGGTGGCACCCGATGGCGGTGCTCGGCGAATTCCTCGGTGATGTCCTCCCCGACTCCTTCGTCCCCTTCCCGACTGCGGAACACCGGCCGCGGATCGACATCGACCGGCTCACCGTGGCTCGGGAGCAGTGGCGAGTCCCGGCCGCCTCGTTGACCTGGGGCGAGACGGCCGGCGACCCGGAACGGTATCGACGGGTTCGGGAATGGGCGGGGCGGTTGGGTCTTCCTCGGTTCGTCTTCGTGCGCTTTCCCGACCACCCCAAGCCGTGCTACGTCGATCTGACCAGTCCGCTACTGATCAACATGTGCGCGGCTCAGCTGCGCCGCAGTCGGCGCACCGCTCCCGACGGTCTGGTCACCGTGACCGAGATGCACCCGCACCCCGACCACCTCTGGCTGCCGCACGGAGCTCCGGATCGGCACAGCACCAGTGAGTTTCGCGTGGCGATCGTCGACCGATCAGGCGCTGGGCCGGTCTAGCCGGGCGTGGCCGCCATCTCCGTGATCTGGGCCGCCAATCCGCGCACGGTCGGGTAACCCATGACAGCCGACGTCGGGACCGGGATCTGCAGCTGCTTGCGGATCCTGGCGATCAGGGCGATGGCCAACACGGAGTTGCCGCCGAGGGCGAAGAAGTCATCGTCCAGCCCGACCCGTTCCAGCCGGAGCACGACGGTCAGGATCTCGGCCAGGTCGGACTGCAGACCGGGTGCCGGTTCGGCGTACGGAGTGGACAGATCCGGGCGGGGATCGCGCTCGCCGTCGTCGCCGAGGACGCCGCCCAGCCCGCTCTCGACCACCCACTGCGTGAACCGGGCGTCGAGCGGACCGGTCGAGATGACGAGGTGGTCGACCTGGTCGACGGCCGCGACGATCCGATCGAAGATCTGCATCGCCTCACTCGGGGCCATGTCGAACTCCCCGGCGGAGAACGGGTCTCCGCCGTCGATGCCCCAGGTGTCCCAGTGCACGGTGCACCAGCGGCGGCCTCGTACCCGCCGCGAGAGCACCTCGACGTCCAACGCGGCGTTGGCCGCTGCATAGGGCCCGAGGGCAAGACCACCGAGGGTCGCCGACAGCGACGAGAAGGCCACCAGTGCGACATCGCGATCGCCCAGGGCGTCGTCCAGGGCACGCAACCCGGCCACCTTGGCATCGAAGTGTCCCGCGGTACCCGCCTCGCACACCAACTGCGCGGGGCCGAAGCCGTCGGCGGCCGAACTGCCGGCGGCGTGCACCACGAGGTCCAGGGCACCGAATCGCTGGAGCGTCGTCTCGATGGCGGCGCGCACCTGGTCGACGTCCGCGACGTCGGCCGTCACGACCTCGACCTGGCCGCCCCGCTCCTCGATCGCCAGCAGTGCCTGCAGTCGGGCGGCAGCCGGGGTGGTGCCCGAGGCGAGTTCGCTCCACCGGGCTCGCGGCGGCACCGGAGTACGCCCGAGCAGCACCACGCGGCAGCCGCGATCCAGAGCGGCATGACGAGCCAACGCCAGCCCGACCTTTCCGAGCCCGCCGGTCACGAGCATCACCCCGCCGGGCGGCAGGCTCCAGGTCTGCCCCTGGGCAGCCAGCGGCACATGGTCGAACGCTCGTGTCCATCGGGTCGAGCCGCGTAGCGCCACCGGTCCGGCGTGCTCCTCGAGAGCCTCCGCGACCACGTGGGCGGGTGGCACGGGCAGGCCGGTGCCGATGTCGAGGTGACGGCAGACCCAGCCGGGGTTCTCCTGGGCCAGCACCGGTAGCAGAGCGGCCAGTGCCGCCTGGGCCGAACTGCCCGGCGGTACATCGCCGAAGGCCGTCGCGGCGTCGGTCAGGGCGAGCAGCTCGACGTCGGTGCCGGGCGAGACCGCGTTGAAGGCCGTGACCAGGGCCAGCGCGATCCGGTACCCCGTCAGCAGGGGGTCGCCGGGGGTGTCGATCGAGGCCGGGCCATCGGTGCGATCGCCGAGAGCGCCGGCGTGCACCACGACGCGCGGCAGCTGCGCGGCGGCTCGCAGCAGGGCCTCGAGGTCGGCCGCGGCTGTTGCCGGGTCGATCACCTCACCCGTCAGCTCACCGACCACCCCACCGGGCCGGCTGTCGCCGTCCTGCCGCCTACGCAGCTGTGCCAGGGTCACGTCGGCGCCCAGGCGCCGAAGGTGTTCGGCGAGCAGGACTCCCCGGGGCTCGGCGGCCAGAACCAGCCAGGGGCCGGCCTCCCGGAGGGCGGCGGTCTCGTCCCGGATGGCCCGGGGGCTGCTGCGCCAGGTGGGCACGTAGGTCCAGCGGTCGAGGTCGTCGACGCGGCCTGACGGCTCCGGCAGCGGAGCCGTCAGCGAGGGACGCTCCACCCAGTAGCGGCGGCGCTGGAACGGGTAGGTGGGCAACGGGACGCGCCGCGGTCGGCCGGCATACAGTGCCGCCCAATCGATCTCACAACCGGCCTGCCACAACCGAGCCACCGTGTGCGCCATCCAGTGCGCCGGCGACCGGCCGTCGGGCGCGATGTCGATCGCCACCTGACCGTGCCGGCCCGCACCGAGGCCGAGGGCGTCGCGAACCTCACCCACGATCGCCAGCTCCGGGCCGTCGACAGCGTGCACGGAGACGCCCACGGCACGCAGCGCAGCAGCCACGGCCAGCACCGTGTCCGTCAGCTGGGCCGAGCTCGCAGAACCTGCTGCCGCGGAATCGATCTCGTCGAGGTCGCGGGCGATGCGGTGTGCAGCACCCGAGACCTGCGCGCACCATGCGGGATCGGCGCGGGCCGGATCCGGCAGCACGAGCTCCACCCGGGGGTTGTGGGCCCGGGCTTCGCCGTCCAGCCATCGGGACGGATCGCCCAGAGCCGCTCGCGCATCGGCCAGGTCGTCGCACACCACCGCCCGGCGCACGGGGAAGGTGGATCGTGAGACCTGCTGGGTGAAGGCGACGTCGGCGATCGGGTCCTCGTGCCCGTCGAGGTGGGCGGCGAGGTTCGCCGTGGCCTGGTCCACCACCGTGGCGTCGCGCCCCGACAGGGTGAGCAGGAACGGGCCGGGCTCGGCCGCGGCTGGCGGCCGTTGCGGTGCCTCCTCCAGGACGACGTGCGCGTTGGAGCCGCCGAGCCCGAACGCGCTCACCCCGGCCCGTCGGGGGTGCGCCCCGACCGGCCAGGGCCTGGCCTGGGTCAGCACCGTGAACTTCTTGCGGGCGTTGGCCAGTGCGCCGTTCGGGGTCCGGAAGGTGGGGGTCGCGGGCAGGACCTGGTTCTCCAGCGCCAGGGCTGCTCGAATCAGGCTGCTGACGCCCGCCGCCCGGTCGAGATGCCCGATGTTCGCCTTGAGGGAGGCCAGCACCAGGCGGTCGTCGGCTCGATCGGGGAAGACCTGCGCCATCGCGGCGATCTCGATCGAGTCGCCCAGCACGGTGCCGGTGCCGTGACACTCCACGTAGCCGATGGTGGCCGGGGGGACGCCGGCGAAGGCGATCGCGTCGGCGATCACCGCGGCCTGCCCGTCGACCCCGGGAGCGGTGTAACCGGCGCACTGGGAACCGTCGTTGTTCGTGGCCGATCCGAGGATGATCGCGCTGATGTGGTCGCCGGCATCGAGCGCGTCGGGTAGGCGTTTGAGCGCCACGAGGGCCACGCCGCTGCCCATCACGCTGCCCCGGGCACCGGCGTCGAACGGCAGCACCCGCCCGTCGGGGGAGTAGATGCTCCCCTCCTCGAAGAAGTACCCCGCGCCCTGCGGCAGGGGGAGGAACACCCCGCCTGCCAGGGCGACATCGCACTCGTAGTTGAGCAGTCCCTGCACCCCCAGGTGCACGGCGATCAACGAGGTGGAGCAGAAGGTCTGCACCGTGATGCTCGGCCCCCGCAGCCCCAGTTTGTACGAGGCATACGATCCCAGTGAGTCACGCTCGGTGCCGATCGCCATGAGCAGGGCGCCTCCGGGCCCCGGGGCGGCACCGAAGGCCACGTTCCAGGTGTAGTCCGGGAACCCACACCCGGCGTAGACGCCCACCTTGTCGGTCATGCCCATGGCCGGGTAGCCGGCGTTCTCCAGCACCTCGACACAGGTCTCCAGGAAGAGCCGATGTTGCGGGTCCATCAACTCGGCCTCGTGCCGGCTCAGGCCGAACATGGCGGCGTCGAACCGTTCGATGCCCTCGATGGAGCCGGTGACCCGGACGTAGTCGGGGTCGGCGACATGCCCCGGCGGTACCCCGACCGACACCAACTCGTCCTCGGTGACCTCACGTAGGCCGAGCCGGCCCGTCGCCGAGTTGGCCCACAGCTGCGAGACCGTGTCGGCGCCCGGGAACCGTCCGGCCATGCCGACGATCGCGACGGCGCTGTCATAGTCGACCTGGCTCACCGGGCCTCCCCTCGGACACTGGTGCGGCGCTGGGCCAACCGCTTCTGACGCAACTGGGCCCGCTCGTCGTCCGGTTCTCGCACGATCGGCTCCTCGACCGGCGCCTCCCCGACCTCGCCCGGGTCTGCTGCCCGGCTGGCCAGCGCGGCGGCCGTGAGCGCCGACACGGTCGGGGCCTGGTAGAGCAGGTGCGCCGGCAGGTGGTCGAGTTCCAGCGCCGCTCGCACCGCATCGGTGACGCCGACCCCGATGAGCGAATTGCCGCCGAGATCGAAGAAGTTGTCCTGGACGCCGACCTGGTCGATCCCGAGCCATTCGCCCCAGATCTCGGCAACCGCCTCCTCCTGCGGGGTGGCAGGTGAGATGTACGGCGTCGAGAGTTCGGGCCGCGGATACCGTTGGTCACCACGGCCTTTGCGGGCACCTGCCTGGATGTCGCGGATCGTGTAGTTGCGGCTGCCGGCGAGCGAGGTGGAGAAGTCCTGGGTGTTCACCACCAGGTGCGGCACATCCAGGGTGAGGATGCGCTTCAGGCACCGCCACCCGGCATCGAAGTCGATGCCGAACACCTCGCGATGGTGGATGTAGAACGCGCGCAGCACCGGCTCGTAGCCGGCGAGCCCTTCCTCCCAGCCGTTCCACGTCCACTCGCCCCAGCCGATCGAGACCACCTTGGTCTGGCGCAGGGCGCCGCTGCGGGCGAAGGCATCGAGGAAGGCGTTGGCCGCCGAGTAGTCGGCCTGACCGAGCGCGCCGGTCCAGGCGGCGACGGAGGAGAACAGCACCAGGAAGTCGAGGGGATCGTCCCCGATGGCCTCGGCGATCGCCAGGGTGCCCCAGACCTTCGGCGCCAGAACGCGTTCGACATCGTCGATCGTCTTGAACTGCATCATGCCCATGCCGGGCACCCCGGCCGCATGGATGATGCCGTGCAGCGCGCCGAAGCGTTCTCGGGCTCGCTGCACCGCCCGGACGACGTCCGCCGGTTCGGCGACGTTGCCGGCCACCACCTCGAACTCACACCCCAACGAATCGAGCAGCTGCAGCCCCTCGATCCGCCGGCGAACCTCGGCCCGGGTGGTCGGATCGGCCAGGATCGCCCCCCACCGTTCGCGCGCCGGGGTGGGCGTGCGGCCCATCAGCACCAAGCGGGCGTGGGCGTCTCGGGCCAGTCGCTCGGCCAGGGCCAGCCCGATCCCGCCGAGACCACCCGTGACGAGGTAGACCCCGTTGTCGCGCAAGGGAACAGCCTGCGGATCGAGTTCGTCGGCCAGCTCGAGGATCTCGAAGTCCGGCATCCATCGCCGCCCCCCGCGCAGCGCCAGCACCTGGTTGGCCGGTGCGGTCAGCAGCTCGCGGACGACGTGATCGACCGGTGCCGGCCGACCGTGGACCAGGTCCACCAGCCGGATCGTGCCACCGGGATCCTCCACGGGCAGGATGGTGCAGGGGCCGTGCACCGTGGCGCGTGCCGGCACGATCGGATCGTCGTCACCGACCTGGAGCGTGCCGGACGTCACGACGTCCAGCGCCCAGGTGTCGAAGCCCACCTCGCGGGCTGCTCGGGCGATGGCGATCAGCGTGTTCAGGCCGAGTTCGACGGTGTCCCGCGCCGAGGCCTCGGCGAGGGTCCACAGGTGCACGACGCGATCCGGTGTGCCGCCTTGCTGCTTGAGTCGCACGAACAGCTCGAGGATGTCCTCGATGCTGCCGGGGCGGACCCGGAACCCCTTCTCGTCCCGAGCGAAGTCGGCCCCCGGACGCACCAGGGTGACGCTGCGCTCGGCCCCGGCCAGCGCCGCCCCCACGGCCCGCGCGACGGCGTCGGCGTCGCCGTCATCGGTGAAGATCACCCAGCGCTCGCCCGGGTCGCTGAGTGCCGGACGCGGTGCGCGTTCCTTCCAGACGCCCAGGTTCAGCCAACTGCTCTCGGGCAGCAGGGGCAACGTCTCGTACTCGCTGAGCAGGTCCTCCGGGCCCGAGGCCGCGCTGGTTGCGGAGCCGCCGCCGTCGGCCTCGGACGGGGTCACGAACCAGTAGGGCTGGCGCTGGAAGGGATAGGTGGGCATCGGTACCCGCCCCGGGACGCGGTCCAGGTCGAGCCGATGGTAGGCGGTCCAGTCGACGTCGACCCCGGCGAGCTGGAGTTCGGCCAGGGCGCCGACCAAGGCGCGGTCCCCGGCCATGGTGTCCAGGGCGCCCGGTGCGGTGGACACGACCAGGGGCCAGCGGGAGCGGTCACACTCGGGGTGGGACCTGACCATCGCCCCCAGCGACTTGCCCGGCCCGATCTCGACGAACAGGTGACTCGACCGGGCGAGGGCGGTCGCCAGCGAGGTGGAGAACTGCACCGGACGGCACATGTGCTCGGCCCAGTAGGCCGGATCGGTGACCAGCGCGGCGTCCGCCAGTTCACCCGTCACGTTGGACACCAATCCGAGGGTGGGCGCCCCGAGGGTGATGTTCGCGGCCACCCACGCGGTGAGATCCTCGGCCACCGGCCGCAGCAGCCCGGTGTGGAAGGCATGGCTGGTGTCCAGTTCGCGGCAGACGGCGCCCCGGGCGCGCAGCTCGCTCGCCACGTCGGCGATCGCGTCGACGCTGCCGCCGATCACCACCTGTCCCGGGACGTCGGCGGACAGCTCGACGCCGCGGTCGGCCAGGTCGGGCACCAGGGCCTGCAGTGCCTCCCAGCTGCGGCCGACGGCCAGCATCGACCCCTGGGGCAGTTCGGCGATGAGCGCCGCGCGGTGGGCGACCATACGGACCGCGTCCGGCGCGCTGAGGACGCCGGCCAGACAGGCCGCCACGTACTCACCGACGCTGAAGCCGAGCACCAGGTCCGGGACGACGCCCCAGTCGATCAGGGTCCGAGCCAGCGCCAGCTCGGCCAGGAACACCGCGGGCTGGGCCACGGCGGTGTTGCTGAGCGGGCCGCGATCGGACGGCGCCTGGCGCCCCATGAGGACGGCGAGATCGGGACGCGCAGCGTCCGGGGAGCGGGTGGTCAACGGGGTCAGGACGTCGATCGGGGCGAACGTCGACAGCAGTTCCTGGCCCTCGTTCAGGTGCCGGCGGAAGGTGGGCTCGTGGGCGTACAGGTCGGACACCATGCCGGTGTAGTGCTCACCGACACCGGCGAACATGAAGATCGACCGGCGGCCCTTCACCGGGTCGTGCCGGGCCAGGAGCACCGAGTCCTGGCCGGGCCGCCCGGCAAAGGCGGCCGCAGCGGCCCCTGCCGAGTCGGCGATGACGGCACGCCGATGCGCCATCGGTGCCCGGCCGACCTCCAGGGTGAACGAGGCATCGGCCAGGTCGAGGCTCTGCCCGGCAGCGTCGGCCTCGCCGAGGTGGGCAGCCAGGTGTTCGCAGTAGTCGTTGGCGGCCTGCTCGGTACGTCCGGAGACCGGCAACAGGTGCCATCGCCGCGGGCTCGGCCGGCGCACCGGTGCGTCGGGGGCCTCCTCCAACACCACATGGACGTTGGTTCCCCCCATGCCCAACCCGTTCAGGCCGGCCAGCCTCGGGTGCCCCGACTGCTTCGGCCAGGGCACCGGGTCGGCCGCCACGTAGAACGGGCTGTGGGGGAAGTCGATCTCGGCGTTGGGGGTCTCGAAGTTCAGCGACCGCGGGATCAGTCCGTGCCGCAGGGCCTCGACGACCTTGATCATCCCGGTGACCGTGGCGGCGCGGTCGAGGTGCCCGACGTTCGTCTTGACCGAGCCGA
Source organism: Kineosporiaceae bacterium (assembly GCA_016713225.1). Taxonomy (NCBI): domain Bacteria; kingdom Bacillati; phylum Actinomycetota; class Actinomycetes; order Kineosporiales; family Kineosporiaceae; species Kineosporiaceae bacterium. Next base: position 415,668 of record JADJPO010000002.1, read on the forward strand.
TGGCGCAGTACTGCCGATCTCTCAGATCGCTGCCGGAGTAGGCCTTCTCGGCGGACCGAAAGGCGCGGGTCAGCGCCGAGACCTCGATCGGATCGCCGAGTGCCGTCGCCGTGCCGTGAGCCTCGACGTAGGAGATGTCGCGGGGTGAGACCTCGGCGTCCGCCAGGGCGGCCTCGATCGCGGTCGACTGGCCGGCGACGCTGGGAGCCGTGTAGCTGAACTTGGCGAAACCGTCGTTGTTCATGGCCGACCCGCGGATCACCGCCAGCACGGTGTCGCGGTCCTCCAACGCCCGGCGCAACGGCTTGAGCAGGACCACCCCGGAACCGTCACCGAAGACCGATCCCTGGGCCTTGGCATCGAAGGTCCGGATCACGCCGTCCGGGGCGAGCATGCCGCCCTGGACGTAGACGTAGCCCACCCGGTCCGGCACCCGGACGCACACGCCACCGGCCAGGGCCATGTCGCACTCACCGTGCCGCAGGCTCTGGCAGGCGAGGTGGATCGCCACGGCAGAGGTCGAGCAGAAGCTCTGCACCGTGACCGCCGGGCCCGTCAGGTCCAGCCGATAGGCGACCACCGTGGTCAAGGCGTCCTTGTCGTTGCCGATGACCATCTCGTAGGGGTCGATGTGCAGCGCCACGTCGGGGTCACCGAACCGGTCGTACATGTACGAGCTCAGGTTGCTGCCGGCGAACAGGCCCACGCGGTCCCGCGCACCGGGGATGCCGTACCCGGCCAACTCCAGCGTCTCGTGACAGCACTCCAGGAAGATGCGCTGCTGCGGGTCGGCGATCGAGGCCTCCCGCGGGCTGTATCCGAAGAAGGTGGCATCGAAGCCCCGGATGTCGTCGAGGACCGGACGCCGCCGCACGTAGTCGGGATGACCGGCCTGATACGCGTGATAGCCCGCTGCGGCCAGGTCCTCGTCGGTCACATCGTGGATCGACTCCACGCCGTCACACAGGTTCTGCCAGAACTGCGCCACGGAGGGCGCCCCCGGGAACCTGCCGGCCATCGCGATGACGGCCACGTCCTGGTCGCGGATCATTCGATCGGGCATGGCGCCACCTCTGCCGGGACACATCGAGTGCCGCTGAGCAGCGGGCGACCTGTCTTGCCCACCATGTGTCCCGACGGACGCGGCACGCCTCGGCTCAGAGTGAACCCGTTACGGCTGGCCGGGTCCAGGCTCGCTCCTGTCAAGAACTGGACGTCCACCTCCTGCCAGCACCAGCGCTTCCGTCGCGGTCGTGCCGTGGCGACCATGAGGCACGCCGTGGTTTGCGCGTGTCCGCGTGAGACGTGCACGAGACCTGCACGAGACCTGCACGAGACCTGCACGAGAGCCGGCTGAGGAGGTGAGGGTCATGGCGGTCACCGGGGTGGTCGGTGCCGGGGTGATGGGCGTCGGCGTGGCCCAGTCCCTCGCCCAGGCCGGTCACGAGGTCGTCCTGGTCGACGTGAGCCAGGAGGTTCTCGACGACGCCGCACAGCGGCTGTACCGCAACTGCCGGGCCAGCGCGTTCCTGGGCGGCCCGCCCGTCGACGTGGCCCGGGTGACGAACGCGGTCTCACTGCAGGTGGGCGTCGGGGCCTTGGCGGCGGCAGACCTGGTGGTGGAGAACATCACCGAGGACTGGGCGGCCAAACGCGTGCTGTACCACCAGCTGGACGACGTCTGCCCGCCGGGGGCGATCTTCATCGCCAACACCTCCGCGATCCCCATCACGCGCATCGCCTCCGCGACCCGACGTCCGGACCGGGTGGTCGGCGTCCACTTCATGAACCCGGTGCCGCACAAACGGGTGGTCGAGCTGATCCCCGGCGTACACACCAGCGATGAGACCCTGCAGCGCACCCGAGACCTGTTGTCGGAGCTGGGGAAGGTCGCTGTCGAGGTGCGGGACTCGTGCGGCTTCATCTCCAACCGCGTCCTCATGCTCACCGTCAACGAGGCGGCATTCCTGGTTCACGAAGGGGTCGCGGACGCCGCGTCGGTGGACGAGGTGTTCCGCGGGTGTTTCGGCCACCCGATGGGGCCGCTCGAGACGGCGGACCTGATCGGGGTCGACACGATCCTGTACAGCCTCGAGGTGCTGCAGGAGCACTACGGCGACGACAAGTTCCGGCCCTGCCCGTTGTTGAAGCAGCTGACCGATGCCGGGCGACACGGACGCAAGTCCGGCCGAGGCTTCTACGACTACGCACCGAGCGGAGGGTGAGGGCAGCGTGTCCGATGACCAGGTGCTCGAACGAGTGATGGCCTTCATGCAGGGGCGTTTCCCGGGCAAGGACATCGCCCCGGACGACGACATCTTCGCGCTCGGCTTCGTGAACTCGATGTTCGCCATGGAGCTGGTCGTCTTCGTCGAATCGACCTTCGGCTTCGCGGTGCCGGCGGAGGAACTGCGATTGGAGAACTTCCGCAAGGCGTCATCGGTGACGGCGCTCGTGGTGCGCAACCTCGGGCTCATCTCGCGATGACGCCCGGCGCCGAGGTCCAGGGCCGCATCAAGTGCATCGTCTGGGATCTCGACAACACCGTGTGGGACGGGATCCTCTTGGAGGGTGACCCGTGCACGGTCCGCCCGGGAGTGCGCGAGACGCTGGAGGAGCTCGATCGCCGCGGGATCCTGCACTCGATCGCCAGCCGCAACGACGCCGAGGCGGCGCTGAGTCGGCTGCGCGAGGTCGGGATGCTGGACTACTTCCTCTTCCCTCAGATCTCCTGGAACGCCAAGTCGGACTCCGTGCGGCGCATCGCCGGGGCACTCAGCTTCGGGCTGGACGCCCTCGCCTTCGCGGACGACCAGGAGTTCGAGCGGGCCGAGGTGGCCCATGCTCACGCCGACGTGCTGTGCCTGGACCCCACCGACCCGACGTGCTGGCTGGACCTGCCCGAGTTCACGCCGCGCTTCGTCACCGAGGAATCACGTCACCGACGCGAGCTGTACCGCAGCCAGCTGGCGCGTGACGAGAGCGAGCAGCAATTCGAGGGGACGAACCAGGAGTTCCTGTCCGGCCTGGGCATGGTCTTCAGCATCCGGCGCGCCAACCGTTCCGACCTCCAGCGGGCCGAGGAGCTGACGGTACGCACCAACCAGCTCAACTCCACCGGACGCACCTACACCTACGACGAGCTGGACGCCCTGGTGCACGAACCGGATCACCTCCTCCTGGTCGCGGATCTGGAGGACCGGTTCGGCAGTTACGGCACGATCGGCCTCGCCCTCGTGGAACTGGGCAGCCCGGCGTGGCACCTGCGACTGCTGCTGATGTCCTGTCGGACGATGTCGCGTGGGGTCGGCACGATTCTGTTGAACCACATCATGGATCTCGCCCTGCAGGCCGGCGTCAGGCTTCGCGCGGACCTGATCGAGACCGGACGTAATCGCCTCATGCAGATCACCTACGCCTTCGCGGGTTTCGTCGAGGTGGAGCGCGAGGGCGCCCACGTCGTCCTGGAATCGGATCTGGCCCTGGTGCAGAAGCCGGCCGACTACGTCGAGGTGCGGGTCAGCTGACGGCGGAGTCGGCCATGGCCCCGGTGCGGTCCGTGCCGGCGGGAGGTGACTGGCGCACCTGAACCAGCCCGGTGGCCAGAGCCAGCGCCCCGGCCTGGAAACGGCTCACGGCCCGCAACTCGGCCAGAATGCTCGCGATGTGACGACGGCAGGTGCGGACCGAGATGCCCAGCCGGCGGGCGATGACCTCATCGGTCAGGCCCCGCGCCATCATGTCCAGGATGGCCCGCTGCAGGTCGTCGGCGACCGCCTGGTAGCCCACCCGTCCCGCGCAGTAGGGCTGCGACCCCGACCACATCGACTCGGCCATGCCGTGCATCAACCGAATGGTCGGGTGGTGGCGGATCACGACCCCCGACGGCCCTGCCTCGGCCACGTCCTCGAGCAGGAATACGGCCTCGTCGTCGAAGACCAGCAGCCGCTGCGGCAGACTGCCGACCGTGCCGACCTCACCACCGGCACCCACGATGCCGTTCAGGAGCACCCGGGATTGCAGATCGGCGCGCAGGGCGTGCGGTACCAGGAGGCGGACGCGGACGCCGCGAGCGGCCAGGGCCGCGACCCAGGCGAGTTCGTCGGCGCCCTGGTCCAGGCACCCCAGGAATTCCCGGCGGCAGGCCAGGGCGGCAGCCCGCAGGCCATCGCGGACCTCGGCGCCGGTCGGCATCCCGGCGATGGCTGCCGTGGCGCTGCCGGCACAGGCCGCCGCGTCGTAGTGGGATCGGAACGGGTCGAGCTGATGCTCGATCAGGCCGATCGCTTGGCGCTGAAGGTGGATCTGCTCGCTGAGGGGTCCGATCAGGCCGGCGGCGGCCACGTCGGGGCAGACCGGACTCAGGACCAGGGGCGCCCGGGAGTCCTCGGCGCGCACCAGGTTCATGCTCAGCAGTCGCTCGACGGCCCTGGACAACTCGGTCGGTGTCAGGCCCAGGTCGCAGGGTGCCAGGGTGGTCAGGTCCAACCGGTCCCGCTCCAGCGCCGCCGCGTACACCCGCAGGGCCACGTGATCCTGGTCGGGGTCCGGCGGATTCTCCACGGACGGACCCTGCTCCACCCTCTGGCCCATCTCAGCCCTCCGCTCGCTGCGCCCGTGAGGAGTCGATGAACTCTGCCAACAGACGGACCGTCGGGTACTCCAGGACGGCGATGCCCGGAACGTTGACCAGGAAGTGGTCTCGAATGCGCACGGCGAGCTGGACGGCGACCAGGGAATTGCCCCCGAGCTCGAAGAAGTCCTCGTCCAGCCCCAGGTGTTCGGCGGCGAAGGCCTCTTCCCACAGCGGCAACAGCTCTCGTTCGGTGGCGGTCGCCGTGGCAACGTCGAGGGAGGGGGCCGATCGCGCGGTGGACGACGTACGGTTCGCAGCGCCGACGAAGGTGCCCCGTTCGGCCGACGAGAGGGCCGCCGCCACGCGGGCGGCGATCCCCGCCAAACGCCGGGTCTTGTCCGGGATCGACTCGATGGTCACCACGTACTGCGCCTCCCGGCGGGTGTCGAGCATGCGCCACAGCAACCGGGTGGCCTCGTCGGCGTCGATCAGCAACTCCTCCTGGGCCAGCCCGAGGGTCGGCGCGCTGGGCTTGGCCTCGGACGGCGCGAGTGCCGCGTGGATTCCGGACACGTCGACCGCCCGCACCGAGAAGCCCTCGATCGCGACGACCTCACGCCCGTCCTCGTCCAGGAGGCTGACGTCATAGGAGCTGATGCCGCCCGTACGACCACGGAACCGAACGTGGCTCGTGACCTGCCTCGGCAGCTGTTCGCGGACGAGGATCCGGTCGTAGGCGATGGGAAGGAAGCTCTCTCCCTCACCGGCGACCTCGGGCGCATACATGCTCAGCGCCGTAGCGGCGTCGAGCAGGGACGGGTGCACGGCGAAGGCGCCGGAATCCTCGTCGGCCCCGGCAGGCAGCGTCAGCCGCGCCACCTGCTCGGCCTCGCCGCGGGTCACCGATTCGATCACCTGCCAGTGAGGCCCGAACACGACGATGTTCTGCGGATCGGTGAGGTCGGGGGTCCAGGACGGTCCCTGGCAGCGGGCCACGATCTCGTCGAGCGCCCGGCGCGGCACGTCGCCGTCGTCGGTGATCACTCCGGCAGACGCGGTCGCGTGGCGTTCCCACGGTGCGTCCGGTGAGCTCAGCGATCGGCTGAACACGCTGAACGAGAACCAGTTCGGTTCGTCCCGGGGTTCGCCCAGGACACGGATCTCGCGTCGGCTCTCGACGGCCAGTGGCTGGCTGAAGATCAGATCGCGGACCTCGACGACATCCCCTCCAGTGGCCTCGCGGCACGCCGAGGTGATCATCTCGACGTACGACGTGCCGGGGAAGACCTGCCGCCCGCCCATGCGGTGTTCGGCGAGTACCCAGTGCCAGTCGGGTCCGATGGTGGTGGTGAAGACGATCCGGTCGTCGTCCGGCTCACGCGTTCCGAGCAGCGGCCAGAGCGCTCGCACCGTGGGCGCGGCATCCTCGTCCGTCCTCGACGCCGTGGGCACCGGCGTCGAAGGTGCCGGGGACGGCGAGGATGCCGGCTGACGCAACTCACCGGCCAGCATGCCGATGCCCTGCCACCCGCACCAGTTCACCGTGAGCACATGCGCCCGGCCACCGGTGCGGGACTGGGCGAAGGCGTCGAGGAAGGAGTTGGCGGCGCAGTAGTCGACCTGTCCGTACCCCCCGGTGACGGCGATGATCGAGGAGAAGAGCACGAAGAGGTCGCACTCCTCGCGCAGCAGGCGGTCCAGCACCAGGGTGCCGTCGACCTTGGGTCGCAACACCGCCTCGGCCTGCTCCCGGCCCTTCATCGCCACCAGGCCGCCGCCCGGTACCCCCGCAGCGTGGAACACGCCGTTGATCGGACCGAAGCGTTCGTGGGCCTGGTCGACCACCTCGCGCATCGACGCCTCGTCGGCGACGTCCGCAGCGCACGTGATCAGTTCTGCGCCCAGCCGTTCCAACTCCCTCACCCGCGCGATCACGGTGCTCACCCGGTCATCGGGGCCGTGTTCGGCGAGATGGGATTCCCACTGGTCGTGATCCGGCAGCGGGGTGCGGCCGACGAGGACCATCCGCGCTCCGGCGGTTCGCGCCAACTCCTCGGCGATGCGCAGCCCGAGGTCGCCCAGGCCACCCGTGACCAGGTACACCCCGCGTCGTCGCAGACCGTGCGGCAGGGTGACGGCGGCGGGCAGCCCGACGGCGGGCTCGTAGTCGAGCGCCCACCGTCGCCCGCCCCGAAAGGCGATGGTCCGATCCCGGATCGGTGTCACGAGTTCCTGCAGCAGGAGGTCCACCGGTTCGTCCGCCGGCAGGTCGACGAGTTGGCAGCTCACCGTCTCCAACTCGATCGGGACCACGCGCCCCGGGCCGTGGAGCAGCGCCCTGGCCGGTTCCACTACATCCGTACCGGTGACGTCGGCGCCGTTGCTCGTGAGCAGCCGCATCGCCACCGATGCGCCCGGCCAGCGGATGGCGATCGCCTGCGACAGACACAGAGCGCTGGTGAACCCGGCGTCGCGGACGGCGTGCACCTGGTCCAGGGCCAGCGGGTCCTCGACGGGTGCAGTCGCGGTCCAGCCGTGCACGACCGCCGTGGGACGTGCCCCGATGGCATCGAGTGTCTCGAGCAGCTCCTCGTAGTCGGGTCGGTGCGTCGTCGACACCTGGTAGTGCTCGTCACCGAGGTCGGTGAAGGAGGTGCCCGGGCTGACTCGCACCACCCGGTTGCCGCGCCGCAGCAGTGATTGCGCGACCTCCTCGGCCGGCCCGTGGCCAGGGGTGAACACCAGCCATGGACCGGACGCCGCGGCCTCGGCGGGTGGCGGTGGGCAGCGACGCTGCCGCCAGGACGGCAGGAAGGTGATGCGCGAGAGCGGGTCGTCGCTGGGCACCTCCTCGCCCGTCGAGTGGGTGACCGCCGAGACCGGGTGCTGCCCCGGAGGATCCGGCTCGACCCAGAATCGTTCTCGCTCATAGGGATAGCTGGGCAGTGGGACGCGGCGGCGTCGGCTGCCGGTGTGCAGTCGGGACCAGTCGACGGCGATCCCCCGGGTCCACAGATGCCCGATCGCCTCGGCCATCGATTGTTCCTGCGACGTCTCCTGACGCCCGGCTCCGGCCGAGGCGCTGACGGCCGTGATGCCGTCGCCACGGTCGACATTGCCGCGCACGAGGGTGGCGAGGCTGTGCCCGGGGCCGACCTCGAGGAACACCGCGGAGCGGGTCGCCACCGTGCGGATCGCATCGGCGAATCGGACGGGCAGCCGGGCCTGGCGTGCCCAGTAGTCCGGGCTGCAGGCCTGCTCGTCGGTGATCCAGTCGCCCGTGACGGTCGAGACGAAGCGCCGGGCCGGCGGTTTGGGTTCGGCGCGTTCGGCGGCGGCGCGCAGATCATCGAGCATCGGGTCGAGCATGGCCGAGTGGAAGGCATGCGACGTCTGCAGCATCGTCGCGTGCGTCCCGGTGCGGGCGAGCAGCTGGTGCAGGTCCTCGAGCTCGTCGCGTGGACCGGCCACAACTGTGGCGTGGGGGCCGTTGATCGAGGCGATACTCAGGGAGTCGGGCAGGATGGGCAGGACATCCGCCTCACTCGAGGGCAGGGCCAGCATCCCGCCGGGTGGCATGGATTGGATCAGTCGCCCCCGAACCGCCACGAATTCCACGGCTGCGGGCAGGGAGAACACCCCGCTCAGGCACGCCGCGACGATCTCTCCCACACTGTGGCCGACCATGGCGGTCGGCTGCACACCCCAGTCCTCCAACAGTCGGGCCAGCGCGTACTCCACCGTGAACAGCGCCGGTTGGGTGAACCGCGTCTGGCGCAACTGTTCGCTGAGCTCGTCCACGGACACATCGCCCAGCCCCAGCACCAGCTGGGCCAGGTCGCCGTCCAGGTGTGGTGCCGCCAGCTGCACGCAGGTGTCGAACGCCTCGCGGAAGACGGGCTCGGTGCGGTACAGGTCGGCTGCCATCCCCACCCGCTGGGCACCCTGCCCGGGGAACAGGAAGACCAGGTCCGGGGTGGTCCGCGGGGGCACCTGATGACTGGGGGCGTTACGTAGCGCCGCCGCGGCATCGACGCCCTCGCCGCAGACCGCCACCGCACGGTGCGCCAGCTCGGGTCGACCCAGCTGGAGGGTGAAGGCCACATCGGCGAGATCGGGCGCCGTGCTCTGCCCGAGGTGCTGGGCGGTCCGGGATCTCAGGTCCTCCAGCGCGGTGGCCGTCTTCGCCGACAGCGGCAGGATCTGCCATGCCCGCCCCGTGTCGGCCCTGTCGGCCGTGTCGGTCGTGTCGACCCTGTCGGTCGTGTCGGCTGGTTCGGCCGCCGGCGGCTCCTCCAGGATCAGGTGGGCATTGGTGCCACCGATGCCGAACGAACTGACCCCGGCCCGCAGTGGAGCGTCCAGGTGTGGCCAGGGCCGCAGCCGCCGGCACACGTGGAACGGGGTCTGGGCGAAGGGAATTCGGGGATTGGGCTGGGAGTAGTGCAGCGTGGCGGGCAACCGGCGGTGCTGGATCGCGAGCACCACCTTGATCAGGCTCGGGATGCCGGCTGCAGCTCCGAGATGGCCGATGTTGGTCTTGACGCTGCCGATCGGGATCGCCTGCACGCCGCGTGCGCCGCCGAGTCGGTAGGCGGTCGACAGCGCCTCGACCTCGATCGGATCCCCGACGGCGGTGCCGGTTCCGTGCGCCTCGACGTATCCGATCGTGTCGGGATCGAGGTCACCGGCATCACGCAGGGCGTCGGAGATGACCACGGTCTGGCCCTCCGGGCTCGGGGCACCGAAGCTGGCGCGGTTGGCCCCGTCGTTGTTCATCGCCGAGCCGATGATCACCGCGTGGATGGTGTCGCCGTCGGCGACGGCGTCCTCGTACCGCTTGAGCAGAACCGTCCCGGCGCCGTAGCCGAAGTTCGTCCCTGAGGCCTCGGCATCGAACGTGCGGATGTGCCCGTCGCGTGAGTAGATGCTGTTCTCGGCCCAGGTGTACCCCTTCTCCTGCGGGGTGCGAATGTTCACTGCCCCCGCGATCGCCATCGAACACTCGCCGGCGGTCAGGGATCGACAGGCCAGGTGGACCGCCACCAGGGCCGTGGAACAGGCCGTGACGACCGAGACCGCAGGACCGGTCAGACCCAAGGTGTAGGCGACTCGGGTGGCCAGATAGTCGGGCGCGTTGTTGATCTCGATGCCGATGTCGCCCACGGCGTCGCGCACGCTCTGGTTCTCGTAGACGAAGTCGTGGCTGTAGGTGTTCGGGGCACCACCGCCGAACACCCCGATCCGGCCCGGGTAGCGCGACGGGTCGTACCCGGCGTGCTGCAGGGCCGTGTTGCAGACCTCCAGGAAGATCCGCTGCTGCGGGTCGGCGACCTGGGCCTCTCGAGCGTGATAGCCGAAGTACTTGGCGTCGAACCCCTCGATGTCGTCCAGCAGCGGGACCCGCCGAACGTAGTTGGGGTCGGTGAACCGCTGCTCGGGGACCCCGGCGGCCCGGAGTCGCTCGGTGTCGAGTTCGGTGAGCGATTCGACGCCCTCGACGAGGTTCTCCCAGAACTGGTCGAGGTCGACCGCACCCGGAAAGCGCCCGGCCATGCCGATGATGGCAATCCGGTGACCTGCTGCGGTTCCCCGGTCGGCAGCGCCCATGACCCACTCCTTCGGATCGCCGGCGCGTGGCCCGCAGCGCCGGAGGCAGCTGGCTGCCCGGGCCGGGTGCACCGAAGGCCGACTGTAGGAGGGGGTTGCGTGAACCGGCATGTCCGTCTTTGGACCACGGCACGTCCTGGATGTGCGGTACCGAACGCGGGGGATGCTCCTCTTGTGACGACGTCACTCTCGGGTCGACTTAATGAGACATTCCGGCGACCGGCGGGCGCACCTACTGTCCGGAAGGACGTTCTGTCCGGGATCACCCTGCGGGCGGGCGCGACCGACATCGATGGACGTACAGGTGCCCGTGGGCGTCGGTAGGCCTTGGTGAGAGGCGGTTGTGGATGCCCGAACAGCCCGAGGTGGCCCCGCTCTCAGCCAACGATCACATCGCCGTCGTCGGGATGGCCTGTCGATTCCCGGGGGCCAACAACCCGCAGCAGTTCTGGCAGAACCTCGTCGACGGCGTCGAGTCGGTCACGTGGCTGACCGAGGACGACCTGACCGCCAGTGGCGTTCCCGCGCAGGAGTTCCGGCAGCCCCACTACGTCAATGCCGCGTTCTGCATGGAGGACATGGAGTACTACGACGCCCGATTCTTCGGTGACACCCCGCGTGAGGCTCAGACCCGGGACCCGCAGATCCGCTGGTTCCTGGAGACGTGCTACGCCGCTGTCCAGGACAGTGGCTATGACCCGGCCCGCATCCAGGGACTGGTGGGCGTGGTCGGGGGTATGTCGAACAACTTCTACGGCGAGCGATATGTGCGTCGGAACAAGGCTCTCGGCGATGCCGTCGGGAGTATGGCGATCGGTGTCGGGAGCCACCCGGACTATCTGGCCACCGCGGTGTCCTACCGTCTGGGCTTCCAGGGCCCCAGCCTGACGGTGCAGAGCGCGTGCTCCACCTCGCTGCTGGCCGTCCACACGGCCTCGCAGTTGCTGCGCAGTGGTGAGTGTGACTATGCGGTCGCCGGTGGGGTGGAGATCGAGCTACCCGATCGTGTGGGGCACCTGTGGGTGGACGGCAGCATCTACACCCGCACCGGTCACATCCGCCCGTTCGACGCGAAGGCCTCCGGGACCATCTTCGGCAGCGGAGTGGGGGTGGTGGCACTCAAGCGACTGGGCGATGCCCTGGCCGACGGCGATCACGTGTACGCCGTCCTGCGGGGTTCGGCGGTCAACAACGACGGCGGGAACCGGGCCGGGTTCACCGCTCCCGGGGTGCTCGGGCAGGCTCAGTTGATCGTCGAGGCCCTGGCCACGGCGCAGGTCGGCGCGGACTCCATCGGGTTCGTCGAGGCACATGCCACCGGGACACTGGTGGGTGACCCGATCGAGGTGGCCGGCCTGACCAAGGCATTCCGTATCGCCGGGGCGACCGAGGCGAGCCTCTGCCCGATCGGTTCGGTGAAGGCCAACATCGGGCACCTCGGTCCGGCCTCCGGCATCGCCGGACTGATCAAGGTCTGCCTGGCCCTGGAGCATCAGGCGATCCCACCGAACATCAACTACGACACGCCCAATCCGAATCTCGACCTCGCGTCCAGCCCGTTCCACGTGGTGACGCAGCTCACCCCCTGGCCCCGGGGCGATCGGCCTCGGCGCGCCGGCGTCAGCTCCTTCGGCATCGGTGGCACCAACGTCCACGTGGTCGTCGAGGAGGCTCCACCGCGCGCGCCGGCTCCGCCGACGCCGGTACCGGAGCGTCGGTGGCACGTGATCCCGCTCTCCGCTCGCAGTGAGCAAGCGGCCGCCACGGCGGCCCGGGAGCTCGGCGAAACCCTCGGCCGGCGAACGGACCTCGACCTTCGGGATGTGGCCTTCACCGCCCACGCGGGCCGGGCGGCCTTCGGCTTCCGCCGAGCGGTGGCCGCCGCCGACCTGTCCGAGGCTGCCGCCGCGTTGTCGGCTGGGGGATCGCGCCGGCAGCTGGCGGCCAAGGCCGTGGTGGGACGCCCGATCGCGATGGTCTTCCCCGGCCAGGGGACGCAGTTCCCCGGTATGGGGCGCGATCTGTACCGGACCGAGCCGGTCTTCCGGGAGGCCCTCGACGAGTGTGCCGCCCTGCTGCACGGGCAACTCGACATCGATCTGTCGAGCCTGCTCTTCCCGTCCCCCGAGCAGACCGAGGCGGCTGCAGACCGGTTGCGCCAGACGCGGTACTGCCAACCGGCACTGTTCGCCGTCGAGTACGCCCTGGCCCGGTTGCTGCACGAGGCCGGGGTCCGGCCGACCGTCATGATCGGGCACTCGCTCGGGGAGTACGTGGCAGCGTGTCTGGCGGGGGTCCTGGGACTCCGCGATGCGTTGACCGTGGTGGCCGAACGCGGGCGGCTCATGCAGCAGATGGCTCCTGGGGCGATGCTCGCCGTCGACCTGCCGGCCTACCTGCTGGGCTCGACCCTTCCCCCGGACGTCGCGGTGGCGGCGGTGAACAGCCCCCGGGCGAGTGTCGTGTCGGGCACCGTCGAGGCGATCGCGGCGCTCCGTGCGCGACTCGAGACGCAGGGCACCTCGTGCGCCGAACTGGCGACGTCCCACGCCTTTCACTCGGCCTCGATGGATCCGTGCCTGGACGAGTTCGAGTCGGTGGTGCGGGGCGTGCGGCTGAGCCCACCCCGGATCCCGTTCGTGTCGAACGTCACCGGGCGGCAGATCACCGACGAGGAGGCCGTCGACCCGCGGTACTGGCGTCGCCAACTGCGATCGACCGTCCACTTCGCGGACGGTGTCGCCACCCTGGCCGAGGACGAGACCACCCTGTTCGTCGAGGTCGGTCCGGGAGACGCGATGACCAGGCTGGTACGTCAGTGCCGAGAAGGTGCCGGCGTGGCGACCGTGACGACGATGCGGCACCGGCTGCAATCGCGCGGCGACGACGAGGTCTTCGCCGAGGCTCTCGGGGCGCTGTGGTGTCACGGCGTCGAGGTGGCCTGGCTGACTCGGACCGGGGCCGCCCGACGGGTCGCCCTGCCCACCTATCCCTTCGAACGGCAGCGATACTGGGCCGAGCCGGATCCGGTGACACGCCTCGACGCAGAGGTGGACGACGAGGTCGGTTGGCCGCTGCCGGCGCATCGGTGCACCTTTGCGCCCTATTGGCGTGACGAACCGTTGGCGACGCCGGCCGGCTCGGTCGACGGCGCGCCGTTCCTGGTCTTCGACAGCGGGCATCCGATAGTTGCCGCGCTGATCCGGGAGTTACGGTCGGGCGGTGCCGACGTCACCGTCGTCCACCCTGGGAATGCCTTCTCCTGCAACGGTTCCGAGTTCACGATGCGTCCAGGATCCGCTGAGGACCTGGCCGCCGTGATCGACGACCTCCCGGCGCCACCGAGTGACATCGTCCACGCCTGGTGTCTGACCGAGACGGTCGAGGACCCGATCGATCCGGCCGCCCTCGACGAGGGCCTCGCGCGGTCGTTCTACAGCCTGTTGCACCTGGGGCAGCAGTTGGCTCGGCGCCGCAGCGACAGCGCAACCCGACTGCACGTGGTGTCCACCAACCTTCAGGAGATCTCGGGAACCGAGCCCCTCGAGCCGGTGAAGGCCGCACTGCTCGGGCCGATGATGCTGGCTGCTCGGGAGATCCCGGATGTGACGGCGCGCAGTATCGACCTCGACCTGTCGGGTGGTCCCGCCCCGGAACAGGTGGCGCGGCAGCTCATCGGTGAACTCACGGTGGCCGACGAGCATGCCCAGGTGGGGTGGCGAGGGCGCAAACGCTGGCGGCTGGACTATCGGATGGTGCCGCTGGACGAACCACCGGTGCCGGTGACACCTCAGGGCACCTACCTGGTGACCGGGGGGCTCGGCGCGATCGGCCTCACGGTGGCCGAGGAGCTGGCGAGCGCACCCAGCACCGTGGTGTTGATCGGCCGGACACCGGTACCGCCCCGTGAGGAGTGGCAGCGCCTGGTCGCCGACCCCGCCACCGATCCCGGCCGACGCCGGAGCATCGATCGGCTGCTCGCCCTGGAGGGACAGGGGTGCACCGTCGAGACCTTCGCCTGCGACGTGGCCGACGAGGCCGCCCTGGCCGGGGTGGTCGAGGAGGTGCACCGCCGCCATGGTGCGATCCGCGGGGTGTTCCACTGTGCGGGGGTGGCGGGCGGCGCCATGATGGCCGTCCGCTCCGACGAGGACGCCGCCGGGGTGCTCGCCCCCAAGGTCCACGGGACGATGGCGTTGTACCGACTGCTCGGCGACGAGGTGGACTTCATCGCCTTGTTCTCCTCGCTGACCGCGGCGACCGGCAGCTTCGGACAGGTGGACTACTGCGCTGCCAACAACGTGATGGACAGCTTCGCCCGTTGGGCCACGCACCACGGGCGATCGGTGATCTCCATCGGCTGGACCCAGTGGACGGATTCCGGCATGTCGGCCGATCGGGTCGACGCTGCGCCCCAGGCCTTTCGCCGGCTGCAGACCGGGGCTCGGTACGAGGACGTCGATCACCCGCTGCTCGATCGGCGCCTGGTGGCGCCCGGGGACGCGACGGTGTTCCTCACGGTTCTCGAGCCCGGCCGCCACTGGATCGCCTCGGAGCACCGGCTGCAGGGCAGGGACGTCGTGGTCGGCACCGGCCTGTTGGAGATGGTGGACGCCGCCTACCGTGAAACCGTCGGCGCCGTCCCCGAGATCCGGGACGTGGTGTTCATCGGCCCCATCGGGGTGACGGGGCCGACCGAGATCCAGGTGACGCTACGCCCCGACGGAACGGGCCACGAGGTCAGCGTGACCGCAGGCCCGGTCGACGGGCTCACGCGCACCGAGCGGCTGCGGTGCCGGGTCGTGGCTGCCGGGGCTGCCACCGCGCCGGTGCACGACCTCGAGGCGATCAAGGCCCGGTGCACCCTGCTGGCGACCACAGCCGACCAGTTGCGGTCGACCGGGAGCCTGATCGATCACGGTGCCCACTGGACGGGTCTCATCAGGGCGACGTACGCCGGTGAGCGGGAGGAGCTGTCCTCCATCGAACTCGGCGAGGCGTACTGGCCCGAGTGCGGTCGCCATCACCTGCACCCGGCTCTGCTGGACACCGCGGTCGCCGAGGCGAACTGCGCGCCGGAGCGACGGGAGAGCGGTGACAGCTACCTGCCGTTCAGCTACGGGAGACTGCGGTCGTACGAACCGATTCCGGCACGATTCTGGGTGCACATCCGTCACCTGGCCGAGCCCGGGGCGCAGATCGACCGGATGGCGATCAGGCTGATGCACGAGGACGGCCAGGCGATCGTCGACATCGACGAGTACGCCGAGCGGCGGGTGGACCCCACGGCCATCCGGGAGGCGGTCGATGCCCGCCCCAGGGATCCGGACAACGAGCCGGTGGCGCCGCCGACGACCGGGGACGCCCTGGACGACGTCAGCGTGACGCCACAGCTCGGTCGTGACGTCCTGCGCCGGATCCTGCACTGGCGGCCCGCCCCGCACCTGCTGGTCGTGCCGGAGGGGATCCATCGGAACCTGCGCCGGACCCAGTCGCTCACCATCGATGTGGTGCAGCGCGAACTGGACGACCTGCCGCTCACCGGCTCGGCCGAGCGTCTGGTCGACACCGAGTACGTGCCGCCGTCGACACCGTTGCAGCGCACCATCGCCTCACTGTGGGGGTCGGCGCTGGGGGTGCCGGAGGTCGGGATCCACGACGTGTTCTTCGAACTCGGGGGCAACTCCCTGGTGGCGGTGCAGCTCGCCTCTCGGATCCGCGAGACGCTCGACGTCGACCTCCCGATCGCCATCCTGTTCGACCACCCCACGGTGCACGAGCTGGCCGAGTTCATCGACGGCCGGTCGAACACCGCCGACACCGTGGCCCCCTGATGGGCACAGCCGCCGAGACGGCCCGGCTGGAGCCGTGGGTGCAGTACACCCGCCCCACTCCGGGGGCCGAGACCGTGCTGGTCTGCTTTCCCTACGCCGGCGGGGCCGCATCGGCCTATCGAGAATGGGTTCCGCAGCTGGCGGTGCACGGTGTCGAGGTGTGGCCGGTGCAACTGACCGGTCGTGAGGGACGTTTCCGCGAAGCGCCGACCACCGATCTGTCGGTCGTCGCCGAGCAGGTCATGGCCCTGCTCGACCAGCACCTCGACGGACGCTCGTACGCCGTCTTCGGGCACAGCGCCGGGGCCTACATGGCCTACCTGCTGGCCTCCCTCGGGAGCCGGCTCTCACGGCGTGTGCCGCTGCACGTGTTCGTCAGCGCCTCGCGTCCCCCCAGCCGTCCCGACCCGGATTTCCCCATTCATCACCTGCCGCGGGAACCCTTCCTGGCCAAGATGTTCGGCTACGGTCGGATGCCGGTCGAGGTGCTGGACCATCCCGACCTGGCGGAGCTCGTGATCGCGACGGCCCGAGCCGACCTTCAGCTGGTCGAGACCTTTCCCTGGGCATCCGTACCGGAGCTCGACTGCCCGGTCACGGCTCTCGTCGGCAGCGCCGATGCGAGCGTTCCCGTGGCGACCCAGGAGGAGTGGAGCCGGATCACCCGCGGCCCGTTCGCCTCGGTCGTGATCCCGGGAGGCCACTTTCCCTCGGCCACGGCCCAGGGGATGATCCTCGAGGTGATCCGCCGTGCTCTCTGCTAGCACCCATCTGCAGGCGTCGATCGGGGACGCCGGCGCGCAGCCGGCCATCGAACTCATCGACGTCACCAAGGTGTACCCCCGCCGCCGGGGGACTCACGGGCCGGTGCTCCCGTCCGTCGACCGCCTGAACCTCACCATCGGCGCGGGCCAGGTCTACGCCTTGCTGGGCCCGAACGGTGCCGGCAAGTCGACCACGGTGCGGATGATCGCCACGCTGCTCGAGCCCACCTCCGGTCAGGTGAGGGTGTGCGGCCTGGACTCCGCAACCCACCGCCGAGAGACCCGGGCACTGCTCGGCGTGGCCCTCGGCGGCGAGCGCAGCGTGTACTGGAAGCTCACCGCCCGGCAGAACCTCGAGTACTTCGCCGCGCTCCACGGCCAATCCCGTCGGCGAGCCCGCGGCCGGATCGAGCAGGTACTCGAACTGTTGGACATCGCGGACCGGGCCGATGAGCACATCGAGACCTGGTCGACGGGGCTGCGGCAGCGATTGGTCCTGGCCCGAGCCCTGCTCAACCGGCCACGGGTCCTGCTGCTCGACGAGCCGTCCAGCGGCCTCGATCCCCGTGCGGCACAGGGCATGCAGGAGCACATCCTGCGATTCCGCGAAGCGGGCCACACGATCCTGCTGACCACGCACGACATGGCCGAGGCCGACATGCTGGCCACCCGGGTCGGCATCATCGACTCCGGACGGCTGGCCGGCGAGGGGACGCCGGCAGAGCTGAAGCGCGCGGTCGGGGCCAGCCGGGTGGTGCACGCGCACGTGCGGGTGGAGTCGCCCGGTCAGTTGGAGCGAGCGCTGCGCGATCTGGGTGAGACGGCGAGGACGACGGTGGACGGCGTGGTCACCGAAGCCGGCGGCACCGTCGTCCTCACGCTGATGGGCTCGGGCGGCGACGAACTGGTGCCGCGACTGATCGGCGTGGCGCAGCGGCACCAGGTGGACGTGCTGCGGGTGGAGAACGAGTCGGTCAGCCTCAAGGACGTCTTCCTCACCCTCACCGGGAGGAGGCTGAACGTCGATGCCGACACCCCGTGAGGCCGTGGCCCTGTTCGCCACGGTGCGCAAGGAATCCCTGGTGATGCTGCGGTACTGGCCCAACACCGTGATGCTCCTGTTGGAGACGATCCTGATGCCCCTGGCCTATTGGGCCCAGGCCCAGGGCTTCGAGGGTAATGATCCGGCGGCCACCGAGGCGTTTGCACAGCGCTCGGGCACCGACAGTCTCGCGGGGTTCATCTACCTCGGCTGGGCGGTCTTCATGTGGGTGACCACGATGATCTGGGGGCCGGGAGCGGCCCTGCGGGCCGAACGGATGCAAGGGTCACTCGAGAGCCTGTTCCTCACGCCCGTCTCACGTTTCACGTTGCTCTACGGCCCGAGTCTGGCGTATCTGATCCCGACGGCTCTCGAGTTCGCGGCCGTGGGACTCATGCTGCGCCTGGTGTTCGGCGTCCCCCTGGGGCTGTCGGAGCTGCTCAGCGGTATCGCCATCATGGTGGCCTCGATGCCGGTCCTGTTCGCCTTGGGGGGATTGGTGAACGTCCTCGTCATGTGGGTGCGCGACTCCGCCGGGTTCAACGGTGTGCTGCGTGGGTTGATCGGGCTGCTGTGCGGCATCACCTATCCCGTTGCCGTCCTGCCGGGTTGGTTGCACCCGGTGAGTCATGCCCTGCCCGTCACGGTGATCCTGGACACGCTGCGGGGGGCGATGCTCGGCCTGATGGACGCCGGATCGGTGTGGTCCCGTTCGCTGCTCCTGCTGGGAACCGGGCTCGGGTTCGGTGTGCTGGCGCTGATCATGCTGGATGTCGCGCTGCGCGCGGTGCGGCGCAGCGGTCGGCTGGGGCAGTTTTGATCCGGCAGTGGGCTGCCGTCGTCCGTCGGGAATGGCAGGTCCAGCGGCGCTATCCGGTGAGCATGGTGAACACCGTGCTGCTCACCCCGCTGTATCAACTCGCCCTGCCCACCCTGCTGCTCGGGAGCGCGTTCGTCGTCGGGAACCAGTCCTTCGGCCTGGAGCGGGAGACCGGGACCGGCGATCTCGGCGGCTGGATCGGCACCGGGGTGCTCGCGGCGGCGCTCACGGTGGGAGCGGTGACCAGTGTGTACAACACCCTGGACGCCGACCGGGTCACCGGCGTGATGGAACACTCCTGGAGCACTCCTGCCCCGCGGCACGTCTACGTGGTCGGCGCCGTGTTGACCGGGACCATGTTCGGCGGCGCGGCGGGCATCGTGCTCATCGCCATCGCGATCGCCGCGTTGAACGCCACCTTCGCGCCGCTCGGCGTCCTGCTCTGTCTTCCGGCCGTGGTGGCGCTGGTGATCGGCAACTGCGGTTTCGGCTACCTGGTTGCCGCGGCCCTGCTGTCCCTGCGCCAGGCCGACATCCTGGTCGAGGTGACCACGATGTTCTTCGTCGTGTTCTCGGGGGTGATGTTCCCGCTCACCCTCTTGCCGGACGCCGCCCGCTGGCCGACCTACCTGGTGCCCGGCACCTGGGCACTGGACCTGATCCGCCACCTCACGCTCGACGCACGACCCCTGGCACCGCTGCTGGTCGAGGTGGTGGCCGCGGCGGTCACCTCGACCGCCTGGCTGGCGCTGGGACTGGTCGCCTTCCGCGCCGCGGAGCGGCATCAGCAGGTCAACGGAACACTCAGCCAGTTCTGACCGGGGAACCGCCCCGCGGTCGACGACAACGAGAGGACGAGCCGAGATGAAGCCCGCAGAACGGCCCATCGTCATCTCCCCACGCTTCGGGTTGGTCGAGGAGTTGACCGGCCGGGCCGAGATCGCCGAGAGCCTCGGTGTCGACCAGATCTGGCTGGAACAGCAACCGGACCAACGGGACTCCCTCGTGGTGGCCGCGGCCTATCTGTCCCACGCGCCGTCGGCCACCGTCGGAACCGCCGTGCTGCCGGTGTACACCCGCCACCCCGCCTCGATGGCCCAGGCCGCCCTGAGTCTGGCCGACCTGTCCGGCGGCCGTTTCGTCCTGGGACTCGGCTACAGCCACCAGTTCATCAACGAATACGTGCTCGGCCTGCGGCAGGGCCCGCCCATCGCGGTGATGCGGGAGTACCTGCAGATCGTCACCGGGTTGATCGACACCGGCACCGTGATGAGCGAGGGCCGCTACTTCACGGCGCGGATGCACTACGTCGGGACCCGCACCACCACTCCGCTGGTCCTGGCCGGCCTGCGCCCCCACATGATCCGGTTGGCGGTCGAGTTCTGCGAGGGTCTGGTGCTCTGGTTGTGCACCCCGCGGTACATCGCCGAGCGGGTCACCCCGATCGTGGAGCAGGCCTGCGCCGACTTCGGCAAGGACCCGGCCGACTTCCAGGTGATCAGCCTGCTGCCCACCTACACCGGCGTGAACGCCGGCAAGGCCCTCGAACAGTTCTCCCAGACGGTGCGCGCCTACCGCCTGATCCCGCACTACCGGTACGTCATGGAGGCCTACGGGGAGGTCGACGCCGGTGATCTGTGCATGATCGGCACGGCCGACTACATCCAGGATCGGATGGCGGCGTTCCGTGCGGCCGGGTCGACGCCGATCGTGTCGCCGCTGGGCGACAGCTTCGAGGAGTTCGCCGACGCCATCGTGGCTGCCTACGGCCCGGCGCCGTCCTAGGAGGTCGCCGTGCTGCACACCTGGTTCACCGATGCGGTGGGGCGGTTCCCGGACCGGGTAGCGCTGGTGGTCGAGGACCGTCCCTCGACCTACCTGGAGCTCGACCGCCTGTCCCGGGCGATCGCGGCGCGCATCGTCCGGTCGCTCCCCGCGCGCCCCCGCGTCGGGCTGCTGGCGGCGCGCAGCCTGACGGCGTACGCCGCCTACCTGGGGATCCTGCGCTGCGGCGGCGTCGTCGTCCCCCTCGACGCCCACTACCCCGAGCAACGGCTGGCCCTGGTCGCCGAGTTGGCGGGGTTGGACGGTGTCGTCGCCGAGCGGGATCAGCCCGTCGGCGCGGCGATCGGGCGCCCGGTGCTGCGGTTCGGTCGAGCGTGGCTCGACGAGACGCTGCGCTGTGGCGGTCCGGCGACCGATCCCGCCACCGATCGGGAGCCCGGCCCGGACGACGTGGCCTACATCCTGTTCACCTCGGGCTCGACGGGGATGCCCAAGGGCGTCCCCATTCGGCACCGGCACCTGGACGATCTGGTGCGGCACTGCCTGGACCTCTATCGAGTGGATCGTGATGCGCGGCTCAGCCAGACCTTCCGGCTCACCTTCGATCCCTCGGTGCTGGACCTGTTCCTGGCCTGGGGAGCCGGGGCCGCGCTGATCGTGCCGAGCGAGGACGACCTCTTCGATCCGGTCTCCTTCGTCAACCGGCACGGGGTCACCCACTGGTGCTCGGTGCCATCGATGATCGCCTTTGCGGCGGACAGCGGTCTGCTCACTCCCGCAGCCATGCCCTCGCTGCGATCCAGCGTGTTCTGCGGCGAGCAACTCACGCTGCGGCAAGCCGCGATGTGGGCTGACGCGGCGCCGGGGAGCACGCTCGACAACGCCTACGGACCCACGGAGCTGACGGTTCTGGCGACGTCGTATCGGATGCCCCGGGAACGGTCGCAGTGGCCTCGGACCGGCAACGGAACCGTGCCGATCGGCACCCCGTTCCCGCACCTGCAGGCGCGACTGGGGCCGGACGACGAGTTGCAGGTCCGCGGCTCCCAGCGCTTCGACGGCTATCTCGACCCTGCGGACGACGAGGGCAGGTTCGCCCCGGACGACGACGGCGAGTTGGGCGGGCCGGTCCCGAGCAGCGCCTGGTATCGCACCGGTGATCGCGTGACCGAGCAGGACGGCGTGCTCGTGCACCTGGGTAGGCTCGACAACCAGGTCAAGGTCATGGGACAGCGGGTGGAGCTGCCGGAGGTGGAGGCTGCCTTGCGGACGTGGGCCGGGGTGCACGAGGCGGTCGTGGTCCTGCTCGCCGACGATGCGGGCGGCGGCGTGTTGGCGGCCGCCTACACCGGCGAGTCGTTGACCGCCCGGCAGGTGCGCGAGCGGCTGCTGGCGCACCTGCCGGTGCACATGATCCCCAAGCGGTACCAGCACCTCGACAGCCTGCCTCGCAACGACCGCGGCAAGGTCGATCGGGCGGTCTGTGCCCGGCTGCTGGGCGGCTGACGTCGTGACGTCGACCGCGGTCGACCGCCGCCTGCTCCTGGCGGTCGCGGGAGCCGACGGGGTGCTGGAAGTGGTCGAGTTCCTGCTGCCGCTGTGGGCGGGCGCCGCGCTGGGCGTTTCGGCCGCGGTCGCCGGGGCCTTGCTGGCCATCCAGACCGCGGCGTCCCTGGTCGCTCGGCCCTGGGCCGCACGGGTGGTGGACCGCGCGGCCCGCGGCACCGTTGCCGGCTCCGCAACGCTGCTGATGGCCCTGGCGATGGTGGGCTACGCCGTGGCCGCGACCACGGCGGTGGCGGTGGCCGTGGCAGCCGCAGCGGCCACCGGTGTCGGGATGGCGCTGTTCCACACCGCGGTGCTGGCGCACGTCGCCGATCGCGACCCGTCCCCGCGCGGCTACGGGCGGCTGCTGTCGTTCGAGAGCCGAGGCGCCCTGGTCGCCTTCACGGTGGTCTTCCTGGTGCTCGACCAGGTGGACTACTCCGTTCTGTTCCTCGGCTTCGCGGCCGTCTTCGCGATGGCGTACACGCTGATCCGACTCGCCCGGCTGCCGGACGGCGCCGGGCGGTCGGCCGTCGCCGACCCGCCGGCCCGCCTCACCCGCGCCCTCCTGCCGGTGGCGGTTCTGGTCCTGGTCACCACGGCGGCCCGAGCGTTGCTCCTGCTGCTGGTCCTGCTCCGGCTGCAACGGCACTTCGGTCTCTCGGTCCGCGACGTCGGGTTGGTCATGGCTCCCGGCTTCCTGGTCTTCGTGGCCGCCAGCACCCTTGCTCACCGGGTCACCGCCTGGCTCGGACGCCGGTGGACCCTCGTCGTCATGCTCATGCTCATCGGTGTCACCGCCGCCGTGCTGGCCGCCGCCGACAGCGTGATCGGTCTCGCGGTCGGGTGGACGGCGGCCGCGGCGGGTTTCGCGGCGTCCATCCCCGTCGAGCGTTCGCTCATCGCCACGATCAGCGGGACCCGGGCGGGCCACGGCTTCGGCATTCAGGGGGCGGCTGCCGTGGCCGGTGCCGTGCTCGGGTCGGCGGCGGCCGGTGCGCTG
The DNA here is from genome assembly GCA_016713225.1 of Kineosporiaceae bacterium. Lineage (NCBI taxonomy): Bacteria > Bacillati > Actinomycetota > Actinomycetes > Kineosporiales > Kineosporiaceae > Kineosporiaceae bacterium. The sequence goes on from JADJPO010000002.1 coordinate 438,647, forward strand.
TACGGGGCAACGGGTTGGGCCGTCGCCTGCGCGGTCACGGTCGCGGTGGTCCTGGTGGCGCTGGCGTTCGTCCCGTCGGCGACCACATCGCCGGAGGTGGCATAGCCGAAGCCCGGCCTCGTGACCGGTGAGGGGATCTTTTGCGGCAACTCGGCCATCATGGGGTGATGACGGCGCAGGCACCGGATTTCGTGACCTTCGAGGGAACGGAGTACGCGATCGCCGGCATCGACGGTCAGGGGCTGTTCGACCCGGGGTCGGTGTCGTTGGCGACGCCGATGATCAGCACGGCCTGCTGGCGGGGGCACATCGATTACTACACCGTCGCGGAGGGCCGGCTGAGGCTGACCTCGGTGGCGCTCGGGTCGATGGCGACCTTCGAGGGACGGGCTCTGGAGCAGGGTATGTCGGTCGCCGGTGGGCAGGTCGTGCCGGCCGACCGATCCTGGGGCGCCGCGTGGCAGATCACCGGATGGGAGCTGGCGGTTCCGTTCACCGGAACCCTGCTGGTGGGCCGCGACTTCGTGCAGGAGACCTACGTGCACATGGGGTTCAACCCGGCCTGGCGGTTTCGCACGGTGTGGGAGTTCGCCGTGGACGAGGGGGTCGTCTCGGCTGCGCTCGATCGCTCCGACGCCGCGGCTGCCGCGCGCGAGGCCATCCTCACCGGGGAGCTCGCAGACCCCGACCGGGCGCCGTCCACGACCAGCTGGATCCGTCGCGCGTTCTCCCTCGACCTGCGGCGCAGTGCCCTGGACGACGAAGCTGGTCGCTGATCGGTGACCGGCGTGTCGGCGCGATCAGCCGGTCGTGAACGGCGGCACGAGACCCTGGTGCGGTGTGGGTGTCGGGAGTGACCAGAGTGCGCTCAGCGGTGCGGCGGCGACGCGGTGGTCGAGTTCGGTGACGGCTCGGCCGGTGTGCAGCAGGATGCCGCCCACGAAGTCGGCCCCGAGCTCATCACGGAGCCAGATCAGGTGTCGGGCGTCGTCCCGGGTGGGGGCGCTACCTGCCTTCACCTCGATCGCGAACACCCGACCTCGTCCGAGGTCGACGAGAAGGTCGACCTCCCGGCGTCCACCTTCGACACGCAGGTGGTACATGGTGCGCCTCGGTGTTGCGCTGGCGAGCTCTGCTCGGAGCTGGACGGCCGCGAACGCGTCGATCCAGCGGCCGCGGAGATCGCTGACGCCGACGATGTCGGGGAGATCGACATCAGCTGCCGCGGCCGCAAGCCCGGTGTCGACGAGGTAACGCTTGCCGGCCCGAGTGAGCCGTTTGAGTCGATTCGAGGCCCAGGCCGGCGCAGTGTCCAGGACGGCTAGATTCGTCAGCGCGCGATCGTACGCTGCGGCGGTCTTGGCGTTGATCGATGCGTCGTGGATCAGGGACGCGTCGGTCGGTTGTCCGGCCAGGTTGAGCGCCAAGGCGGTGAGGTAGCGGCGCAGACGGACGGGGTCGCGAGCAGAACCGATCGAGGCCATGTCACGGGTGACGAGATCGTCGAGGTAGCTGTCGAGCCACAGCCGTCGCTGCCTCGCGGTTCGTTCGACGAGGGCGGTCTCGGGGAAGGCTCCACGCACTGCCAGCCCGACGTAGGCGTCCAGATCGAGTTCGGGAAGCGTCGGGGGGATCGCGTCCAGCCAGTGATGAGTAAGGCGGGTGATGAGGTCGTCACCCACCGCGGTGCCGCGGATCTCACGTTCGGTCAAGGGGTGGAGGGCCAGCCGGATCACGCGGCCTGTGCCCGCCCAGGTCGCCAGCTCGGAGGTTGCCCGAATACTGCCGGTCAGCAGGAACTGCCCGGGGGTGCGATCACGGTCGACCGCGCGCTTCACCGCCCCCAGCACCTCGGGGACTTCTTGCCACTCGTCGATGAGGAGGGGCCGCGCAGCATGCCTGAGTGCGGCATCCGGGTCGGCACGATAGCGCGAGGCGGTGTCGGGGACGTCCAATCGGTCGATCTGCGTGGCGGCGCGAGCAGCTGTCGTGGTCTTGCCGCATGCCCTCGGCCCCACCACCATCACGGCAGCGAAGGTGGCGAGCGCGTCGGTCAAGAGCGGGTCCACGAGGCGAGGTCGATAGGCCGACCCAGTTGTGGTCACTCGATCAGAGTACCAATTTCATGCATGGATCAATACCATTTTCACACATGATCCATTGCCATTTTCATGCAGGATCGGGTGCCCCTGTGCATGCGTCGAGTTACCGGGTGCACCTGGACGACGAGCGCCCGCAGGAGTCCACCGGCGGCGCGCCGCTACCGTGGGTGGGGCGATCGCCATTCGAGTCACCCTGCAGGGAGGAGACCCGCGATGGTGCCGGACGACGAGCAGCGGGACGAGGACATCCGGTCCCGGATCGTGGACGCCGCGGCGGACCTCTTCGCGGAGCGCGGGTACGGCGGCACCCGGCTGCCGCTGGTGGCCGAACGGGCCGGGGTGAGCGCGCACACGGTCAAGCGGCTCACCGGCGGACGCGCCGAGCTCTTCGCGAGTGTGCTCACCGCCCGGACGAGCTCGCAGGCCGCCGACCGCCTGGCCGATGCGGCCGGTCACCCCGAGCAGACGCCACCGATGGCGGTGCTACTGGGCGCGATCGGCGAGATCTTCGCGGCGCCGGAGCGCAGTTGGAGCCCGCTCGAGCTCGAGGCGATCCTCCGGGCGCACCGTGACGCCGACGTTCGAGCGCTGGAGTCCGAGCGGTTGCGGGCACGCTGGGCGAACGTGCGCACGGTCACCGATCAGATGCGCCGATCCGGAGGGGTCGCCGCCGAGGTGGACGACGACGCGTTCGTGCACTTCGCGCTCGCGTTGTCGGTGGGGCTCGCGATGGTCGACCCGCTGCTGGAGCGACCTGCGTCGCAACGGGCGTGGAACGCGCTGATGGCCCGCATCGGCGGCTCCGTTGCGCCGGCGGAACTGTTCCCGAAGCCCGACCACGCCGCGGAGCGGCCCTGGCGGCTCCGGGTCGACATCCCTGCGCGGCCAGGGAGTCTGGCCCAGCTGATCCGCGCCGTGAACACGCTGCACGTCGACGTGGCGGCGTCCTGGGTGCTGACCGGTGACGATGCCTATCGCACCATCGACCTGGCGCTGACGGCGCCGGCACAGGTGACCGCGGCCGAGCTCGTCGCCGTCGCGATGTCGGCCGGACGCAACGCCCACGTGACGCAGGGCAGCCTCGAGGACGCCGCGGACCTGCCCACCCGGGTGCTCGACGGCGCCGCGGAACTGGTCACGAACCCGGGATCCGCCCCGCTCGCCGCGGCCGCGCTGATCGAGGCCGATCGCTTCGAGGTCGAGCCGGCCACCGCAGGCGAGGACGACACCGAAGGGGTGTTGCGACTGCAGTGGACGCCGGATCGGCACGTGGTGCTGCATCGGGACTGGGCACCGTTCGCCCGGGCGGAGAAGACGCGCGCGTCGGCACTGCTGCGGCTGGCCGCGGCGATCTCCAGTGCACAGGGTGACGCCGACGCGCTCGGTTGGGTGGAGCCGATCGCGGGCGGTATGACGGTCTGGATTCGGCTGGCCCGGCCGGAGGACGCCGACGCGGTCGCCGCGATGCACCAGCGGTGCTCCGAACGGAGTCGCTACCAGCGCTACTTCACCCCGGTCGACGAGTGGCGCGAGATCAACCTGCGCCGGGTCACGGGTGGCCATCGTGGCGCGACCCTCGTCGTCATGAACGAGGACGGCGCCATCATCGGACTCGGCAACGTCTTTCCGGATTCTCCACAGAACGCTCGCGCCGCCGAGTTGGCCATGATCGTCGAGGATGCCTACCAGCGGCGCGGTGTCGGGATGCGCCTGATGCGCCACATGCTGGAGTTCGCCGAGCGGCTGGGCTTCGCCGAGGTGGTGGCCACGGTGCTGGCGGACAACGCCGCGATGCTGCGCGTGCTCGAGGCGCCGGGGCTGACCTGGGAGCGCACGATCGAGTCGGGGGTGTTGTCGATGCGAGCCCCGCTCCCGGTCGCCGACGGCGACGCTGGTGCTGGTGCTGGGAGCGCGCAGGGTTGAGGGGGCTCGCGGCGTGCCGGCGATGAACGCGCGCGGGCTCAGATCGCGCGCACCCGGTTGTTGCGCGGCCCGTGCTCGAGCTCCACGTGGCCGAGCAGCTCGAGCACCGGGGTGACGTAGTTGGCGAACCGGCCTCGGTAGCCCTTGCGCAGGCCGTAGTACCCGCCCACGGGGTTGGCCGGATCGCGAGCCCACGCCTCGACCGTGCCGTCCTTGACCGGCTTACCCTCGTCGGCGTTGCCGAGCGGCACCCAGTCGCCGTGGTCGCGCAGCATGGCCAGCGCGTCGTCCAGGGCCTGGAGACGGTAGGAGAGCCTCGTGGTGCCGACCTGGACCACGAGCGCCGGCGGATCGGCGCTCTCGTCCCGCCAGGCGGAGTACGTCGAGGTGCGCGAGGGTGTCTCGAGCAGCCACGGGTCCTCGGTCGTGCCGTCGCCGTAGGTCACCTGGTTCATCGGGCCTCCTCGCCGGCTCGGGCCAGCCCGTCGGCGAAGGCCTCGAAGGATGGTTGCAGGTCGGGCATGGTGCGCCAGATCAGGGGCAGCATCAGGCCGGTGAACTCCTCGCGCATGTGGAAGTCGGTGCCGCCTGCGGACGGGGTGAGCGTGAAGCGTCGCACCCCGCGGAAGAGACCGGCGGGCATCCCGCCGGTCCACTCCATCGAGGAGGGCGCGGTGAGTTCGGTGACCCGGGTCTTGAAGCCTCGCCCCGGGGCCGCCTGCGACCAGATGGTGAACGTGCCGCCGGGGGCGATCGCCCCGTCGATGCGTTCGATGCCGGTCCCGGCGGCCACCAGGGCCGCAGGGTCGGTCAGGGTCTGCCAGATCATCGACGGCTCGGCGTCGATGTGCCGGCGCACCTCGTAGTACTTCATGAGTCCGCCTCCTCCCGCCGCGCAAGCTAGCAGTCCTACGATGACATCCCCTGTCATCTTTTCTGGCTGTGGAGGACATCGGAGGCCGATGAGAGCGTCCCGGCTGCTGCAGATGCTGTTGTTGTTGCAGAACCGCGGCCGGATGACGAGCGTCCAACTGGCCGGCGAACTCGAGGTCAGCCGGCGGACCATCCTCCGTGACGTCGAGGCGCTGGGGCAGGCCGGGCTGCCGGTGCTCGTGCAGCCCGGGCGGCGCGGCGGGATCGAGCTCGGCTTCAACTACCGCACCCGCCTGACCGGCCTGGCCACCGACGAGGCCGAGGCGCTCGGCGTGCTGTTGTCGCGCCGTCCGGTCGAGCTGGAGCCTCTCGGCCTGGCCGAGGCGGGACGGCGCGCCTGCAGCAAGCTGCTGGAGTCGTTGCCCGACCCGGTGCGCGCCACGGCCTCCTTGGCGGGCAACCGGTTTCGCATCGAACCTGCCGCACCGGACGGTGCGGACCCACGCGTCGCGGCGCTGGCCGATGCGGTACGGCGCCGCGGGGTGGTGCGGCTGCGCGCGCAGGACGCCGACCGCCGTGAGGTGTACCCGGTGGGGCTGGTGCTGACCGCGGTCGGGTGGGAACTCGTGGACGCGCTCGACCCGCAGCACCGGATTCCCCAGGCGCAGTGGGGGACGGTCAACGTCTCGCGTCGGCGCTTCGAGGCCGGGACGCCCGCCGCGGGCGCGGCGGCAGCTCACGCGTCATCGCCGTCTCGAGCAGCCGGCGCAGACGGGACAGGGGCGCCGCGCCGGTCAGCCACCGTCCGGAGAGCCCCTCCACCAGGGCGATGAGGATCTCGGCGGTGGCTTCGGGGTCGCGCCGATCCACCTCGGTCACGCCCTCCTCCACCTGGAGCCGGTCGATCAGGTGCGCCACCTCGGCGACCCACTCGGCGGTGAGCGCCGCGACCGGCGGGCGCAACCCCTCGTCGAAGACCGATGCCCAGCGCAGTTCGCCCCAGGCGCTGGAGGTGGTCCTGACCTCCTCGGTGTCCTGCAGTTCGCCGAGCAGCCGGGCGGTGAGTTGGTCGCGGGCGCTCGCCCGGGGGTCGGCCGATGCCTGCGTGTAGCGGCCGGCCCGCTCGTGCACCGCAGCCAGCGCCGCCTCGAGCAGCCCGCCGCGACTGCCGAAGTAGTGGTAGATCAGGGGCACCGAGACCTCGGCCTCGGCGGCGACCTCCTGCACCCGCAGGCCCCGGACGCCGCGTCGCGCGATGACGGTGATCGTGGCGTCGAGCAACGAGGATCGACGATCGGTCACGGCTGGTCCGGTCCGGGGCCCGCCGCGGGCACGGCCGCCGGAATCTGCAGCGTGATGCAATGCGGTCCGCCCCCGCCGAAGGCGATGACCGCTGCGGGCACGCCCACGACGGCCCGCCCGGGGAAACGTTCGCCGATCACCGAGAGCGCGAGCTCGTCGTCCCCGGGGTTGCCGCTGAGCGGCACCACGACCCCGCCGTTGACCACGGTGAAGTTCGCGTAGGAGACGAAGTCGTCGACCCCCTCGACCACCACGTGCGAGAACAGGTCCAGGCCGTGCACCTGCAGCGCGCGACCCGCGGCGTCCGGGGTGTCACGCAGGTACCGCAGGTTGCGGGCCATCGCCTCGTGGTTGACGTTGGCGGCGTCACCGCAGGTTTGCGCCACAACGTGCCCGGGTGCCGTGAACGTGCAGACGCCGTCGACGTGGCCGTCGGTGTGCCGGTCGTCCAGGTGGCCGAACGGCAGCATGAGCACCCGGCGCACCCCCAGGGCCGCGCTCAGCGTCGCCTCGATGTCCTGGTGCGACAGAGCGGGATTGCGGTTGCTGTGCAGCAGGCACTGGGCCGTGGTGACCAGCGTGCCCTCGCCGTCGACGCTGATGGCCCCGCCCTCGAGTACCAGGTCGACCGGAACCCGTTCGATGCCCAGATGGTCCAGGATGCGAGCGGCCAGAGCGGCATCGGCGTCGTAGGGCAGGAACTTGCGGCCCCAGGAGTTGAAGGCGAAGTCGACCCCCAGCCGGTGACCGTCCCCGCGTCGGACGACGAGCGGCCCGTTGTCGCGGATCCAGGAGTCGTCGACCGGTGCCTCGAGCACGTCGAGCTGCTCGCTGCCACACAGATCGAGAACCCGTCGCGCTCGGCCCGGGCGCGCGATCACGGTCACCGGTTCGAACTGCGCCACGGCCCGGACGACGCCGGCATAGTCGCGCTCGGCGGCTTCGAAGGCATTGCCCCACAGGTCGTTTCGGGTCGGCCAGGTGACCAGGGTGCGCTCGTGCAGCTCCCACTCGGCCGGCATCCGGTACTCGGCCAGGCGGGGGTCGACCACGGGTCGTGGCGTCCGCGCGACCGCGGCCAGCCCGTGGGGCGCCAGCTCGGCGCGGTAGCCGGCCGCGATGCCCTGCTCGTCGGGGGCTCGTTCGGCGGGAGGCATTGTCGCGGTACCCATGGGCGACTACTGTGCCCCTGACTGAAAATTCAGTCAAGAACGGACGGAGGGCCATGCACCTCACCGAGACCGAACACGACCGGTTGCTGGTCTTCCTCGCGGCCGAACTGGCCCGGCGGCGGCGGGTGGACGGCGTCCTGCTCAACGTTCCCGAGGCGACGGCGCTGGTGGCCGACACCGTGTGCGAAGTGGCGCGACGCGGCGGACGTCATGCCGAGGCGGTGGCCGCGGGCCGCGCCGTGCTGCGCGTCGAGGAACTCATGCCCGAGGTGCCGCACGTCGTCCGACGGGTGGCCGTCGAGGCGGTGTTCGCCGACGGCAGCCGCCTGGTCGTGGTGGACGATCCGTTCGGCCCGGTGCCCGAGCGCGACGACATGCCCGGGTCGATCCTGCCGGCCGAGCCGGCACCCGAGCTGGATCACGAGACGGACGTGGGCGTCGTCCAGGTCACGGTGGAGAACACCGCCGCCGTGCCGATCTCGGTGACCAGCCACTTCCACTTCTTCGAGGCGAACCCACGGTTGCGCTTCGACCGCGCGGCGGCCTACGGGCGACACCTGGACGTCGCGGCCGGCACCCACGTGCGGTTCCCGCCCGGCGACACGACCACGGTGTGGCTGGCCGCGATCCGCGGCGAGCGGGTGGTGGTGGGTTTCGCCGGTCTGGTCGACGGCCCGCTCGACGCCCCGGGCGCTCGGGAGGCCGCGCTCGACCGAGCCCGGGCCTGCGGCTACCTCGACTCCGGGAGCAGGTCGTGAGACTGGACCCCCGGGCGCGCGCGGGTGCGTACGGGCCGGGGCTGGGTGACCGAGTAGTGCTCGGCGACACCGGGTTGCGGGTGCGGGTCGAGCGCGACGATCGCGGCACGGCCGGCGACGAGGTGCTGGTCGGGTTCGGCAAGACCGGGCGGGACGGGATCGGGCTGCGCTCGGTCACCACGGCGCAGTCGTGCGATGTCGTGGTGACCAATGTGCTGCTGCTCGACCCGGTGCACGGGGTGCGGGCGACCAACATCGGCATCCGGGCGGGGCGGATCAGCGCGATCGGCAAGGCAGGCAACCCCGACACCATGGACGACGTCGACGTGGTGCTCGGCAGCGGCACGGTCGTGGTCTCGGGCGAGGGACTGATCGTGACGGCCGGTGGTGTGGACACCCATGTTCACCTGCTCTCGCCCCGGGTGCTGGACGCCGAACTCGCCTCCGGCATGACCACCGTGATCGGGCAGGAGATCGGCCCGTTCTGGGGGGTCGGCGTCGGATCGGGTTGGGTGCTGCGCACCGGGTACGGCGCCTTCGACGATCACCCGGTGAACGTCGGGCTTCTGGGCCGCGGCTCGTCCAGTCGGCCGGGTCCACTGCTGGAGGCGCTCGAGGCCGGCGTGTGCGGGTTCAAGGTGCACGAGGACACCGGCGCCCACCCCCGCACCCTCGACACGGCGCTGACCACCGCCGAGGACTACGACGTAGCGGTGGCGCTGCACACCGACGGACTGAACGAGAGTCTGTCCGTGGCCGACACGCTGGCGGTGCTGGACGGCCGGGCCGTGCACGCTTATCACGTCGAGGGGTGCGGCGGGGGACATGCCCCGGATGTGCTCTCGCTGGCCGGGATCGACCACGTGCTGGCCTCCTCGACCAACCCGACGCTGCCTTTCGGCCGCGACGCCGTGGCCGAACATCACGCCATGATCTGCGCGGTGCACGGTCTGCGCGACGATCTGCCCGGTGACCTCGAGCTGTCCCACGACCGGGTGCGCGCGGCGACGATGGCCGCCGAGAACGTGCTGCACGATCTGGGGGTCATTCCGATCACCTCCTCCGACGCGCAGGGGATGGGTCGGGCGGGGGAGACCTGGCGCCGGACCTTCGCCCTGGCCTCGGTACTGCGCCCGGTCGGCGAAGCCGGGGACGGGGACGACAACGCCCGGGTGTTGCGCTACCTCGCGAAGCTGACGATCAATCCCGCGATCGTGCATGGTCTGCAGGGGGACGTCGGCAGTGTCGAGGTGGGCAAGCTCGCCGACCTGGTGTTGTGGGAGCCGGCGTTCTTCGCCGCCAAACCGGTGCTGGTGCTGAAGGCGGGGCTGCCTGCCTGGGGCCTGGTCGGTGACCCCAATGCAGCGATCGACGGCGCGCAACCGCGACGGCTGGGTCGCCAGTTCGGGGCGCACGGCTCGACCGCGGCGCAGCTGTCGCTGCTCTTCGTCAATCGCGCCGCGTACGAGGCCGGAACACTCTCGGGGCTGACCGGGCGCAGGGTGACCCCGGTGGTCGGCTGCCGCTCGGCTCGGCTGTCGGGGCTGGTGCGGCACGGCGTGACGGGGGAGGTGCGGGTCGCGGCCGGCAGCGGGGTGACGACCCTGGACGGCGTCCCGCTGACGATGCAGCCTGTCGCACGTTCGCCGTTGCAGCAGCTGTATCACTTCTGAGGTGCGTTCCAGGTGCGTTCGGGGTGCGCTACGTGCGCCAGAACAGGTGGTGAGTGACGCCGCTCGGGCTGGGGACGACGTCGAGGTGGAATCGGTCGCGCAGCTCGTCGGGCGAGTCCCAGAGCCGCAGGCCGGAGCCGATCGTCACGGGCGAGACCGCCACGTGGAGGGTGTCGACGAGGTCGGCGTCGAGGAACTCCCTGATCGTGGTGACTCCGCCGCCCAGTCGCACGTCCTTGCCCTGGGCGGCCTGGCGTGCCTGCTCCAGCACCGCGGCCGGGTCGTCGTCCACGAAATGGAACGTGGTGTCCGAGAGGGTGATCGACGGCCGCAGGTGGTGAGTCAGGACGAACACGGGCGTGTGGAACGGGGGCTCCTCGCCCCACCATCCCTGCCAGTCGTGATCGGCCCACGGCCCGCGCTGAGGGCCGAACTTGTTGCGGCCCATGATCTCGGCGCCGATGTTGTTCGCGAAGTCGCGGGTGAAGTAGTCGTCCAGGCCGCGGCTGCCGCCGGGGTCGGTGCGGTTCGGCCAGCCGGCGGTGGCTCCCGCCCAGGCGAAGAGCGCCCCGGGATCGACATGCCCGAACGGACGCTCCAGGCTCTGGTTCTCGCCGGCAGCGACCCCGTCGCTGGAGACGCCGAAGTTCTGCACCCTGAGCAGCTGCCCCATGATTCCTCCTCCGGCCGCGATGACCGAACCCGAGGCTCCCACGTCGGCAGGGATGTCGCGACCGGCCTTTTCCCGCCGATCTCGTCGGGCGCAGCGACGTGGTCCGCAGAGGGACGTTCTACTCCTGCTGCCGGTGCCCGAGGCGGGTAATACGGTCATATAGGGCGGCGTCAGACAGGACGTAGAAGGACGATGCCGCAAGGGTGATGCGTCGTCCGGGCCCGACCGACCGTGGGCGAGGACGCCATGCGAGAGCACAGGACAGCTACCACGACAGCCGGAGTTCTGTACATCATCGGGACGGTGGCCGGCGTTCTCTGCAAGCTCCTGGTGCAGGGGCCGGTGCGGAACGCGGCCGATCCGCTCGCCTATGCCGCCGAGCACTCCTCTCGGGTCGCGACGGGCGCTCTGCTCATCCTGGTCATGGGACTGGCGCTCGCGTTCGTCCCCGTCGTGCTCTTCCCGGTGCTGCGCCGGGTCGACGAGGTGCTGGCGATCGGCTATCTGACCCTCCGCGGAGCGGTCGAGGCGGCCTGCTACGTCATCAGCGCGCTGGCCATGCTGCTGTTGGTGCCGCTGAGCGGGGTCATGTCGGCTGGGCCGGGCACGGCCTCGCCGGCAGGCGTGCGGCTGGGCATCTTCTTGATCGACTCCGACGCCGTCGGCGTGGTGCTCAGCATCGTGTTCTGCCTCGGCGGCGCCATGTTCTACGCCCTGCTCCTGCGGTCGCGCCTCGTCCCTCGCTGGCTCGCCGGGTGGGGCCTCGCGGGGATCCCGTTCTATGTCGCCGCCTTCGTGCTCGCGCTGTACGACGTGATCGGCTACACCTCCACCGCGCTGAACCTGCTGGTTCTTCCCCTGGCCCTGCAAGAGATGGTGCTGGGGGTGTGGTTGATCGTCCGTGGCTTCCGATCGGCGGGTGGGACGACCACGCCGGAGTCTGCGAGCGGAGCTCTGGCCGGCGTCCACAGCTGAGCGGAATGCACTGAACCTGCCTGACCTGGACACACCAGAGGTCCCCGTATTCGGCGGGGTCATCTCCAGCCGCGTAGCCACTGCCCCGAGCTCTGGGCGGCGTACCGTAGGTGCGTGACAGCGAGATACGAGTACCGGGTCGTGGAGCTTCGCGAGAAGTTGATCGGCGGCAAGATGTCGGGCGAGAAGCTGCAGGCGATCCTCAATCAGCATGCCGCCGAGGGCTGGCAGCTCAAGGCGCTCACCGCGGCCGAGATCAAGGGCCGAGTCGGCCCCGGCGGCGTCGACGGCATGCTCATCACCTTCGAGCGACCCATCGGCTGAGCGACCACCCCGAGCCCCCGTCGTCGGCAATCCGAGCCTTCGGTCACGGTGCGCGGTGCGCGGTGCGCCCTAGCGTGAAGGTGACCCCTTCCGGAGGCTGCCGTGACCACCGACGCTCGCCGTATCGACCTCGCCGGTCTGGATGCCTTGATCATTCTGCTGGAACAGGCGGGATGGCGCGTGCTCGGCCCGACCGTGCGCGACGGGGCGATCGACTTCGCGCCGGTGCACGGCGTCGCCGACCTGGCGCGCGGGGTCGGCGACGACCAGGCGCCCGGTCGTTACCGGCTGCGTGAGCGCGAGGACGACGCGCTGTTCGCCTACGCCGCGGGCGCCCAGTCGGTCAAGCCGGTGCTGTTCCCGGCCGACCAGGTGCTCTGGCGCAGCCGCCAGGGCACCGACGGGCCGCAGCTGTCGGCCCCCGACCCGGCGCAGGACGCCCCCCGGTTCGCGCTGCTCGGGGTGCGGCCGTGTGACCTGCGCGCGATCGCGCTGCACGACACGATCCTGCTGCGCCGCGCCGCGGTCGACGTCCATTACGCCGCCCGGCGCGACCAGTGCCTGCTGATCGCGGTGACCTGCACCGACCCCGCCGGCACCTGCTTCTGCACCTCGATGGGGGGCGACCCGAAACCCGACAGCGGCTACGACCTCGCCCTGACCGAGCTGTACGACGACGGGTCGCACCGCTTCGTGGTCGAGGCCGCCAGCCCGCGAGGGGCCGATCTTCTCGAGCAGGTCGGCGCCGAGATCGCCACCGCGGACGACGTCGCGGCCGCTGCCCGGGTCGCTGCCCGAGCGCGAGAGCGCATCCACCGCACCCTGCCGGCTGACGAGGTGCACGACCTGCTCTACGCCAACACCGACTCCCCCCGCTGGGAGGAGGTGGCCACCCGCTGCCTCGCCTGTACCAACTGCACCCTGGTGTGCCCGACCTGCTTCTGCACCACGATCACCGACACCACCGATCTGCACGGCGAGGCCGCGCGGCACCGGGTGTGGGATTCCTGCTTCTCGCGCGAGTACTCCTACATCCACGGCGGCAGCGTGCGGGAGTCGGTGCGCTCGCGCTACCGGCAATGGATCACCCACAAGCTGGCCTCGTGGCAGGACCAGTTCGGCACCAGCGGGTGTGTGGGCTGCGGACGGTGCATCGCCTGGTGCCCGGCCGGGATCGACCTCACCGCCGAGGTGGCGGCCCTGCACGAGACCTCTCCCACGTCCCACGCGCACCGGTAAGGAGCCGAGATGAGGACCATCGCCGAATTCGTGCGCGAGCACCCGTTCTTCGAGGACGTCGACGCCGCCACCGTGGATCTGCTCGCCGGGTGCGCGCGCAACGTGCACTTCCGTGAGGGCGAGATCATGTTCACCGAGGGGCAGGACGCCGACGCGTTCTACGTCGTCCGCACCGGTCGGGTGGCGATCCAGGTGCACCGACCGGCCGGTGGGGGTCTGGTGCTCGACACGGTCGACGCCGGGGGCGTGGTCGGGTGGTCCTGGCTGGTGCCGCCCTACCGGTGGAGCTTCGACGCCCGCGCGGTGCTCTCGACCAGCACCATCGCCTTCGACGCGGTGTGCCTGCGCGCCAAGTGCGACGCCGAACCGCTGGTCGGCTACGAGCTGATGCGCCGGGTCAACGCCGTGATGCACCAACGGCTCGAGGCGGCGCGGGTCCGGTTGCTCGACCTGTACGGCGGTGGCCGGTCATGACCGCACCCACGACGGCGCGGCCATCCCTCGACCCGTTGCTGCCGAGGCTGTTCCAGGTTCAGCGCACCCGCCGTGACACGCGTGACACCTTCACCCTCGAGCTGGCCCCGACCGACGGCGAGTCGCTGCGCTTCTCACCCGGGCAGTTCACCATGCTGCACGCCTTCGGGGTCGGCGAGGTGCCGATCTCGATCAGTGGCGACCCGGCCGGCGCCGGCCCGCTGGAGCACACCATCCGCAACGTGGGATCGGTGACCGCGGCCCTGGTCGCCGCGAAACCTGGTGCGGTGCTGGGTGTTCGGGGGCCGTTCGGCACCGGGTGGCAGGTGGGCGACGGTGCCGGTGGGGACGTCGTCGTGGTGGCCGGCGGGATCGGCCTGGCTCCGCTGCGCCCGGCGCTGCTTCAGCTGATCGCGCACCGCGCGGCCTACCGGCGCATCGTCCTGCTCTACGGCACCCGGACCCCGCAGGACATCCTGTTCGGCGAGGAGTTGCGCTCGTGGGCCGACGAGCACGACGTGGTGGTCGAGGTAACCGTGGACAACGCCCCGGAGGGCTGGTCGGGCCGGGTCGGTCTGGTCACCCAGCTGGTGGCCCGCGCCGGCTTCGACCCGACCCGCACCCTGGCCCTGGTCTGCGGCCCCGAGGTGATGATGCGCGCCTGCGCCTCGGCGTTGCGCGATCGAGGCGTTCCGGCCTCGCGGATCCGACTCTCGATGGAGCGCAACATGAAGTGTGGCGTGGGCCTGTGCGGCCACTGCCAGCTGCGCGAGGTGTTCGTGTGTGTCGACGGACCGGTGATGGACTATGGCCGGCTCGCCCCGCTGATGCTGCGCTGGGAGCTGTGATGGCCGAGCGGAAGCTGCCCACGCTCGCGGTATGGAAGTTCGCCTCGTGTGACGGGTGCCAGCTGAGCATCCTCAACCTCGAGGACGAACTGCTCACCATCGTCGAGCAGGTGCAGATCGCCTACTTCCCCGAGGCCACCCGGGCCGTGGTCGACGGCCCGTACGACCTGTCGCTGGTCGAGGGGTCGATCACCACCCCCGAGGACGCCGAGCGCATCGGTCAGATCCGAGCCGCCTCCGCACGGTTGGTGACGATCGGCGCCTGTGCCACGGCGGGCGGCGTCCAGGCCCTGCGCGACACCGCGGACATCGAGCAGTTCCGCAGCATCGTCTACGCGCACCCCCAGTACCTCAGCACGCTCGATCGCTCCACCCCCATCTCGGCCCACGTCGGGGTGGACGGCGAGCTGCGGGGCTGCCCGGTGGACGCCGGCCAGTTGCTCGAGCTGATCGCCGCCACAGTGCAGGGTCGCGCGCCGCGGCTGGCGACCTACAGCGTGTGTGTGGAGTGCAAGCGTCGCGGCGCGGTCTGCGTCGCGGTGGCCCACGGGACGGCGTGTCTGGGCCCGGTGACCCAGGCCGGCTGCGGGGCGATCTGCCCGGCCATGGCCCGCGGCTGCTACGGCTGCTTCGGCCCACAGGACAGCGCCAACCCGGCCGGGCTCAGCCACCGCCTGATCGAGCACGGTGTGCCCACGGACGCCGTCCGCCGGCTGTACCGGACGTTCAACACCGGAGCCGAGGCGTTCCGGGCCGAGGCAGATCGGTTGGCCGAGAGGGGAACACGATGACGCACAACGGCGGGCCGGCTGGTTCCGGCCGCGCTCGGACCGGCACGGTGCTCTCGGTCGGCATGCTCGCCCGGGTCGAGGGCGAGGGGGGCATGCACGTCGAGATCCACGACGGGCAGGTCACCTCGGTCGCGCTGAACATCTTCGAACCGCCGCGGTTCTTCGAGGCGTTCCTGCGCGGGCGGGCGTGGACCGAGCCGCCGGACCTCACCGCCCGGATCTGCGGCATCTGCCCGGTGGCCTACCAGACCGCCTCCTGCGCGGCCATCGAGAGTATCTGTGGGGTCGAGGTCGGTGAACCGATCCGGCTGATGCGGCGGTTGCTCTACTGCGGGGAGTGGATCGAGAGCCACGCCCTGCACATCTACCTGCTGCACGCCCCGGACTTCCTCGGCTACGAGAGCGCGATCGAACTGGCCGCGGATCACCGCGACGTGGTCGAACGCGGGCTGCGGCTCAAGAAGGCCGGCAACGAGCTGATGGCGGCCGTCGGGGGGCGCGCCGTCCACCCGGTCAACGTCAAGGTCGGCGGGTTCTACCGCATGCCCACCCTTGCCGAACTGCGCGCCGTCCGGCCGCAGCTCGTCCAGGCCCTGGACGACGCGCTCGAGACCGTGCGCATGGCAGCGGGTTTCGACATCCCGGACTTCGAGCAGCCCTACACCTACCTGGCGCTGCGCTCACCGCACGGGTACGCGATCGAGTCCGGGGCGCCGGTCACCTCGACCGGGGCCACCTTCGCCGTCGCCGACTTCCCCCGGCACATCACCGAGGAACATGTCGCCCGCTCCAACGCCCTGCACGCCCGGCTCGACGGGCAGACCTACGCCGTGGGGCCGCTGGCCCGCTACAGCCTCAACCACGACCAGCTCAGTGCCGTCAGTCGCCAGGCGGCCGATGAGGCAGGGCTGGGGTCGGTGTGCCGCAACCCGTTCCGCTCGATCGTGGTTCGCGCGGTGGAGCTGGTGTACGCCGTCGAGGAGGCGCTACGCATCATCGACGGCTGGCAGGACGGGCACCCGCCGTCGGTGGCGGTGCAGCCGCGCGCCGGTGAGGGGTGCGGTGCCAGCGAGGCGCCCCGGGGCACCATCTTCCACCGCTACGCCCTGGACGCCGAGGGCCTGATCACCGACGCCCAGATCGTGCCGCCGACCTCGCAGAACCAGCGCAGCATCGAGGCCGACCTGGCGACGGTGGCCCAGGCCTGGGTCGACCTGGACGACGAGGCGCTCACCCGCCGCTGCGAGCAGGCGATCCGCAACTACGACCCGTGCATCTCCTGCGCCACGCACTTCCTCGACCTGCGGGTCAGCCGGTCATGACGGCCGTGCTCTCGGGACTCGTTGTCGCCGTGGGCAACGGCGACCGCGGGGACGACGCGGTCGGCCCGGCGGTGGCGCTCGCCGTCCGTGCTCTGGAGCTGCCGGGGGCCGAGGTGCACCAGATCGAGGATCCACTCGACCTGGTCGACCTCTGGCAGCAGGCCGTCGGGAGGCAGCTCGTGACGGTCATCGTGGACGCGATGACCGGCGGCGGCAGTCCCGGTGAGGTGCGGGTGCGGGAGGTGGGCGCGGCTCCGGTGCCGGAGGCCGCGGGCGCCGGGCGCAGGGGCCGCGGGACGCATGCCTTCGGCGTCCTCGGTGCGGTGGAACTCGGTCGGGCGCTGGGGATCCTGCCGCCGCGGGTGGTCCTGGTCGGGATCGAGCTGGCGCAAGTGCGGCACGGGGCAGCGATGTCGCCGGTGGTGGCGCGCGCGGTGCCGGCGGCGGTCGAGCAGGTGAGGCGGGCACTGCTGCCCCTCGATGCGGCGAGCCGGGAATCGATCATCACCGTCGAGGTGCCGCATGGCTGATCTGCTCCACGCTTCACAAGAGCGCCTGCGAACCGTGTTCCGGTAACTGAACCGGTTCATGGTCATCATGTGGCGGCTGGGGTTGGGTCGCCTGGTGAACATCTGGCCGCGGGGCTCCAGCCGCATGCTGGTGCTCGGTCATACCGGACGGGCCGGCGGCCTGCGGCGGTGGACCCCGCTGAACTATGCCCGGGTCGACGGGCAGCTCTACTGCGTCTCGGGGTTCGGTGACCGGCTCCGTCACGGGCGGAATCTGGCCATTTCGCGAATCTCAATGTCACAGCTGACTGTGGGAGTCAGCCCGGTCCCATCGATCGATCACCGCCCTCCGAGGGTCGATCACCGATGCTTCGGTCTATTCAGCGATCCCTGGTCCCGCTCGAAGCGCAGCCGCCCAGCGAACCGCCTACCGCGACAAGGTGGCGCCTGGTCACGTGGGAGAAGAGCCTCGGCGTGCACGGTCTGGGCGAGCATCAGGAGCGCCGGGAGCCAACATCGTCGCCCAAGGGGGCATGATCTTCATTTCGAAACTTGGCCTGGACTGCACTGATGACGGCGGGAACCGCCGTCGCGGTCAGCTCCTTCGTCGCTGCACGCTCCGGCTCCCGGCATCCGGCCACGCCCGACACACCAAAGGCCCGCAGCGGCTGTCGCCGTGCGGGCCTTTCGGTGGGTCGGGGTGGCGGGATTTGAACCCACGGCCTCTTCATCCCGAACACTGTCCGGACTGCCCGGTGACCTGCGGGAGCCCGGCGATAGCGCTGGTCAGTGCGTCGGTCCGGGTCTGGATGCATCGGTCCGCGTGGGTCCGGCGTTCATGATCGTCTCCCAGGATTCTCCCCGCGGGTCGTTCACGCGGCATCGAGATCGAGGCGGAGCAGGCTCAGCCCGGCCGGGCCTCTGCTGCACCAGCATCGATGATACGAAGATCAGCTGTTGGTCGCGTTGGGTAGGCGAATGGGATTCAAATGGGCGATAGTCCCATTTGCTTCCCATTACTGTGAGGGTCAGGTGCGGACGCTGTAGGTGGTGGTGCGGCCGCGGCCACCGTGTTGGTCGAGCAGGCCGTCCTTGACCAGGGTGCGCAGCGCCTTGCGGACGGTCTCTGGGCGGATGCCCGCGTGTTCGGAGACCTCCTGTACTTGCAGGGGGCCATCGAGCAGGGCGGTGTAGACGGCTCGTTGGGTCGGGTTACGGCGCGCGATCGATGGCGGCAGGCCTGGTGTGGGGTCGGCTGCGCCGGCGATGAGTCGGACGGTGAACTGCAGACCGGTGTCGTAGAAGGTGGGCGGGGGCATGTGTGCCTCGCGGAGTGACTGGATCACGCGAGGGATGCCGCTGGCCAGGGTTTCCACGACGCGGGCGTCATCGGCGGTTCGGGCGTACTGGCAGACCTGGATGAGTTGGCCGTTACGGGGTGAGGAGGTGCCGGGTAGGCCGAGTCGGTCGACGGTGATGCCGTAGAGCCCGCCCGGGTTGGTGACCACCAGGCTGTCGGGGGTCAGCCGCACCTCGACGGCCTTGTGCGCCGACCAGGCATCGAGGTCGCGGTGGACGAGGGCGTTTCCGACCAGTTCGCGGAATGCTTCCAACGGGTATTCGAGGCTGTCCCTGAGGTGGCCCGAGGGTTCCTCGACCGTGGTGCGCGGCAGCGCCTTGCGAGCCCAGTCCAGGGCACCCTCGAGCAGTCGCGGGATGGGCCCGCTGAGACTCACGAGTTCGCGGGCGCGAACCCCAGGGGAGTCGGCGGCCAGTGTGATGACGAATCTGGGGAAGAACTGTTGAGGGTGTACGCCGAGGGTGAGCAGCCCGGCGACGCTCAGCTCGCCGTCCGAGTGGACCACCCCGCCACGCACGAGCATCTGCTCATCGGTGAACCGTCCCAGCCCGTGCGCGTCGAGCGATCGTGCCGTGGTGATCCAGATCCGGGTCAGCTCAGGGTCGAGATCGGCGGTGCTGGTTCCCGAGACGGGTTGGCGGTCGTGCAGCGGAGGCTGTCGCAGTCGAAGGAATGCCTGTTCTTCGAGGTCGGACATGCGGTAATCGCCGTCATATCCGCGAACCCATCCATGGCCCTGAACACGGCATGGTTTGGCCGCCGGGTCGCATTCGGTGACCCGGGCGAGGATCACCTGTGAACCCTCGAAGGCTTGCACCTCGAGATCGAGCACCACCGGCGGAGTGCAGGTGCGAGCCTGCTGAGCCAGGCCCTGCATCAGTTGTTGGGCATCCGAGAGTCCGACAGGGTGGAAACCACGCCGTTCGTCGAGACCCAGCAGGACCATCCCGCCACCTGGCAAATTGGCCAACGCGCACAGGGAGTACCGGACGCCCTCGGGAAGCGCCCCACGGCCGTCGGCTCCCGCTGCGGTCTTCACCTCCACGTCGAGGGTGTCCCCGCGGCGGTCGCGGAGCCGTGCGACGAGTTCGTCGAGAGCCACGTCCAGCATGGATCCCATTATCTGGGATGCAGCACCATTTCCGTCCCATTTGATAGGTGTGGCCTCGTGGGCTTCGGAGGCGAGGCAGATGTCGTTCCGGCTGTCTGCTTCCCTGCGGGGACATGCCCGGCATGCCCAGAGGTGATCTGCCCAGCGCCGCGGTCGTTCGCTGCTGAGACCTTGAACGGACGGCTCCTTCGAACGAGCCGAAGTAGCGCCACAGCCGCCGCTCGACGCGCGGGCAAAGCCGCTGGCCATCGACCCTGTGTGCACGTGGTCGCGACACGTTGGACGTCTGCATGCGCGACCATGGGAGAAGATCTTGACAAGATCTTCTCCCAGTCCTTCCGGAAACCATCGCAAACCAACACCCAAAGCACCGCAGGCCAGAAGCCATATGGCCTCTGACCTGCGGTTTCATGGGTCGGGGTGGCGGGATTTGAACCCACGGCCTCTTCGTCCCGAACGACCAATCGAGGCGCGCGTGACCAGCATGGAGCGGCGATATCGCTTGTCACGGCGTCGGTAGTCCGAGGTAGCCGTCGGTTCGTGTCGGTCAGATTGTCATGATCGTCTCCCAGAGCTCTCCCCATCGCGTAGCCGGGTGCCGTCTACTCATCCGGGTCGGACCGCAGAAGCCCAAGCATTGAGGGCCGTACGCGCGGCTGGCGCAAGTGATCAACTGTGCGACTGCCCCCGGCATGGGGAGCTGGGACGTTCGCGCCTGGAACCTCGTGTGCGCGGTGACAGAGTGGGTTTGGGGTGATCGCCATGACGTTCCGTCGTGCGTTGCTGCTCGGCCTCACAACCCTTCTCATCGCATCCCTGGGGATCGCCGCGTGCAGCGACTCCACCTCGGGGGGCACTCCTACCAGCGGAGTGGCGCCCTCGGCGGGATCCGCGCCGCTGTGGGCCGCACCGGGCACCGCAGCACTGACCGCGACCCAGGGCGCTGCGCTGCAGTCCGCCCTGGATTCCTGGATCGCCCAGGACAAGCTGATCGGCGCCACGGCGGCCGTCGTCACGCCGCAGGGCGTGTGGTCCGGCGCGACCGGCGTGGACGGCGCCGGCACCCGGCTGCAGCCAGAGGCGGCGATGGCGATCATGAGCGTCACCAAGTCCTTCACAGCGGCCGAGGTGATGCTGCTGGCCACACGAGGCCTGGTGAACCTGGACGCGCCGCTCACCGACTACGTGCAGGCGCCGTTCGACACGAAAGGGGCTACCGTCCGGCAGGCGCTGGCCATGCGTACCGGCTTCCCCGACTACGCGACCGCGCCGTACGTGAAGACCATCGCCGCCGACCTGGCCAAGGACTGGACGCCGGCGCAGATGCTCGCCACTCTGCCCAAGGACTCCGTCCGGCAGGGCACCCTCGGCGGGACGCCTTACTACAACAGCCTGAACTACGTCCTGCTCGGCGAGCTGATCGCCAAGGTCACGGGCCAGTCCTACGCCCAAGCCCTGCGCGTCGACCTGCTCGATCCGGCCGGACTGCACCGCACCTGGGTCCAGACCGCTGAGACACCCACGGGCCCGCTGACCGTCGGGAAGAACACGCCGGCCGCCGACACCGTGGATCCTGCCGGCCCGTACCTCCCGTCGCGCTCGGCGGCCTCGTTCACCGGCGCCGGCGGTGGCATGGCCGGGGACGCCGCGGACCTCGCCCGGTGGGCGTATCTGCTCTTCGGCGGCCAGGTCATCGACTCCGCCTCGGTGAAGCAGATGGTGGCCGACCCACAGGAGGAGCCCAACGTCGGCCCGTACGCACTCGGCACCATGGTCGGCGACGACGAGGGCACTCCCACGTACGGTCACGCCGGGGGCGGGCGCGACTGGCCCTACACCTCGATCACGCTGGTGTGGGCGGGCGCCCAGCCGGTGTGCGTCGCCGTGATCACGCCGCAGCCGGCCGACTTCGGCTCGCAGATCTACGAGCTCGTCATGCAGTTGCACACCGCTGCCTCGGCGAATTGACCTGTCGTGCAGGCCTCGAGCCAGGCCGGCAGTCATATGGCCTCTGACCTGCGGTTTCATGGGTCGGGGTGGCGGTGGGATTTGAACCCACGGCCTCTTCGTCCCGAACGCTGGTGCGATCGCGCCGTCGCCTGTGGTGATCGGCGAAATGGCTGGTCACAGCCTCGCCGGCGGATGGTGAGAGTGATGGTCGGTGACGGGTTCAGGGTCATGATCGTCTCCCGGGTCTCTCCCCGGCCGGGATCGAGGTCCGACTGGTTGGTCCCTGTGGCCATCCTGCCGGTGTTGTGACGTCTCCAAGGAGCCTTGTCACGTGGGCGGTGAGCCTCTGCTGGCGCGTGCCCGGCACGGCATCGGGAGGGACTCCGGAGTCAAGATCGTCTCCGGAGTCTTTCCCGAAGAACGCCAGTGGACCAGCGCGCCGTCACCCCGCGGCACCTGAATCCACGATCACTTCGTCTCAACCGACATGGTGCGGCAGCGGCGCTGGGTGTCACCGGATGGCAAAGCCGCTGGTCGGCGGCCCCTCCACCTCGTGCCGGCGACATGTCAGCCGGCCGCTGGGCGACGTCTCGGGAGACGATCTCGGCAAGATCTTCTCCCAGTCCTTCCGGAAACCATCGCAAACCAACACTCAAAGCACCGCAGGGCAGAAGCCATATGGCCTCTGACCTGCGGTTTCATGGTCGGGGTGGCGGGATTCGAACCCACGGCCTCTTCGTCCCGAACGAAGCGCGCTACCAAGCTGCGCCACACCCCGGTGGAGCCCAGTCAGGATAGCGGAGGCAACCCCGGACCATGAAACCGGCGAGTTGACTCACGTCGAATGCCCGCGTGGGTGGGGTCGTTGACTCATCGGTGGATGCCCGCGTGGGTCAGGCTCGCTCGATGGGGTTGACCATGGTGCAGCGCAGGGCGGTGTTGGCCTCGCAGGTGGCGGCGTGGCCGAAGGCCACCAAGGTCGAGAAGTCGGCCATCCTTGATCATCTGGTGGCGGTCAACGGGTGGCATCGTGACCACGCCCGCAAGATGATCCGGGCGGCCGTGGCCGATGGTGGCAGCGACCGGGCGGTCGGTCAGCGGCGGGCGGCCCGGGCACCGGTCTACACCTACGACGAGGCGGCGATCACGGCGTTGGCGACGTGTTGGGCGGTGCTGGGCGGCCCGACCGGTAAACGGCTGCAACCGGCGTTGGCGGCCCTGGTCCCGGCCCTGCTGGCCCACGGTGAACTGCCCCAGGACCCGGCCGTGATCGATGCCCTGTTGGCGATGTCGGCGGCCACCATCGACCGGCGCCTGAAGACCCACCGGGTCGGACTGGTCGCCGCCAAGGGCCGGTCCCTGACCCGACCGGGCAGCCTGTTGAAGTCCTCGATCCCGTTGAAGACCTGGCACGAATGGGACGACACGGCACCGGGGTTCATCGAGATCGACCTGGTCGGCCACGAAGGCGGCGACGCCAACGGCGCCTTCCACTACACCCTGGACGCCACCGACGTCGCCACGGGCTGGACCGAGGCGATCAGCATCGCCTCCAAAGGCGAACGGACCGTCTCAGCGGCCCTGACCCGCCTGCAGGTCCGGTTCCCGTTCGCCCTGCTGGGCATCCACTCCGACAACGGCAGCGAGTTCATCAACCACCACCTGCTGAAGTGGGCCACCGACCGGCAGATCACCTTCACCCGAGGCCGGCCCTCCCACTCCAACGACCAGGCCCACATCGAGCAGAAGAACTGGACCACCGTCCGTCACGCCGTCGGCTACCACCGCTACGACACGGCCCGAGAACTGTCCCTGCTCAACGAGTTATGGCCCCTCCAAGCCCAACTGACCAACCTGTTCCTGCCCCAACAGAAACTGCTCACCAAGACCCGCGACGGCGCCAAGGTGACCAAGACCTACGACAAGGCCGCCACCCCCGCCACCCGCCTGGCCCGCGACCACCCCGACGTCCTGACCCCCACCGACGCCCACGCCCTGCGCCACCAACTCGACGTCCTCAACCCGGCCGGCCTGGCCCGCCGCATCGCCGCCGTCCAGGCCAGCCTGCTCGAACTGGCCCGCCGCCGCGGCAGCATCCAACGCCGCGCCAAGACCAACGCCGTCTACCTGTCCAAAACCAAGATCAAACCACCCCAGGCCCCGCGGGCATCCACCGATGAGTCAACGACTCACCCCAAGCGGGCATCTTGACGTGAGTCACCAGGACCGGTTCCCGACGTCCCAGCTGGGACGTCCCAGCTGGGACGCATTCGCGCTCAGCGCTCGCGGGGCACCAAGGTCAACAGGGTCGCCTCGGGTCGGCAGGCGAACCGCACCGCCGCGTACGGCGGCGTCCCCAGCCCGGCCGACACGTGCATCCAGGCCGCCGATGCCCCCGAACCAGGCACGGACGCCGCGGCGTCCCGTCCCCGGGTCCACGCGCCGTCCGAAGCCCGCGACGGCCAGCGGGACACCCCTTTGGCCTGGCGCCTCGGCAGGTCGCAATTGGTGACCAACGCGCCGAACCCGGGCAGGCACAGCTGCCCACCATGCGTATGCCCGGCGATCAGCAACCCCGCGCCGTCCGCGGTCATCGCATCGAGCACCCGCCGGTACGGCGCGTGCATCACCCCGACGGTCAGCGCGGCGTCCGGCGAGGGCGGCCCGGCCACCCGGTGGTAGCGGTCGCGCTGGATGTGCGGGTCGTCGACGCCGACGAACTCGAGCGGCACCCCGGCGACGTCCAGCGTGGTGCGGTGGTTGTTCAGGTCGGTCCATCCGGCGTCCAGGAAGCCCTTGACCAGATCATCCGTGGGCAACCGCTCACCGATGATCCGCTTCTGCCCGCCATGACGCAGCAGGTACCGCGCCGGGTTCTTCACCCGCGGCGCGTAGTAGTCGTTCGACCCGAGCACGAACACCCCGGGCCGGTGCAGCAGCTCGCTGTGGGCCTCGAGCGCCGTCTCGACGGCGTCCATGTCGGCCAAGGTGTCCCCGGTCGAGACCACCAGGTCGGGCTCGAGGTCACCGAGCCCGCGCAGCCAGGCCTGCTTGCGATGCTGGCGCGGCACCATGTGCAGGTCCGACAGGTGTAACACCCGCAGCGGGTCGGCGTCCGGGGGCAGCACCGGCAGGCTGGCCCGGCGCAACACGAAGTGGCGTGCCTCGAGCCAGGCATACCCCAACCCGGTCGCCCCCGCTGCCGCGACGGCGAGCGGAATCGCGGCCGCCAACGGCAGCCGAGAGGTGAGGGCACGCTCTGAACGCATCCGCCCATCCTCTCATCGGCTGCCGGTGGCACCGGCAGCCGACACCTGATCGGCCGTGCCAAGACCGCGGCCCGCCCGGCGAACGCCTCACACCGAGGCAGACTCGCGGCCCCGCGCCAGAGCCTGCTGGCGCAGCTGCTCGTTCTCCTCCTCGATTCGGCGCGCCTCCTGCTCGTCTCGGGTGAGCGTGACTCCGCTCTCGGGGTCGAACAGGTGCATCCGCTCCGGGTCGAACCACAGCCGGGCACGCTGTCCCTCGCGCACCCGGCTCATGGCGTCGAGGGCCACGACCAGCTGGCTCCGCATGCCCTCGCCGTCCAGGTCGCGATCGAGTTCGTCGAGCTGTTGGGCCACGGCGGCGTCCTGCTCGTAGGGCACATAGGCATACAGCTCGTTGCCCAACCACTCGGTGACATCGACCTCGACCTCGACCTCGATACCCCCTTCGCGTCGGCGCTCGTCGATGACCGACGCGTCCTCGAAGTGCTCCGGCCGAATGCCGGCGATCACCAGTTCTCGTCCCTCGAGCAGGCGCGCCCGCTGCGCGGACAGCCGGACGTCGCCGATCGGCAGGTGCAGCACGTCGCCGGCCACCCGGGCAGGCAGGAAGTTCATCGGCGGCGAGCCGATGAAGCCCGCGACGAACAGGTTGACCGGCTGTTCGTACAGCTCCCGCGGGCTGGCCACCTGCTGCAGCACTCCGCGTTTGAGGACGGCGACCCGGTCGCCGAGGGTCATCGCCTCGGTCTGGTCGTGGGTCACGTAGATGGTCGTCGTGCCCACCCGTCGTTGGATGCGTGAGATCTCGGTACGCATCTGACCGCGCAGCTTCGCGTCCAGGTTGCTCAGCGGCTCGTCGAACAGGAACGCGTCGGCCTCGCGTACCAGCGCCCGCCCCATGGCCACCCGCTGCCGTTGCCCGCCGGACAGGTTGGCGGGTTTGCGATCGAGATGGTCGCGCAGTTCGAGCAGATCGGCGGCTCGCTGCACGCGCTCGTCGATGTCCGCCTCGGAGTACTTGCCCTTGGCCAGCCGCAGCGGGAAGGCGATGTTCTCGTACACCGACAGGTGCGGGTAGAGCGCGTAGTTCTGAAACACCATGGCCAGGTTGCGATCTCGCGGCGCCTTGTCGTTGACGCGCTGGCCGTCGATCAGCAGCTCGCCCTCGGTGATGTCCTCCAGGCCGACCACCATGCGCAGCAGCGTGGACTTGCCGCACCCGGACGGCCCGACGAGGATGACGAACTCCCCGTCGCGAATGTCCAGGCTGATGTCGTTGACGGCGGCGAAGCCGTCGCCGTATCGCTTGACGAGGTTCTTGAGGGTGATCTCGGACATGTGCTCGCTCCCGGGCGTGAGGTTCGTCAGAGGGGCGGATGAGTCGATCTGGTCATCCCTTCACCGCACCGTTGGTCAGGCCGGCGACGATCCGGCGCTGGAACAGCAACACCAGCACCACCACAGGGATGGTCACGATCACCGCCGCCGCCGCGATCGGGCCGTTCGGCGCCTCGAATTGTGAGGCACCGGAGAACAGCCCCAACGCCGCCGGCACCGGGCGCGATGCCTCGGTCGAGGTGAGCGAGATGCCGTAGATGAAGTCGTTCCAGGCGATGAAGAACGCGATGATCGCCGTGGTGAACACCCCGGGCGCGGCCAACGGGACGATCACCTTGCGAAACGCCTGCCAGGACGTCGCGCCGTCCACCTGCGCTGCCTGCTCCATCTCCCACGGGATCTCGCGGAAGAAGGCCGACAGCGTCCAGATCGCCAGCGGCAGGGTCAGTGACAGGTACGGGATGATCAGGCCCGGCCAGGTGTCGTACAGCCCGATCTGTCGCCACAGGTTGAACAGCGGGGTGACGATCGAGATCACCGGGAAGATGGCCACCGCCAACGCCGTCGACAGGATCAGCCGCTTGCCCGGAAAGTCCAGGCGCGCAATGGCATAGGCGGCGAACATCGACAGCACGCACGAGATCGCGGTGGCGATCAGGCAGATGCCGAACGAGTTGCGCAGCGCCGGCAGGAACAGCTCGCTGGCCTCGCCGGTGAGGATCAGCCGGTAGTTCTCCCAGGTGCCGACCGTGGGCAGGAACTGGCGGTTGGCGATGTCGGACGGCGCCTTCAACGACAGCGACACGATCCACGCCACCGGGAACAGCGCGTAGACGACGATCGCCAGACCGCCGATCAGCCACCCGACCTTCTCGCGTCGCGACATCGCTACTCCCCTCGCGCCGAGGCCAGGTCGACCCGGAACCCCTTGATGAACAACGCGCAGATCAGCACGACGCACACGAACAACAGCACCGAAACCGCCGAGCCGAGCCCGATCTCGAGTCGTGAGATGGTCTGCCGGTATGCCAGGAACGAGACCGTCTCGGTGCTGTTCGCGCCCCCGGTCATCACGAAGATCGAGTCGAAGATCCGGAACGCGTCCAGGGTGCGGAACAGCAGGGCGACCATGATGGCCGCCTTCATGTTGGGGATCGTCACCCGGTTCAGTCGCTGCCACCAGGTGGCGCCGTCCACCTTCGCTGCCTCCTGCAACACCTCGGGAACCTGGGCCAGCCCGGCCAGCAAGAGCAGCGAGATGAACGGCGTGGTCTTCCAGATCTCGGCCACGCACACCACGAACAGGGCCTTCCAGGTACCGCCGAACCAGTCGGTGTCGGCGCTGATCCCGGGGAGCCAGCCCAGCCAGCTGTTCACGAAGCCGGAGTCGAGCGCGAACGCGTACTGCCAGGCGAACGCCGAGACCACCGTGATGACCGCGTAGGGAATCAGGATCGCGGCGCGGACCACCGGGCGGATGGCGCGCAGCGCCTTCATCATCACCAGGGCGAGTCCGAAGCCCAACACCAACTCGACGGCCACGGTGATCGCGGTGATGAACAGTGTCACCGCGAGCGAGGTCCACCAGATGCGGTCGGTGAGGATCACGGAGTAGTTCTGCAGCCCGTTGAAGGAGCGGTTGCCGGGGTCGGTGAGTCGGAAGTCGAACAGGGAGTCGTAAACCGCCTGCAGGATGGGATAGGCGGTCACCAACAGCATCACGGCGAAGGCCGGTCCGGCGAGCATCCAGCCGAGTCGTCGCTCGGCCCGCGAACGGTCACTGACCCGGGCGCGGACGGCGGGACGATGCGTCGTCCGGCCGCTCGGCGGCAGCGTCGTGGTGCTCACAGCAGCTCCTTCTTGGCCAGCACCGCGCTGATCAGATCAGCGGCGCGCCGTCCGGTGGTGGCCGGGTCGACCTGGGACGGTGGGTGATAGATGCGTTGGACGCTTTCGGAAACCTCGCTGTAGTAAGGGGTTTGAGGTCGCGGTGCGGCCTGCTCGAGGGACTCACGGATCACCGGGGCCATCGGGAACTCGCGCAGCACCTCAGGATCGTCGTACACCGCGGCACGGGCTGCGGGGTTGCCGTTGCTGATGAAGTAGTAGGCCTGGTTCTGCTCGCTGGTGATGCACTCGGCCGCCGCGTACGCCAGATCGGGATGCTCGCTGAACGCGCCCACTCCGAGGTTGATCCCACCGTAGGGCGGAGTGCTCGGGCGGTCGGCCTGCACCCGCGGGTAGAGCGCCCAGCCGTAGTCGGCGGGCACCGAGGCGTCGAGCGTGCCGCCCTCGACCCCGGCCTGGGCGCGCGGCCAGACGAAGGGCCAGTTGACCATGAAGGCCGCCTCGCCGGCCTCGAACGCATTGACGTTGGCATCCTCGCCCGAGGTCGAGAGGGCCGGACCGCCGACGCCCGCATCGGCCACCGCCCGCATCACCCGAGCGGCCTCGGCGGCCGGCGGATCGGCCAGCCCCAGCTTGATCTGGGCGGGGTTGTCCGGCGAGGGGTCGGTGACGATCGCCCCGCCGGCCGAGGCGACCAGGGCGTTCACCCAGACGGTCAGTGCCTCGGCGCGAAGGCCCTGGACGGCGAACTGCTGGCCCTGGCCACGCGCGGCGTCGATCAGTTGCTGCCAGGTGACGGGCCGGCTCAGGTCGAGGCCTGCCGCCGTGGCCACGGACTTGCGATACCAGAGCAGCTGGGTGTTGGCCCAGAACGGCACCGTCACCAGCGTCCCGCGCCACGTGGCCCCCTGTCGTGCACTGTCGACCACTCCCTGCGAGACGCGGGCCGCGACATCGGCGGGCACCGGCGCGAGGAAGCGTGCCTCGGCGAACTCGGGGATGTACGGCGGGTCCAGGCTCATCAGGTCGATCGATGAGTCGTTGGCCGCCAACCGCCGCACCAGCTGCTGGCGCTGCTCGGACGACTCACGGGGCATGACCGCGGTGCGAATGGTGTAGGCACCGCTCGCGGCGGCGGTACACCGCCGGGCCAGCTCGGCCTGCCCGCCGGAATCGGGGTTGGTGTACCAGGTGAGTCGCGGCGCCCCACCGTCCTGACCGCCACAGGCGGCGAGACCGGTGGCGACGAACGCTGCGACCAGGACGGCGCCGAGGCGCCGACGGATGAGGCGACGGCCCCGAGGGGCTCGATCCCGCCCGACAACGGACATGACCGCTCCTCCTGCGACATCGGTGGACCCGGATGCGCAAGGGCGCTCGGTCACGCCTCCGGGGTGAGGAACCTGGTGATCGATTTCTCCTGATTGCTGATGATTCGCGGAGTTCATGCTTACCTCATGACCGCGCGGCCTGCTCGTTCATGCGCACCCGGCCGGCCGGCCGGCTCCGGCGAATATCGCTCGGAACGGCTCGGCCGCAGGTGCGAGGATGAGCGCCATGGCCGAGTTGAAGCAGCGTCTGCAGTCCGATCTCACCGAGGCGATCCGTTCCCGCGACGAGGTCACCGCTGCCACCCTGCGGATGGCGTTGACCGCCATCCGCTCCGGCGAGGTCGCCGGCACCGTCGCTCGCGAGCTGTCGGACGACGAGGTGCTGGCCGTGCTCGGCAAGGAGGGCAAGAAGCGTCGCGAGGCGGCCACCGCGTTCGCCGATGCCGGCCGCGCAGAGCAGTCCGCGCGCGAGCTGGCCGAGCTCGCCGTCCTGGAAGGCTATCTGCCGCAACAACTCTCGGACGACGACCTGGCCGCCCTGGTCACC
The DNA here is from genome assembly GCA_016713225.1 of Kineosporiaceae bacterium. NCBI lineage: Bacteria > Bacillati > Actinomycetota > Actinomycetes > Kineosporiales > Kineosporiaceae > Kineosporiaceae bacterium. Next base: position 468,359 of record JADJPO010000002.1, read on the forward strand.
TCGGCGATCGCGGACGCCGCGGCGGCCGGCGCCTCCGGCATGGCTGCCATGGGCCGCGTCATGAAAGCCGTTCAGCCGCAGGTGGCCGGGCGCGCCGAGGGCGGGCGGATTGCTGCCGAGGTGAAGCGGCAGCTCGCCGCCGGCTGAGTTTCGTCACTCGGCGTCACCGGTACCGGGGCCTAGTCGCCCATCACTCTCATCCCCGACGAGCGCAATGTCACGTTGCACTCGCCTGACGAGCGCAACGTGACATTGCGCTCGTCAGGGGTGAGAGTGGGGTGAGAGCGGGGGTTAGCCGCGGCCGCGGCCGAAGCCGTTGCCGTTGTTGCCATTCCCGTTGCCGATGCCGGGGAAGCCGTCGCCGCCGCCGGGGAACTCGTTGCCGGGCGGCGGCGCTGCGCTGCCGTCACCGGGGTAGATCACCACGGTGGAGCCCTTCTCCAGGCGTCCGCCGGCCGACGGCGAACTCTTGGCCACCCGGTCGGGGCCGATGAACGACGCGGTCGGCGGTCCGACGCGCACCTTGAAGCCCTGCCCCTGCAGGATGCCGGTGGCCTCGCCGAGCGTGCGCCCGACCACCTCGGCCACCTTGATGCCGCTGCCCTCCAGCATCTTGGCGGGCGGGGCGGGCCAGTCCTCTCGCGGCAACCCGTCCATGCCAGTGGTCATGATCGACTGCCACAGCGGCGCCGCGATGGTGGCACCGAACACGTGCCCGTAACCGACCCCACCGATGCGTCGATTGTTCAGGCTGCGCCCGCCGGCGTAGCGCGCCTCCGGGTAGTCCTTGGGGTCGGCGACCACGACGGCCGTGGCGAGCTGCTTGGTGTAGCCCACGAACCAGGTGCGAACCGAGTTGTCGGTGGTGCCGGTCTTGCCGGCGGCGGGCCAGCGGATGCCTCGGCCGCGGGCCGTGCCCTCGGTGAACACCCTCTTGCCGGCATAGATCACACCGCGGGCCACGTTGGTCGGGATGGCCTCCGACACGCACTTGGTCGCCCCGATCGACTGGGCCTTGCCCGAGCGATCGAGCACCGACAGCACCGGTGTCGGCGGGCAGTAGGTGCCCTCGGCGGCGAAGGTGGCGTAGGCGTTGGCCATGGTCAGCGGCGAGATCAGCAGCGCCCCGAGGATCATTGCCGGGCACTGGGTCGGCAGCTTGCCCGCCACCGGTGTGCCGTCCTTGTAGCAGTCGGCCACCGCCTGGGTCGGCGGCGAGGCCAGGTGCACCCCCATCGCCTCGGCGGTCTTGGTGATGTCACACAGGTCGAGGCGGCTGGCCATGTCCATGTAGGCCAGGTTCACCGAGTTGAACGTGGCCTGCATGACGCTGATCGACGGCGGGCCGCTGCCCTCGGAGTTGCTGACCTTGAACCGCGGGGTCCCGAGCGGCTCACCACAGGCGCTGAAGTCGCGCCCGCTCCAGGACTGTTGGTCGCCGGTGACGTTGGTGAACAGCCCCTTGCCCTTGCTGAGCCAGGTGGCCAGCGTGAACGGCTTGAAGGTCGAGCCGACCTGGAATCCCGCTGCCCCGCCGTAGACCTTGTCGACGCCGTAGTTCAGCTCGGTCTGGCCCGGCCCGCGCTGCGGGTTGAAGTTCGTGTTCTGCGCGATGCTCAGCACCTGCCCGGTGCCCGGCTGCACGGTCACCGCCGAGGTGGCCACCCCGGAGTCGTCCGCCGGCGGGATCTTCTTCATCAGCGCCGCGGTGGCGGCCTTCTGCAGCCGCGCATCCAGCGTGGTCACGATCTTGTACCCGCCCCGGCGGATGGCGCTCTCGCGGGCGTCCTCGGTCTTGCCCAGGACGGCGTACCGCGGGTCGGTGAGCAGCATCTGCAGCGCGTACTGGCAGAAGTACGCCGACGCCCCGGCCGTGATGCAGCCCGCCTTGGCGACCTGGGGCGTGGTCGGCAGCGGGGCCTTGTCGGCCGCGGCCCGCTGCGCCTCGCTGATCACCTTCAGGTCGGCCATCCGGGTGAGCACCTGCCCGCGGCGGTTCTTGGCGGCCTTGGGGTGCTTGAACGGGTTGTAGGACTCCGGGGACTGCACGATGCCGGCGAGCAACGCCGCCTGCGGCAGGGTGAGCCGCGCCGCGGTGGTCTTGAAGAAGTACTGCGAGGCCGCCTCGACGCCGTAGTTGTTCTGGCCGAAGGCGGCGATGTTCAGGTAGCCCTCGAGGATCTCGCCCTTGGACTTGGTCTTCTCCAGCTCGATCGCCATGCGGATCTCTTTGACCTTGCGGGCGTTCTTACGCGCCGTGGCCGCCTTGACACCCTCCTTGTCACCCTCGCCGACCGCGCTCTCGACCAGCTTGTTCTTCACCAGCTGCTGGGTCAGCGTCGAGGCACCCTGCACCTGGCCGTCGTTGAGCTTGTTGCTCACCAGCGCCCGCAGCAGGCCCTTGGGGTCCACCCCGCCGTGCTCGTAGAACCGCGAGTCCTCGATCGCCACGACGGCCTGCTGCATGATCGGCGCCACCCGGATCAACGGCGTGACGACGCGGTTCTCCTCGTAGAACGTCGCGATCGGGGTCTTGCCGTCGCGGGCGTAGAGCGTGGAACCCTCCGGCAGGGGCAGGTCCTCGAGGTCGGCGGGGATCGAGTTGTAGAAGCCGATGGCGTCCCGCGTGAACGATCCGGCCGCCCCGACGGTGGGCAGGAGCAGCCCGGCCACCAGGGCTCCGGCCACCAGGCTGGTCGCCAGGAAGGCGGCCAGCAGGGCCGGCAGCCGAGAGCTGCCCTCGCGGGCACCCGCCCCGGGGCGTGCCGCGGAGACGTCGTCGGGTCGGGGCAAGCGCATGGCCAGCGGCTCCTCGTCGCAGGTGTGACGGGGTCAGACTACGGCGGGAGATCCCCATTCGGCTCAACCATCGGCGGGTCGCGGGGCTGTACCGTTTCGCATGGTGTAACGCAGCGGGATGTTCGCGCGATGGGCCGTATGCGCGAACGGGTCTGCATTGGTGTGAGAAAGAGCTACGGACGGTGACGTTCCCTGGCCAGGTGAGGGGAATATCATCCGTCTGGGCCGTAGGCCAGACACTGCGAGTGACATTACTGTGAGTGCGGGCGATAGGTCGGGGTTCACCCTCGCGGGGGAACACATGGGAGGACAACGCAGATGAACAGCGCGAACGACTGGGCTGCCAAGGGTGCTTGCCGTACGGCTGACCCGGACATGCTGTTCGTGCAGGGTGCGGCGCAGAATCGCGCCAAGGCCGTGTGCATGGCCTGCTCGGTGCGGACCGAGTGCCTGGCTGACGCGCTCGACAACCGGATCGAGTTCGGTGTCTGGGGTGGCATGACCGAGCGTGAGCGCCGGGCGCTGCTGCGCCGTCGTCCCAATGTCGCCTCGTGGCGTCGCCTGCTCGAGATCGCTCGGGCCGAGCACGAGCAGGTCGTCGGCGTGAGCACCGCCGTCTCCGCCTGACCCTGTCCCAGACGTCGCATCTGTCCGAATCTGAGAATCACGATTCGGTCACGGTTTTCTGCGGCTGAACCCGGCTGACGGCCCGGTTCAGCTCCGGCGAACTCACCTCGAGAGGTTCGCGCCGACCTCGCGCAGCCCGGCCAGATCGTGAACATCCTCGGCCATCGCCCTGACCTCGGCCACGGCCACATCCGGGTGGGCTCCGGTGAAGCGGGCCGCCAACGCCTGTTCGCGACGGCGACGGCGCATCCGATCGGCGTGCACCCGCAACAGCCCCGCGGTGAGGGCTCGGCCGCTCACCTCGGACTCGGCGTCCTCCAACTCCTCGGCGGCCGCCGCGGCACGCTCGGCGCTCAGGCTGTCCGCGTGGCTGGTGTGCACCCGGTTGAGCACCAATCCAGCCAGCGGCATGCGTTCCTCCCGCAGCCGTTCGACGAAGTACGACGCCTCCCGCAGCGCGTCGGCCTCGGGTGCCGAGACGACGACGAACGCCGTCCCCTGCTGCTGCAGCAACTCATAGGTGCGCTCGGCGCGCTCGCGGAACGACCCGAACACCGTGTCCAGCGCCGCGACGAAGGTCTGCAGGTCGCGCAACACCTGCGCTCCCAACAGCTTGGTCATCACCCCGGTGGCACTGTTCACCGCTACCGACATCACCTTCAGGTAGGCCCGCCCGCCCGCGCGGGCCGGTGCCGAGAGCAGCCGGATCAGCCGGCCGTCCAGGAACGACCCGAGCCGTTGCGGGGCGTCCAGGAAGTCCAGGGCCGAGCGGGACGGCGGGGTGTCGACCACGATCAGGTCCCACCCGTTCTCGGGGGCGCCACCGGCGCGCATCGCCCCGGCCCGGGCGCGCAGCTGCCCCAGCTTCTCCATCGCCATGTACTCCTGCGTGCCCGCGAACGAGCTCGACAGCGCCTGGTAGAAGGGGTTGGCGAAGATCTGTTGGGCCTTCTCGGGTGAGGCATGAGCGCTGATCACCTCATCGAAGGTGCGCTTCATGTCGAGCATCATCGCGTCGAGGCTGCCGCCGGCCGCCGAGTCGACCTCCGCCACCGGCCGTGGGGTGTTGTCGAGCTCGGCCAGGCCCATCGACTGGGCCAACCGCCGGGCGGGGTCGATGGTCAGCACCACCACGCGCCGTCCGTGGTGTTCGGCGGCCCGCAGGGCCAGCGCGGCCGAGGTGGTGGTCTTGCCCACCCCACCCGCGCCGCAGCACACCACGACCTGGGTGCCGCGATCACTCAGCAGGGCATCGACATCCCACACCTGCATCACGGCGCTCATGCCGGTCCTTGCGCGCGCAACCGCTCGGCGAGGTCGTAGAGCGCGCCCAGGTCGATGCCCTCGGCCAGTGCCGGCAACTCGACCAGGGGACGGTGCAGACCCTCCAGCACGACGCGCTGCTCGCGTTCGAGCTGCACCCGCTGGGCGTGTTCGACGCCCTCGGCGATCAGCGCCTCGGCGGTGGCCCGAACCCGGGCGGTCCGGGCGGCCGCGGACTCACCGGGGCGTGCGGCGCGTCGTCCCAGGCCCGCGGCCTCGAGGCCCGCCATCACCCGGGTGACCGGCAGCCGGCCCTTGCCGGCCGCGACCAGCTCTGCCTCGGGCAGCAGCGGCTCACGCATCATGTTCACCACGATCGAGCCCACCGGCAGCCCGATGCGGGCCAGTTCGGCCACCGCATCGTGGGTCTCCTGCACCGGCATCTCCTCCAGCACGGTGACCAGGTGCACGGCGGTCAGGGACGAGCGCAGCAGGTTCATGATCGATCCGGCCTGGTTGCGGATCGGACCCACCTTGGCCAGGCCGACGACCTCTTCGTTCACGTTGAGTACCTGGCCGATGCGCCCGGTCGGCGGGGCGTCCAGCACCACGGCGTCGTAGCGCGGCGTCGCTCCCTCGCGGCGCCGGGTCGCCTCGTAGACCTTGCCGATGAGCAGGACGTCGCGCAGCCCGGGGGCCACGGTGGTGGCGAAGTCGATGGCCCCGAGGCGTTCGAGGACCTTGCCGGCCCGGCCCAGGTGGTAGAAGAGCTCGAGGTACTCCAGCAGGGCCGCCTTGGGCTCGATGGCGAGCGCCCAGACCTCGCCCCCGCCCGCAGCCACGGCGATCCGCTGCTCGCCGTAGGGCAGCTGCGGGACGTCGAACAATTGCGCGATGCCCTGGCGTCCCTCGACCTCGCACAGCAGCGTCCGGCGGCCCCCGGCGGCCAGCGCCAGCGCCAGCGCCGCGGCAACGGTCGTCTTGCCGGTGCCCCCCTTGCCGGTCACCACGTGCAGTCGCACCCGGGATCGGGCGGACGACGCAGGTGTCGGGCTCGAGGTCACAGTGGTGAGCCTAGTTGCGCCCGGCGGCTACGGTGACCCGATGACCCGCATCCTCGACCGTCTGAGCGAGCTCGGACTCGCGCTGCCGTCGGTGGCCACGCCGGTGGCCGCCTATGTTCCCGCCGTCCTGGACGACGGTCTCGTCTGGACCGCCGGGCAGCTGCCCTTCGTGGCCGGCGCCCTGCCGCAGACCGGCCTGGTGGGCAGCGAGGCAGGGCAGGTCAGCCCCGAGGACGCCGCCGCGCTGGCCCGCATCTGTGCCCTGAACGCCCTGGCCGCCGTGGGATCGGTGGTCGACCTCGACCGCGTCGAACGCATCGTCAAGGTGGTGGCCTTCGTGGCCAGCGCGCCCGGCTTCACCGGCCAGCCCCTGGTGGCCAACGGTGCCAGCGGCCTGCTGCAGGAGGTGTTCGGCGATGCCGGGGTGCACGCGCGCAGCGCGGTCGGGGTGGCCGTCCTGCCGTTGAACAGCCCGGTCGAGATCGAGTTGGTCGCCCGCATCCGCCCCTGAGGGAGGTCGTGGAGGTCGCCGTCCCGATTCGGGCGGTCGGCCGCTCAGCGATCGCGGGTGGCGCGGTTCTCGGCGGTGGTGAGGTCGAGTACGACCACGGAGGCGAACACCCCGGTGGCCAGGCTGAGCACGTCACCGCGGGTGCGGTCGTCGTCCGCCATGCCGTCCAGGGCATCGCCGGCGGCGGCGCGCACCTTCTGGCCCGCCTCGGCGGCCGCGGCGGCCACCTCGAGCGCGCGCTCGACCGGCACACCGTGTTTGACCAGGCCGGCCACCATGGTGACGAACGGTCGCTCGGCCATCAGTCGCCCTCGTGAGCGCCGCACCACGCCGGCCCGGGCCAGGTCGTCGAGGGTCTTGTCGAAGCGCGCGGGGTCGGCGACGTCGACCCGGCTCAGAATGGTCTCGAGCGAGGCGGTCGCGGTGCGGGGTGGCGCCGGTTCGGCCGTCCGGCCGCCGCGGCGGGACAGCGCCCCCCGGCTCGGCAGCCAGGCGCGGTCGAGACCGGTGGCCAGCGAGCCGCCGTCCGACAGATACCCGGCGATCAGGTTCAGGGAAGCGCCGCTTTCGCGGGCCTGGTGGATCTCACGCAGCCGCTCGAGATGCCGCGAGTCGTAGATCGAGTGCCGACCGCGACGGACCGGCGGGGGGATGAGCCCGCGGGTTTGGTAGGACCGCACGTTGCGAACCGTCATGGCCGCTGCCTCGGCCAACTGCGGCAGCGTGAACGTGCGTGACTTCTGTGGCGTCATCCGTGAACTTCCCCCTACACCCGCTCTTGCAGGTCTCACCCACTGGTGGGCGCCCCCGAGTTCCCGTGCAGATCGTGAATCACCGTGGTAGCGCAACGTGCCGGGACGTACTCTAACGCGTTGTTCAGAAAACCCGGACCCAAATGTGACAGGTCATCGTCCGGGCGTCGAATACTCGCCGGTAGCCCCCGGAACACGGCGCCGGTGGTGATCAGTGTGACCTACATGGTCGGATTGTGACGATTCAGGCAGTCTAGAGCGTTGATCGGCGCCCTGTGGATCGTGGTGGATCGTGATGCACGGTCGATGGCCGATGCGCCACCGGGGTACCTCGGGTGAGGATGGCACTGTGTTGCGTGACTTCCCGTTGTCGGCGGCGCTGTCCGCCCGGCTGGCCGCTCATCGGGCCGACGCCAGTGCCGTTCGCGCTGTGCCGGTCGTGCCGCCGGTGCCCGCGCGGGATGCCGCCACGGTGATGCTGGTGGACGATCTGCCCGAGGGTGGGGTGCGGGTGATCGCGTTTCGTCGTCACCGCAGCCTGGCCTTCGCCCCGGGAATGCTGGTCTTCCCCGGGGGTGCCGTCGAGCCCGCTGATCACGCCCTGGCGCGCGCCCTCGGCGGGCCGGACGCGGTGGGTGGACCGCTGGACGGCGTGCTGGTGGCCGCCGTCCGAGAGACCTTCGAGGAGTGTGGCGTCCTGATCGCCGTGCCCGAGGACGCCTCGAGCCCCGTCCCGGCGCCGGGTCTCGCCGAGGCTCGGGAGGCCCTGCTGGCCGGGCGCACCGACCTGGCCGGGGTGCTGCGGTCCACCGGAACCGGTCTGCGGGCCGGCCTGCTGCGCCCCTGGGCGCACTGGATCACCCCGGACTTCGAGTCCCGCCGGTTCGACACCCGGTTCTTCGTCGCGGCGATGCCCGCGGGGCAACAGGTGCAGACCTTCGGTCGTGAGGCCGAGGACGGCATGGACGGGGTCGACGGTCCGGCGACCGCGCGGGCGGAGGGCGGCTGGTTCGGCGCCGCCGCCGCCGTGGCCCGCCATCGCGCCGGCGATCTGGCCATGTTGCCGCCGACGTTGGTGTGCTTGGAGGAACTGGCAGCGGCATCGTCGGTCGCCGCCGTGCTGGCCGTGCCGCGACGTCCGCAGCCGGTGTTGCCGTGGCCGGTCGAGGTGCCCGGCGCCGACGGTGCGGGCCGGATGGTGTTGCGGGTCGACCTGGACGGCGCCGGCGGCGGACGGGCACCGTGAGTGGGGCGGCGGTCTGGGCGTTCGGGTCATCGGCGCCCTGGTCCGGCGGGGACGTCGGGGTAGCGGCGCACTGCGTCCTGGCACCCAACCCCGGCCCGATGACGCTGGACGGAACCAACACCTGGGTGCTGTCGGCGCCGGGGTCGGATCGAGCCGTGGTGATCGACCCCGGGCCGGACGACGCGGCGCACCTGCGCGCCGTCCGGGAGGCGGTCGAGCGGCGCGGGTGCCGGTCGGTGGCGGCCGTGCTGTTGACGCACGGACATGCCGATCACAGCGCCGGGGCAGGCCGGTTCGCGCGCTCGTTCGGGATCGGGGTGCGGGCGCTGGACCCGGCGCACCGGCTGGGCAGCGAGGGCCTGGCGGCCGGCGACGCGCTCGAGGTCGGTGACCTGCGGGTCGACGTGGTGGCCACTCCGGGACACACCGGCGACTCCCTGTGCTTCGTCCTCGGCCGGGATGCCCCGGATGCCGGTGTGCACGATGCCGAGACGGTGGTGCTCACCGGCGACACCGTGCTGGGCCGGGGAACCGCGGTGATCTATCACCCGGACGGCGTGCTGGCCGACTACCTGGCCTCGCTGCGCCGGTTGGAGGCCCTGGCCACCGACCTCGGGTGCCGAGCGTTGCTACCGGGCCACGGTCCAGTGCTGGACGATCCCGTCGCGGTGCTGGCCGGCTACCACCAGCATCGTCTGGATCGCCTGGACGAGGTGCAGGCGGCGCTGAACGCCGGGGCGCGCACGGCGTCCGAGGTCGTCGGGTTCATCTACGCCGACGTCAACCCGCGGCTGTGGCCCGCCGCCGAGCGCAGTGTCCGTGCGGCCCTGGCGTATCTGGATCGCGCCGCGGACTGACTCGCCCACCGACCCGGGGCCAACCGGTGCGAAACCTGCTCATGCTCCGCAGGTGACCAGCGACAACGAGGTCATGACGCCGAAATGCGTCATCGGCGGAGCATGAGCAGTCACCCGCGGAGCATGAGCGGGTTTGGGGGGTGGTTTGGTCAGCGGGCGCGGCGGCGGAGGCGGTCGATGTCCAGCAGCAGGACGGCGCGCTGGTCCAGGCGCAGCCAGCCGCGGGCGGCGAAGTCGGCCAGGGCCTTGTTGACCGTCTCGCGTGAGGCGCCGACCAACTGGGCCAACTCCTCCTGGGTGAGGTCGTGGGTGACGCGCAACCCCTCGTCGGTCGGCGTGCCGAAGCGCTCGGACAGGTCCAGCAGGGCCTTGGCCACCCGACCCGGCACATCGGAGAACACCAGATCGGCCAGCGCCTCGTTGGTGCGCCGCAGCCGCCGGGCCAGCGAACGCAGCAGCTGGCGCGCGACGTCCGGGCGGCCGTTCAGCCAGGTGGCGAGGTCGTCGCTGCCCACGCCGAGCAGCGAGGTGTCGGCGACGGCGGTCGCCGTGGCGTTGCGGGGACCGGGATCGAACAGCGAGAGCTCGCCGAACATCTCGCCGGGGCCCAGGATCGCCAGCAGGTTCTCGCGACCGTCGCCGGAGGCGCGTCCCAGTTTGATCTTGCCGTCGACGATGATGTACAGCCGGTCGCCCGGATCGCCCTCGGTGAACAGCACCTCGCCGCGGCCCACCTCGCGTGTGGTCATCGTGGCTTTGAGTGCTGCTGCCGCTTCGTCGTCGAGCGCCGCAAACAACGGCGCCTGACGTACGACGTCGTCGTCCACCTGGCTACCCCTCTCGAACTGCCCGACGGTGTGATGCGCTCCGGCCAAGGGAACGCTACCGTCCGTGGCCGGACGCCGGTAGCCGCAGTTGACTGTTCACTGGCTGCTGAGCAGGCTCAGACGCCAGTTTTTGTGGGGATTCGCGCCGTGCGGTTGCTGTTTCTCCCCGGATTCGGGTCGGATCCGTTCGGATCAGTGTCGATCAGTGTCCGGGGCTGCAGGCGCAGGACCGCAGCGCCAGGGCGTAGCTGTCGAGATCGTGCAGGACGGCGCGCAGCTGCTCGAGGACCCCGACCTCACCCAGCGCATCGGTCTGGGGCAGGCCGACCAGGCGCCGCAGATTGCACGGCAGCCGTGGCACCGAGGGCAGCTCGCGGACCACGGGTTCGTCCAGCGAGGTCACCGCGGCGACCGCCAGGTCGAGCCGGGCGGCGACCAGCCGGCGCCAGTACTCGACCTCGCGCAGCTCGGCGCTGATCCGTCCCCCGTCGTGGTCACCGTGGTCACCGTGGTCACCGTGGTCACCGCCGTCGCCACCGTCACGTCCGTCACGTCCAGCACGTCCGGCACGTCCGTGGTGCGCCCCGAGCCCGACGGTCGTGCCCATCGGCCTGCTCATCGTCGCGTCGGTTCCGCTCACCTGTGGCTCCCCTGAATCGTGTCCCGATCTGCGGAGTGGATCGTCGTCGCAGGTCAGAGCCTTGACAGAGGCGGGCGGTGGACCACCCTTGCGGCTCAGGACGCTCACCCGCCCGGCGTGAGGACGGCCACGGCCGGTGTCCGGACGGCGGCGACGTAGGCTGTCGGGGTGGCTCGGGCAGGTGGTGGTGACGACGTGGTGACGCCGCGCAGTGGGCGGCCCGGTGGCGTTCGGCCTGATGTCGCGCTGGTGCGTCGTGCCCGCCGCATGCACCGGGTGCTGGCCGAACGCCACCCGGACGCGCACTGCGAACTCGACCACGCCTCGCCGCTGCAATTACTGGTGGCCACCATCTTGTCCGCGCAGTGCACCGACAAGATGGTCAATCAGGTGACGCCCGAGCTGTTCCGTCGTTACCCGACGGCGGCCGACTACGCCGCCGCCGACCGCAGCGAGGTCGAGGAGCTGATCCGGCCGACCGGGTTCTTTCGAGCCAAGACGAATTCCCTGATCTCGCTCGGGGCCGCGTTGGTGATCGACCACGACGGTCGGGTACCGAACCGGTTGCAGCAGCTGGTCACACTCCCCGGGGTGGGTCGCAAGACCGCCAATGTCGTGCTGGGCAACGCCTTCGGCGTCCCGGGGATCACGGTCGACACCCACGTCGGACGGCTCGCGAGGCGCTTCGGCTGGACGACGTCGGAGGACCCGGTCGTGATCGAGCACGAGATCGGGGCGCTGTTCGAGCGTCGGGACTGGACCATGCTCAGCCATCGGATGATCTTTCACGGCCGGCGGATCTGCCACGCGCGTCGTCCGGCCTGCGGTGCCTGCCCCCTGGCCGGGCGCAGCCTGTGCCCGTCGTCCGGGATCGGCGAGACGGACCCGGCCAAGGCTGCCGGGCTGGTCAAGGGACCCGTGCTGGTCGAGCCGCCGGTCCAGCCGCCGATCCAGCCGCGGGTCGAGGCCGACGCATGATGCCCACCGAGGTCCCGGCGGACGCCGACCACGCCCCGGCCTGGTTCGCGCCGCTGCAGCACGTGCTCGACGTGGCCACGGTCGACCAGTTGAGCCGGTTCAGCCCGCCCCCCGGGCATCATCGGCACTCGGCCGTGCTGTTGCTGTTCGGGCACGGTCTGGACGACGACCACGCCGCTCGCCCCGCCGGGGTGCACCCTCCGGCCGGCGGCACCGGGGTGGACATCCTGTTGACCGAGCGCTCGTCGACGCTGCGCTCGCACGCGGGCCAGGTGTGCTTTCCCGGCGGCCGGCTGGACCCGACCGACGCCAGCCCGGTCGCGGCCGCGTTGCGCGAGGCGCAGGAGGAGACCGGGCTCGAGCCGGACGGCGTGACGGTCGCCGGCAGCCTTCCCGATCTCTATCTCCCCCCCAGCGATTACGTCGTGACGCCGGTGGTGGCCTGGTGGGCGCGGCCGAGCCCGGTCGGGGTGGTCGATCCCGGCGAGGTGGCACGCGTCGTCCGGGTTCCGGTGAGTGAGCTGGTCGATCCGGTGAACCGCTTCCTGGTGCACCACCCCAGCGGCTTCGTCGGGCCGGGTTTCGCGGTGCGCGGACTGTTCGTCTGGGGCTTCACGGCCGGCATCCTGGACCGGGTGCTGCGGTTGGCGGGCTGGGAACAGCCCTGGGACCACACCAAACGCCGCGAGGTCCCCGCGGTCCCCGAACCGGCGCAGGTGGACACCATCGAGGCCGGTGGTGGTTCGTGATCGACCTGCTCATGCTGGTGGTGATCGTCTGGTACGCGATCGCGGGGACGAAGCAGGGACTGGCCGTGGGCGCGCTGTCGCTGGGCGGGTTCATCGGCGGTGCCGTGCTCGGCATGCGAGTGATCCCGATGATCGCCGACCGGCTGCTCACCGGCGCATCACGCTCGGTGGTGCTGCTGGTCGGGGTGCTGGTGACCGCCTGGCTCGGCCAGGTGCTCGGGTCGGTGCTCGGCGGGCGGGTACGGCGCACCATGGCTCGCTCCGGGGCGGGGACGCTCGATCAGGTGCTCGGCGGTGTGGCGGGCCTGCTGGCGATCTCGCTGGTGCTCTGGTTCGTGGGCGGAGCGGTGCGTCAGCTACCCAACCCCACCCTGGCCCGGGCCGTCTCCGGATCGCGCGTGCTGCACGTGATCGACGCCGTGGTGCCGTCCTGGATGGCCGGCTGGGCCGGCGGGTTCCGGCAGGCGGTGTCGGACTCGCCGTTCCCGCGGGTGTTCGAAGGGGTCGCCCGAGAGCGGATCCAGCCGGTGTCGCCGCCGAACTCCAAGGCGGTTCCGGCCGCCGTCCAGGCCAAGATCAAGCGTTCGGTGGTCAAGATCGTCGGTGACGCCCGCTCGTGCGGTCGGGGCCAGGAGGGCAGCGGTGTCGTGGTCGCCCCCCACCGCGTGGTGACCAACGCCCACGTGGTGGCGGCGGTGAACGCGCCGCAGGTGATGCTGGCCGGGTCGGACCGGCGCCACGCGGCCCGCGTCGTCCTGTTCGACCCGCGCACCGATCTGGCCGTGCTCGCGGTGCCCGACCTGACGGCGCCTGCCCTGCCCTTGGGGGACAACCTGGAGCGCAACGCGGACGCCGTGGTCGCCGGCTACCCGGAGAACGGCCCGTACCGCGTCGTGCCGGCGCGCGTTCGCGCGATCCTGCAGGCCAGTGGCGAGGACATCTACGGTGGATCCGGAGCCGAGCGGCAGGTGTACTCCCTGTTCGCCACGGTGCACCAGGGAAACTCGGGCGGTCCCCTGATCGCCGCCGACGGGACGCTGGCCGGCATCGTGTTCGCCAAGTCGCTGGACGACGAGCAGACCGGGTACGCACTGACCATGGACGAGGTGCGGGACGAGATCGCGCGGGGCGTGGCCGCCACGACCCCGATCGGTACCGGGCGCTGCGCCGCGGGGTGACCGGTGGTCGGTGACCGGGTGATGACCGGGTGTTGATCGAACCGTTATGCGGCAGTGACCAGGAGCGACCGGACTGTCGGGACCTGGCCGGGATCGGATGAGACGTCCGGTGTGAGCCTCGGTATCGTGATCGCAACATAGGTCCCGCTCCTCCACCCGAGGGGCCGGCTGGATCACGGGGGAGCGGATGGGAGACGCAGGATCGACGGCCCGAACGAGTCGGCGGGGGCGGATCGTGCTCGTCGGGGCGCTCGCGGTGCTCATCGGCCTGCTGATCGGTGGCGCCCTGACCATCAGCTTGACGGCTCGCTCCGATCTGAACCGGCAAGCCGTCCAGCTCACCTCGCTGCGCGAGCAGCAGCGCCGGGACGCCGCGGAGACCCCGCCGCCGGATCTGGGTACCACGCCTGACCTCGACGCCGGCGCCCGCGCCCAGTTGACCAGCGACCTCGCCGCGGTTCGCGAGGCCGACCGCGCGGTCGACACCGAGATCTCCACCTGGCTGCGGGGTGACACCGAGCTCTCGCAGGTGTGGAAGGCGTTGGGGCGGTGCATGTTCCGCGTGGACTCCTATGACCGGCTGGCGGCCCGGTTCGCCGCCGCACAATTGGCCGGGTTGCCGTCCGCGATCGATCTGACGGCCGACGCCACGGACTGTGGCAGGGCCACCATCGACCGGCGTGCCAAGGCGGGATCGCTGTGAGCGCCGAGCGTCTGATCCCGCCGCCGCTACCCGAACCGGCGCCGGGGGCGACGACGGTGGACGAGACGCCGCTGGCCGTCGTCCATTCCGTGGGCAGCGGACCGGACCGGCTCTCGATCGAGATCACGGCCGACGAGGGCGAGGCCGCCACGCCGGGGCCGGCACCGCAGGACGACGAAGCACCCGACCCCGAGATGGTCGACGAACCCGAGACGGTCGACGAACCCGAGATGGTCGAAGAAGCCGAGACGGTCGAAGAAGCCGAGACGGTCGACGAACCCGAGACGGTCGAGGCGGCAGAGACGGCCGAGCCCGCGCAGGTGAGCGAGGCCGCGCAGCCGGCGGATGCCGCGGGGCCGGCCGACGACGAGGTCAGCCTGGACGAGCAGGCCGTGGACGGCGAGGCCGTTGTCGACGAGCCCGTTGTCGACGAGGCTGTGGACGACGAGGCCGATCTCGAGCCGGACCTCGAGGCGGACCTCGAGCCGGACTTCGAGCCGGAGAAGGGTGGTTCCGAGGCTGCGGCGGCCCCCGACGGGCTGGACGACGTGGCGCCGGACCCCTCGGCCGAGGACGAGGACACCCCGGTCAGCGGCCTGCGGCCGCAGGTCGAGGCCGCCCGTGACAGCGCGCCGCCCGACGCCGCAGGGACATCGCCGTCGGCACCCGCGACGGTTCCGGACACCCCTGTCACCGGGATCGGGACCGTGCGCTCGCCGGTGCCCTTCGAGGTGCCGGAGGTCGAGGACGACCAGCCGGACCTGGTGAGCCGATTGGTGACGCCGCTGAGCGCGGCCGCCCTGGTTCTGGTCCTGCTGATCGCTGCGGTCGCGGTGTGGTCGGGGCAGCAACGGCAGGCGCGCGATCGCGAGATCGAGTCCCTGACGGCTGCCCACGCCGACCACGTCGCCGAGTTCGATCGACGTCGGAGCAGCTATCAGGCGCGTTCGACGGAGCTGTCGGCGAGCTTCACCAGCCTGGGCGTCCCGGCCCGCTGGTCCGCCGTGGCCACCACGAATGCCGAGCGCCGCAGGCTGGCTGCCCGGGCCGACAAGCGGTATGCGGGGACCGCCTACGTGCGCACCGGTGACGCCTTCCAGCTCGTCGCTGTCCAGTACCACTGCCTCGCCGCGGTGATCGACTACAACCGGTCGGCGGCGCCGTTCCCGGACCTGATTCGCCGGACGCTGCCCGCCCAGGTCGACATGAGCGACGACAATCTCAATTGCGGGGTACTGGCCTGGGAGTGAGCAGGCGCGCCGTCGTGGCGGTCGGCCGCGGCGCGACGTCCGACAACCAGTCGAGCACGCGCGAGGTCACCGCATCAGGTGCTTCCTCGGGTAGGAAATGCCCTGCGCCGGAAAGGATCTGGGCGTTCAACGGGCCCTCGACCCAGCGTCTCGACTCGGCGGCAGCGCGCGGCGGCACCCAGACATCGCGCGCTCCGTGCAGCTGCAGCACCGGGCAGGCGATCGGCCGGTCGAGGGCCTCGACGAGCTCGCGTGACTCGCGCCGTCCGATGCTGCGGGCAGCTCGACGGAAGTACTCCAGGGACGTGGTGGCCACGAACGGCAGCCGCATCGCGCGCTGGTAGCGCACCGTGGCCGCCGGATCGGGTGCCCCGTCGCCCCACCACCGTCGCATCAGCTCGGCCACCCCGTCACCCCGGGTGAGGCGACGCTCGGCCAGCCAGGGGGTTTGGAACGCCAGCACCTGAGCGAAGGTACGCCAACTGCCGCCGCGCACCATGGCGCTGCGCATGGTGAGCGGGTGGCCCATGGACAGCACGCCGATCGCGCGGGTGGTGCGGGGCTGCAGGTTGGCGCAGGCCCAGGCGATCCAGGCCCCCCAGTCGTGACCCACGATCACGGCGTCCGGCTCGCCCAGCGCGCGGATCACCCCGGCCACGTCCGCCGCCAGGGTCTCGGTGTCGTACCCGCGAGGGGGCTTGTCGCTGGCGCCGTATCCGCGCAGGTCCATCGCCACCACGCGATACCCGGCCCGGGCCAGGTCGGGGATCTGATGTCGCCAGGCCCACCAGAACTGCGGAAAACCGTGCAGCAGCAGCACGAGTGGTCCGGCGGCCGCACGGGACGTGTGACCCGGCGAATCCCCGTTTATGCCGATGCCGATGCCGGCGTCGATGCCGATGCCGTTGCCGTTGCCGGCGGGCTCGGCCGAGCCGTGGCCGGCCAGCCCTTCGACGCAATGGAAGCGCGCCCCGTTCGCGCTGACCAGCCGATGTCGCCACGGCCCCTCGACGAGGATCTCGGCCGCGTCGACGGTCACCGGCTGCGGGTCGGTGTGACCGCGGCGATGGTCTGGCGCGCCGAGCGCATCGCGCGCTCGGGCGGCCCGACCCGAGAGACCCGGGACTTGCCGACGAGAACGAGGACGGCGGCCAGCAGCAGACACACCAGCGCCACCACCAGGAAGGCCAGCCACGGCGCCAGCCCCACGGCGACCAGGCCGTACCCGGCGGCGATGCTCAGCAGGATGCTCGCGAGCAGCCCCAGGTATCCGGCGGCGCCGAACAGACCCCCTGCCACCGCCCCATTGCGTACGTCGGCCGCGATCTCGGCCTTCGCCAGCGCCATCTCTGCCCGCAGGATGGCGGACATGTCGTCGGTCGCCTGGGCCACGAGCTGGCCGAGCGTGCGTTCCTGGCTCGTGGCTGTCGTCGGCTCGGCCATCTCAACTCCTCCGCGTCGGACTCCCCTGCGCGTCGAGCCTACGGCCTGATCGACGTGGTGACCTCTCGGCAGTGCCCGGCGAAACCGTCTCGTTGTCCAGCGTCGAGCCCCGTCGAACGGCATCGAACGATGTCGAACGGCGTCAGTGACCGCTGATCTGGTGGATGAACCGGCCGACCTCCGAACGCAGGTGTTCGGCCAGCCCGACGAGTCCGTCGTCCTCGGCGGCGCCGTCGCTGGAGCCACGGATCGAGGTGGCGATCCCGCCCACCTGCTGGTCCATGTCACGAATGCGTTGGGTGACCGCCTCCAGGGCGCGGATGGCCTCCGCTGCGGCCTCCTGGACGGCCTCGACCCGCGTGATGATCGCCTCGCTGGACGACGTCGCCTCGTCGGCGAGCGCCTTCACCTCGGAGGCCACGACCGCGAAGCCCCGACCGGACCGGCCCGCCCGAGCCGCCTCGATGGTGGCGTTCAGGGCCAGCATGCGGGTCTGGACGGCGACCTGGGTGATCAGGTCGACGGCCCGGCGGATCTCCTGTGAGCTGGTGCGCAGCCCCTCGACGGTGTCGGTGACGCGCGAGGCGTCGTCCACCGCCTCACGGGCGAAGTCGACCACCCCGGCGGCGACGCCACCCATGGTGCCGGCCGACTCGGCGAGCTGGTCACAGACCTTCAACACGGCGCTGTCCAGCTCGGCCCCGAGCTCCTGGCGCTCGGCGCTCGACTCGGCGAGCTGCTGCTGCGACGTCTGCATGGCCCGACGACCCTCGTCGATGATGCGGGCACTGTCGCCGAAGGCGCCTTGCAGGCCGGTCTGCAGCATGCGGCGGTAGGTCACCCCCTGGCTGACGCTGGACACCGCGGCGGCGCCCTCGCGGACGTAGGCGTCGATGATGTCGAGCAGCCGGTTGACGGCCGAGGAGGCGGCGTGGATGTCGGGGTCCTCGGTCTGGACGATGTAGCGGGGCTCCAGGTCGCCGTAGGACGCCGCCGTGCAGATCTTGGTCAGGCTCCGCAGCGCGGTCCGGACGTCCTTGTCCATCACCGGCACGACCTTGGCCTGCTTGGCGCGTCGACGGGCCATGGAGGACATGGAGGACATGGAGGACGTGGAGGACGTGGACGGGGTCTTGGCCATCGGGTTCACGGGGTCACCGCCCAGATCAGCTCGTCGTAGGTCATGCCCTTGTCCCGCAGGAAGTCCATCAGGACCTCGGTCGAGGCCGCCATGCCCTCACGTGGGGTGGCGTGCGAGCGTTCCGCCTGACGCATCTTCTGGTAGAGCGGCACGACGGCGGCGATGGAGGCCGGGTGGGGTGCCCGCCGGTTGGAGTGGTAGCCGATCACCTGGCCCGAGCGGTTGAAGGTCGGGGTGACGTGGGCGAACACCCAGTAGTGGTCGCCGTTGTTGGCCATGTTGATCACATAGGCGAAGATCTCGCGCTTGGCGTCGATGGTGTCCCAGAGCAGCTTGAACACCGTCATGGGCATGTCCGGGTGGCGCACCAGGTTGTGCGGCTTGCCCAGCAACTCGTCCTGGCGGTAGCCACTGATGGTGATGAAGACATCGTTGGCGTACGTGATCACACCTCGGGTGTCCGTCTTGGTGACGATGAAATCGTCCGCCGGTAGGTGTCGCTCGACACCCGTGGGCTCGATGGTGGCCTGACGCACCGGATGGACCCCTTCCCAGCTGCCCTTGGCGCGACCCGCGCCACGGATCGATGACCGTCGTGGTTGGGCGTCGGCTCACCAGCGCATCACCTTGAGTCTCACCATCGTCCGGAGACCTCTGGCCGGGACGCAGATCGGCCCCCCGTGTGGTGCCGGGGGGCCGATCTGGTGTTCGGGTCGAGCCGGTGAGGATCAGTCCTCGGACGGCTTGGCCATGCCCTTGGCGATCAGCGACATCACGCCGGCGTCGGCCAGCGTCGTGGCGTCGCCGACCTCACGGCCCTCGGCGATGTCACGCAGCAACCGGCGCATGATCTTGCCGGAGCGGGTCTTGGGCAGCTCCGAGACGATCATGATCTGGCGCGGCTTGGCGATCGGGCCGATCTCCTTGGCGACGTGGTTGCGCAGGTCGGCGATCACCGTCTTCTCGTCGGTGCCCTCCATGGCCCCCGAGCGCACGATGACGAAGGCCACGACGGCCTGCCCGGTGGTCTCGTCGGTGGCGCCGACGACGGCCGACTCGGCCACCTTCGGGTGCGAGACCAGCGCCGACTCGATCTCGGTGGTCGACAGCCGGTGGCCGGAGACGTTCATGACGTCGTCCACCCGGCCGAGCAGCCAGATGTCGCCGTCCTCGTCCTTCTTCGCCCCGTCACCGGCGAAGTACAGCTTGGGCCACCGCGACCAGTAGGTCTCCTTGTAGCGCTCGGGGTCGCCCCAGATGCCGCGCAGCATGGCCGGCCACGGCTCGGTCAGCACCAGGTAGCCGCCGCCGCCGTTGGGCACCGAGTGCGCCTCGTCGTCCACCACGTCGGCCGCGATACCGGGCAGCGGCTTCTGCGCCGAACCGGGCTTGGCGGTGGTGACGCCCGGCAGCGGGCTGATCATGATGCCGCCGGTCTCGGTCTGCCACCAGGTGTCCACGATCGGGGCCTTGTCGCCACCGATGACCCGGCGGTACCAGATCCAGGCCTCGGGGTTGATCGACTCACCGACGCTGCCCATCACGCGGATGGTCGACAGGTCGAACTTGTTCGGGATCTGCTCGCCCCACTTCATGAACGTGCGGATCGCGGTGGGAGCGGTGTAGAGGATCGTGACGCCGTACTTCTGCACGATCTCCCACCAGCGGCCCTGGTGCGGGCTGTCCGGGGTGCCCTCGTACATCACCTGGGTGGCGCCGTTGGCCAGCGGACCGTAGGTGATGTAGGTGTGCCCGGTGACCCAGCCGACGTCCGCGGTGCACCAGTAGACGTCGGTCTCGGGGTGCAGGTCGAAGACGTTCCTGTGGGTGTAGGCGGCCTGGGTGAGGTAGCCACCGGTGGTGTGCAGGATGCCCTTGGGCTTACCGGTGGTGCCCGAGGTGTACAGGATGAACAGCGGGTGCTCGGCGTCCATCGGCTCGGGGGTGTGCTCGGTGGAGGCGGCCGCCAGGGCGTCGTGCCACCAGATGTCGCGGCCCTCGGTCCAGGCGACGTCCTGCTTGGTGCGCTGGACGACGAGCACGTTGGTGATGGTCGGGCACTCGGTGATGGCCTCGTCGACGGCGGGCTTGAGCGCGGACGGCGCGCCGCGGCGGTAGCCACCGTCGGAGGTGATGACGACCTTGGCCTCGGCGTCCTGGATGCGGCTGCGCAGCGCCTCGGCCGAGAAGCCACCGAAGACCACCGAGTGCGGGGCACCCAGGCGGGCGCACGCCAGCATCGCGATCGCGGCCTCGGGGATCATCGGCAGGTAGATGGCGACCCGGTCGCCCGTGCCGACACCCAGCGCGGCCAGCGCGTTGGCGGCCTGGCTGACCTCGTCCTTGAGCTGGGCGTAGGTGATGGTGCGGGTGTCGCCGGGCTCACCCTCGAAGTGGATGGCCACGCGGTCGCCGTTGCCGGCCTCGACGTGGCGGTCGACGCAGTTGTAGGCCACGTTGAGCGTGCCGCCGACGAACCACTTCGCGAAGGGGGCGTTGCTCCAGTCCAACACCTGGGACCAGTCGCTGTTCCAGGTCAGGTTGCGCGCCTGCTCGTCCCAGAACGCCAGACGGTCGGCGGCGGCCTTGTCGTAGAGGTCGGCCTGGCCGATGGCGTTGGCGGAGAACTCGGGGTCGGGTGGGAAGCGTCGGTCCTCGTGGCTGAGGTTCTCGATGGCGTCGCTGGACATGCGGTGGCCTCCATGGATCGGCACGTGGCGGCAGCTCTCGGTGCGAAAGGCACCTGGATGACAGTGAACTAGCACGTGAGGCTAGTCACGGTGTGAGCTGGGGAACAGGCCCTGTCGCCCAAGGATGCCGGTCAGCGCGGCTGTCCCTGCGACGGACGGCTCAGGCGTCCGGTCGAGCGTCGGGCGTCGGTGCGGGTAGTCCACTCGTCAACCACGCCACCGCCTCTGCGGCGGACCAGCTCTGCGGGTCGCCGCCTCGCTGCGCGTTCTCGCCGTCCAGCTTGCGGGCACCGGTGAGGTCGGAGCCCAGGGTGACCAGCGGAACCTCGCTGTACCCATCCTTGCGGTTCTGGCCCAGTCCGACGTCGGCCATCAGGGCGTTGCACAGGCAGTTCGACCCCTCGGCGCCGGCGGCGTCGCCCCCCTTGCGGGCGAAGACGTCCAGCGGCTCGGCGGGGCAGCGGTAGCCGATGTTCTCGCCGCGCACGTACGGCGTGCGCAGGTAGCCCAGGTCACACAGTCGTGGGCGGGCGGCGTACACCTCGGCGTCGGCCAGGGTGCCGGGCAGCTGGGCCACCTTGAACGGGAACCCGGTGGGCGAGGCACCTGCGCTGTTGCGCACCACCAACGTGCCCTCGCGCAACTCACCGAGCAGCTTCTCGCGCAGGTCGTCGGCCAGCCCCGACTCGTGGCAGAGCGCGAACAGGGTGCCGACCTGGACGCCGGCCGCACCGAGTGACAGCGCCTCGGCCACCTTGTCGGGCTCGCCGTACCCACCCGCGAGCCAGAACGGCAGTCCGATCTTGGCGAGCATGCCGAGGTTGGCCTCGTCGCGCGGACCGTAGATCGGCTGGCCGTGCTCGTCCAGCTCCATCTGACCCCGGGGCGGGGCGCTGTGACCGCCGGCGGTCGGGCCCTCGACCACGAAACCGTCGGGCTTGGTGGCCGGGTCGCGGGACAGGAACTGGGCCAGCACGTGGGAGGAGACGATCGCCAGGAACTGCGGACGGCGCGTCGTCGGCAGCGCCTCGCCCTCGCCCAGCAACGCGGCCGGGTCGAGGGTCTGCGGCATCGCCGATCCGCCCGAGACGTCGACGCTGATGGTGCCGGGGCGTCCGGCGGCCAGGTCGGTGAGCAACTGGGGGAGCTCGCGGGGGATGCCCGCGCCCATGAGCACGTAGTCCACGCCGGCCAGCACCGCGCCGTAGGCGGCACCCGGGGTCGCCATCTGCAGCTTCTCGAGGTAGTTGACCCCGACCAGGCCGGACATCTCGGCGTCCGGGCCGAGCAGATCGCTCGCCGGGTCGTCCGGCACCGGGTGGTGGCCGTACTTGGCCAGCCAGACCTCCACGAAGTTGCCCAGCACCGACAGGTCGTCGCTGTCGCGCTCGCTGTGGGTGCGGGCGGTGCCGTTCGGGCCGGTGTGGATCGCCAGCCGGGGCACCGGCAGGTAGGGCGCGCCGTCCAGCCCGTTCGGGCGGAAGTACTTGGTCAGTACCCGCTGCGCCAGCGCTCGCAGCGGGAAGTGCGCCACGGCGCGGCGCAGGTGGCCGGTGGGGTCGCCGTCCTGCAACCGGCGGGCGACGGAGGCGTCCAGCGCGGTGCCCGAGACGACGCCCAGCTGGCCGGACCGGGCGACGGCGTTGGCCAGCTGCCAGGACGACACCCCGACCCCCATGCCGCCCTGGATGACGACGGGCGGGCGTGCGGGGGCCTGTGCGGTCATGGATGACACCTTCTGGGCACTCGAAGGGGGTGGACGGCGGTGCAGCGGGGCCCGCCGCGAACGGTGGGCTCCACCGCATTGTCGGGGACGGCGGGTGCCTGCGTCCCCGAGACAGGCTACGCAACCGTAACCTGATTCGCCGCCACTGCCGACTTCACCTGGTTCGGGCGGGCGCCGGGCTGGCACCGCGCTCATCCCGGACGAGCGCAACGTGACATCGCGCTCATCCCGGACGAGCGCAATGTCACGTCACGCTCGCTGGACGAGTGCAACGTGACATCGCGCTCACCGGGGACGAGCGTGATGTGGGGGCAAACGGGCCGGTGGCCGGCGCGCGTCGGGAGGCACGCACACCGGCCACCGGGGTCGGGATGTGTGACGTCAGTGCGAGACGGCCTTCTCGGCGCCGGCACCGGTGAGCGAACGAACCTCCATCTCGGCGTTCTTCGCCAGGTCCGGCTGCTCCTTGCTGGTGACCGATCCCAGCCAGCCCAGGAAGAAGGCCAGCGGGACCGAGACCAGACCCGGGTTCTCCAGCGGGAACCAGCTGAAGTCGATGCTCGGGTCGGTGATCATCGACGCGCTCACCTTGGCCGGGGCCACGGGGGCCTTGCCGGACACGACGGGCGAGAAGATGATCAGGGTCAGCGACGAGATGAGACCGCCATAGATGCTCCACACCGCGCCGCGGGTGGTGAACTTCTTCCAGAACAGCGAGTACAGGATCGTCGGCAGGTTCGCCGACGCCGCCACCGCGAAGGCCAGGGCCACGAGGAAGGCGATGTTCTGGTCCTTGGCGAGCATGCCACCGAAGATGGCGATGACACCGATGACGACGGCGGTGATGCGGGCCACCCGGACTTCGTCGTCCGGGTTGATCTGCCCCTTCTTGATCACGGTGGAGTAGATGTCGTGAGCGAAGGACGCCGAGGCGGCGATCGTCAGACCCGCCACCACCGCCAGGATCGTCGCGAAGGCGACACCGGAGATGACGCCGAGGAAGATCTCGCCGCCGAGTTCGAAGGCGAGCAGCGGGGCTGCCGCGTTGGCCTTGCCGGGGGCGGCGTTGATGGCCTTGGTGCCGACCAGCTCCATGGCGCCGTAGCCCAGGGTCAGGGTGAACAGGTAGAACAGGCCGATCAGCCAGATCGCCCAGACCACGCTGCGGCGGGCCTCCTTGGCGGTAGGCACGGTGTAGAACCGCATCAGCACGTGCGGCAGACCCGCGGTGCCGAGCACCAGGGCGATCGACAACGAAATGAAGTCGATCTTGGAGAGTGTGGTCTTACCGTACTTCAGGCCGGGCTCGAGGAACTTGTGCGCCGGGGTCGCCTTGGCGGCCTCCTCCGAGGCGCGGGCCGCACCCTCGCCGAGCAGCGAGGACAGGTTGAACCCGAACTTGCCCAGCACCCAGACCGACATGATGGCCGCACCGGCGATCAGCAGTCCGGCCTTGATGATCTGCACCCAGGTGGTGCCCTTCATGCCACCGACCAGGACGTAGGTGATCATGAGGACGCCGACGATGGCGATGGTGATGTTCTGCGCGGCAGCGCCGGAGACACCGAGCAGCAGGTTGACCAGACCGCCGGCGCCGGCCATCTGGGCCAGCAGGTAGAACAACGAGATGGCCAGGGTCGACACTGCGGCCGCGGTGCGCACCGGGCCCTGACGCAGTCGGAAGGACAGCACGTCGGCCATCGTGAACTTGCCGGTGTTGCGCAACAGCTCGGCGACCAACAGCAGGGCGACGAGCCAGGCCACGAGGAAGCCGATGGAGTACATGAAGCCGTCGTAGCCGGTGGTGGCGATGGCGCCGGCGATCCCCAGGAACGAGGCTGCCGACAAGTAGTCACCGGCGATGGCTATGCCGTTCTGGCGCCCGGAGAAGGCGCGGCCGCCGGCGTAGTAGTCCGCCGCGCTCTTGTTCTGCTTCGAGACGCGGATGACGATGGCCAGGGTGAACAGCACGAACAGGATAAAGATCGAGATGTTGACCTTCGGGTTGCCGACGCTGGATGCGGCGAGGAACGAACCGGCGGTCATCGGGTGCCTCCCTCGATGCGCTCACGCAGGACGGTTGCTGCCGGGTCGAACACCTTGTCGGCCCACCGGGTGTACCAGGTGGTGATCGCGAACGTGGTGACGAACTGCAGCAGGCCGAGAACCAAGCCGATGTTGATGTTGCCTGCGACCTTGGTCGACATGAAGCCGGGGGCGAAGGCGGCCAGGAGGACGTAGGCGAAGTACCAGATGAGGAACAGAGCCGTCACCGGGAACACGAACTTGCGGAAGGTGGACCGCAACTGCGCGAACTCGGGGGTGGCCTGCACCTCCTCGTAACTCGTGCCGCCCGAAGGTCGGCGAGGATGCGTCGTAGACACGAGACCTCCCTCTCGCGGGCACCCGCGCAGGTCCGGAGGCTCCGGGATGCTGGCGAGTAACCCTGCAGAATGGACGCGCCGGATGGCGCACGTGGGTGGAGCAGTGTGACTGGCCTCACTGTGTTGGAGGAACTTTGGTCCTGGGAAGCCCCGGGGGGTCCGCGGCGTCCAGCGGTGCTGCAGGTTCGATGTGCGGGACGTCACGATGCGTTCAATGGGCGAGGTTCTGCGCCAAGTGGTCCAGGTCTCTTCAGCGACCGGTTACGGCGTCCCCGCCGGGCCCGGCGTGCAGCCCGAGGCCCTCGGGGGCGTGCAGCCGCACCAGGACACGCGCTGCGTCCGGTGGAGCGGTACGCCGTGTGGCCAGTGAGACGCCCACCATGAGCGCGAAGGCGATCGGCACCGACCAGGCGGCCGGTTGGGCCAGCAGTGCGTTCGCCAATCGGGACGACGTCCCGCCCGCGATGGTGATCAGAGTGGCGGCCACGGCGAGGGTGCCACCGACCACCAGACCGACCTGGGCGCCCATGCGGGTCAGACCACGCCACCAGATGCCGAGCACCAACAGCGGGCAGAAGGTCGAGGCCGCGACGGCGAAGGCCAACCCCACGGTGTCGGCGATACTCACCTTGATCGTGATCGCCGAGAGGGCCGCCGGCACCACCACGGCGATCAACGAGCCGATCCGGAAGCCCTGCACGCTGGTACGCAGCCGTCCGCGCAGCAGATCCTGACTGAGCACGCCGGCGACCGAGACGGTCAGCCCGCTCGAGGTCGACAGGAAGGCGGCGAAGGCTCCTGCGGTGACCAGGGCGGTGAGGATCTCGGCCCAGGGGTGACCCACCATGCGGCTGGGCAGCAGGAGCACGACCGCGTCCGTGCGCCCGGTCAGTAGCAGTTCAGGGGTGTAGAGCCGCCCGAGCGCCCCGTAGAACGGCGGGAACAGGTAGAACAACCCGAGCAGCGGGATCACGGCCAGCGTGGTGCGCCGGGCGGCGCGGCCGGTGGGGTTGGTGTAGAAGCGCACCAGCACGTGCGGCAGGCCCATGGTGCCGAACAGCAGGGCCAGCAGCAGCGAGTACACCCGGTACAGCGGGTACTCGCGTCCACCGGCGCCCGAGGACGGCGTGACCCAGTCCTGGCCGTCGCTGACGTCGATCCCGTGGGCGTGCGGTACCGGTGCCCCGGCCGGCAGGGTGACCTGGGTGCCGCGGGCGAGGTCGACCTCGCCGGCCTCCCACCGCATCGGTCCGTCGACGGCGGTGCCGTTCACCACGCCGTCCACCTGCACGGTGATCGGGTAGGTGACCCGCACCCGCAGGCTCTCGGGGACGGTGACGCTGGTCTGGGTGCTCACCCGGGGTACGGCGGGGCCGGCGGGATCGGGGGCGCCGTCGGCTCGCCACACGAAGATCAGGATGATCAGCGGGATCGAGATCGCGGTGAGCTTCAACCAGAACTGGAACGCCTGCACGAAGGTGATCGAGCGCATGCCGCCCGCCACCACGTTGATGAGCACGATGACCGAGACCAGCGTGCCACCGAGCCAGCTCGGGGCGCCGGTGACGGTGCGCAACGCCAGACCCGAGGCGTGGAACTGCGCCAGCAGGTAGAGCCATCCGATGCCGACGACCAGGGTCGAGGACATTCGACGCACGCTCAGCGACCCCAGGCGGATCTCGGCGAAGTCCGGCAGCGTGTAGGCGCCCGAGCGGCGCAACGGGGCGGCGACCAGGGCCAGCAGCACCAGGTACCCGGCGGTGTAGCCGAGCGGGTACCAGAGGATGTCGCCGCCGTAGGCCAGGGTCAGGCCGGCGATGCCGAGGAAGCTGGCCGCCGACAGGTACTCCCCGCCGATCGCGGACGCGTTCCACAACGGGCTGACCGCGCGGCTGGCGACATAGAAGTCGGACGTCGTGCGCGACAGCCGCAACCCCAGCGTGCCGACCCCCAGGGTCGCCACCCCGACCAGGATCAGGGCGGCCACGGCCGGCCAGGCCGGGAACGAGGTCACTGCTGGTCCACGATCTCGCCGAAGTCCCGCTCGGCGCGGTCGGCCGCCCGCACCAGCCACAGGGCACCCAGGGTCAGCGCCGGGTAGGCCACCACGCCGACGATCAGCCACGGCAGCGGGACCCTCGCGAATCGCACCGCCGACAGGCCCGGCTGCCAGGCGAACAACAGTGGCAGCGCAATCAGCACCAGCAGCATCACGGCGATGACCGTGAAGGCCAGGCGCAACTGCGAGCGCACCAACGAGCGCATGTAGACCTCACCGAGATAGGTCTGCTCGTCGATCTCGTTGGCGGCCGATCGGGCCGGCGGCCGGGTGGTGGTTCCCATGCGAGGACTGGTGACCCGAACCCGTTGGGGCCGTGCGGATCCGGTCAGGCGCACCGGGCGCGGGACGCCGTAGCGGGGGGTGCCGCCGCGGCTCACCGCGCCGCCCTGCTCACCGGGGATCCTTGGACAGGCTGGCGGCACGCACCAGACGGTCCCGCAGCTCCTTGGTGTGTCGCCGGCTCACCTGCAGCACGCGATCGCCCAACCGGACGGCGCAGCGCCCGCCGTCCACCCGGATCTCGTCGACGTGCGGCAGCGCGACCAGGGTGCTGCGGTGGATGCGGACGAATCCGGCGTCTGCCCAGCGCTCCTCGAGAGTGGTCAGCGGGATGCGCACCAGATGGCTGCTCGTGGTGGTGTGCAACCGGGCGTAGTCGCCGTGGGCCTCGACGAAACGGACCTGTGAGCGCTGCACGAACCGGGTGACCCCGCCGAGTTCGACGGCGATGGTCTCGTCCTCGGGGCGGGTGGTCGCCTCGGCGGTGGTGCTGACCGACTCGACCACGCGCCGCACGGCCTCGGCCAGCCGTTCGGGCCGTACCGGCTTCATCACATAGTCGGTGGCCCGCAGGTCGAAGGCATCGATGGCATGGCGGTCATACGCCGTGACGAACACGATCTGAGGGCGCTGACTGAACCGGGCGAGCACCCGGGCCAGGTCGAGGCCGTCCAGACCGGGCATCCGCACGTCGCAGAACACGACGTCCACCGCTTCGGCGTCCAACGCCCGCAGCGCCTCGGCGCCGCTGGACGCCGTGCGCAGCGCCCCGATGCGTGGGTCCTTGCGCAACAAATAGGCGAGTTCCTCGAGTGCCGGCTGCTCGTCGTCCACCACCAGGGCGCGCAGGGTGGGCGCGGTCGCCGACGTCGGAGGCATGGGGGGAGACTACGACGCCGTCGCCCGTCGACGCGAGCATGTGGTGAGGCTTGCCTCACACGGTGGTGTACATCTCGCCCCCGGACGCCCGATGTCGAGGCATTTCGACCACCGTGCGTGGTGGGCGCGGGCGCGCCGCGAGCCGGACGGTCGGCCGTGGCCACCAAGCGTCCCCAAGCGGGGGAAGGGCTCTGCGGGACGGTGATCTCGGTGAGTGGCAACCATCGGGGAACCCCATCCGGTCGTACCGAGTGGGACGCTCGCGATCATCGAGGGCGGCCGGAACCGGCACGGGTGGAGGGCTCACATGACTGCCACGGACGACGGGCTCACCGTGTGGCGTCCCGGTGCGCCGCCGACCCCGTTCGAGCGCTACGTCGAGGCGCGGGGCGACGCCCTGCACCGCACCGCGTACCTGCTGACCCACGATCACACGCTCGCCGAGGATCTGGTGCAGACCAGCCTGGCCAAGGCTTGGGGGTCGTGGCAGCGGATCTCGACCTCACCGGACGCCTACGTGCGCTCGATCATGATGAACACCTTCTGCTCCTGGTGGCAGCGACGCTGGCGCGGCGAATTGCCGACGGGGGAGTTGCCGGAGCCTCGGGCTGCCGGCGGCATCGGGGCCGACCCTCAGGACGACGCGGCGGTGCGACTGACGCTGCTGGCCGCGTTGCGTTCGCTGCCCCGCCGGCAGCGGGCCGTCATCGTGTTGCGGTTCTTCGAGGACCAGACCGAGGCCGAGACCGCCCGGGTGCTCGGGGTGTCGGTCGGCACCGTCAAGAGCCAGACCGCCAAGGCGCTCACGAAGCTGCGGGTCGACCCTGCGCTCGCCTGGGCGCCGGCTGCCGTTGATCTCGAGGGAGGCTCGCGATGAGCACCGAGCTGCACGACCTGGACACGCTGCGCACCGCCCTGCGCGAGGGCGCGATCAACGATCCCGCAGCCCGGGTCGGCCGGCTGGCAGGGGTGCAGCGGGCCGTCGTCCGGCGCCGGCGGCGCCAGGTGTCGGTGGGACTCGCGGCCGCCGGTCTGGCGGTCGCGGCCGGGATCGGGGGGGTGTGGGCCTGGCCGGTGGAGCGGGCCGAGCAGCAGCCGGCGACGCGCGAGACCGGGAGCCTGCCCGAGTACCAGCGGGGTGGACGCCTGTTGGGGCAGACCCGGGTGGAGATGGTGTCCGGACAGACCGCGACGCTGACGGTCACCCCCACGGCGTGGGGATTGGCCCTGGCGACCGCGTGCTCCGAGCCCGACGCAAAACGGGTCGACCAACTCGACAGCCTGATCATCGTCTCGGTCGGTGGCCAGCGGTTGTTCCATGGTGGTGGGTGCGGGGGAGGTTTCCGGGGTCCGTGGCATCGGGATCAGGTGCTGTGGCGCGATGTCGGGGTCGAGCTCGGCACACCGATGACGGTCCAGATCACGGTGACCGGTCCTCAACCGACCCCTCCGGTGACCCCGACCCTGCTGCTGGGGGTCTACCAGGACGTCCCGGTCGCCGACTACCCCCTGCCGTCCCTGCCGGCGACGGTGCCCACGACACCCCCGGACGGCGGGATCGCCCTGCCGGAGCTGCTGCGCTCGGTCGAGGTCGGGGCGGGCATGACGTCCGGCACGGTGACCCGCACCCTGGCGTACTCGCCGACGCTGACGGCCCGGATCCAGGCCTGGGCGCCGGGCGAGTTCGTGTTGGCCCTGAACGGTCACGAGGTGGGCGGCGCCTCGTTCTGGACCTACTCCTCCGATGCCGCCCAGGTGAGCCTGGACGCCGTGATGCTGCGCGAGGCGGGCGTCGCCGTGCCCCGCACCGGGGAGCCGATCACGATCACGGTGACCGCCCGACGGTTCGCCTCGCCTGCATGGCGGGTGCGGCTGGGCGAGGAGGTGCGCTCGACGCAGCCGACGGTCGCGTCGTCCGGGGGCTCGTCGTCCTCGAACCGAGGTTCTCGCTCGAACTGAAGGATCTCGGACGAACGGAGGGTCCAGTCGTGCCGGGGGGCTGCCGATGCAAGGTCAGATCCCTCGACTGCTGGAGGCACTACGTGAGCGAGTACCGGTTGGTGACGCGCAGCGACTTCGACGGTTTGGTGTGTGCCGTCCTGCTGCGCAAGCTGAACATGATCGGCGACATCCTGTTCGTGCATCCCAAGGATGTGCAGGACGGCGTCGTCGAGGTCACGGATCGAGACATCCTGACCAACCTGCCCTACGCCCCCGGGGCGTATCTGGTGCTCGACCACCACCACTCCGAGAGTGAGCGGCTGGGGGATGCGGCCGGGGTGCCCTCGCCGCGGCGAGCCAACCACGTGCTGATGCCGGACGCGCCGTCCGCGGCTCGCGTGGTCTACGAGCACTTCGGCGGGGCCTCGGCCTTCCCGGACATCACCGAGGAGCTGATGCGTGCGGTCGACCAGGCCGACTCGGCGCAGTACAGCAAGGACGACATCCTGAACCCGCAGGGCTGGACCCTGTTGAACTTCCTGATGGACTCGCGCACGGGCCTGGGCCGGTTCCGTGACTTCCGGGTCTCGAACTACCAGCTCATGATGGAGCTGATCGAGTACTGCGCAACGCACCAGAACGTCGACGACATCCTGCAGATCCCGGACGTCGCCGAGCGGGTGGCGCTGTTCCAGCAGCAGCGTCCGCTGTTCGAGGCGCAGCTGAAGCGGGTCACCACGATGCACGGCGACGTCGCGATGGTGGATCTGCGCGGTGAGGAGACCATTCACGCCGGCAACCGGTTCATGGTCTACGCGCTCAACCCCGACTGCCGGGTCTCGGTGCACGTGATCTGGGGCCGCAACAAGCAGAACACCGTTCTGGCCGTGGGGAAGTCGATCCTCGACCGCACCAGCCCGGTGGACATCGGCAACGTGATGCTGCACTACGGCGGCGGTGGTCACGTCGCGGCGGGCACGTGTCAGATCGACCATGCCGACAGCGAGCGGGTGCTGGCCGAGGTGCTCGAGGCCATGAAGACCCCGCGGGAGCAGCCCGTCACCGCCTGACCGGTGGTCTGACAGGTGGCCTGACCGGCCCACCCACCCACCCCACCCAACCCGCTCATGCTCCGCGGGTGACGCGCCCATGCTCCGCAGAGACCACGTTTTCGGTGTCCCTGCGGAGCATGGCGTGTCACCTGCGGAGCATGAGCAGGTTTGGGGGGTGTTGCGGAGTCAGTTGGGGCGGACGCCGGGGGCGAACTTGGGGACGCGGAAGCTGACCTTGGTGCCGGCGCCCGGGGCTGTCTCGACGACCAGGCCGAAGTCGTCACCGAACACTTGGCGCAATCGGGCGTCGACGTTGCTCATGCCGACCGAGTCGCCCACGCTCTCGCCCGAGAGCACCTCGCGCATCAGCTCGGGGTCGGCGCCGGGGCCGTCGTCCTCGACCCAGATCAGTGCCTCGGCGCCGGCGTCGGAGGCCCCCAGGGTGACCCGGCCGGGGCCGGTCTTGCCCTCCAGACCGTGTTGGACGGCGTTCTCGACCAACGGCTGGACGGCGAGAAAGGGTACGGCGACCGACAACACCTCGGGGGCCACCTGCAACTGCACCTGCAACCGGTCACCGAAGCGGGCCTGCTCGAGCACCAGGTACCGCTCGACGTTGCGCAACTCGTCGGCCAACGTCGTGAACTCGCCGCCGCGGCGGAAGGCGTAGCGGGTGAAGTCGGCGAACTCGAGCAGCAGCTCGCGCGCGCGCTCCGGGTCGGTGCGGACGAACGAGGCGATCGCGGCCAGGGAGTTGTAGACGAAGTGGGGGCTGATCTGCGCCCGCAACGCCCGCAGCTCCGCCTCGATCGCCCGGGTCCGCGAGCGGTCGAGCTCGGCGAGGTCGACCTGGGCCGAGACCCACTGGGCGACCTCGTGGGTGGCCCGCACCAGCCCGGCGGTGGCCTCGGGGGCATAGGCGATCAGCGCACCGATCACCCGCTCCTCGCTGATCACCGGCGCCACCACGGCCGAGCGGATCGGGCAGTCCGGTTTGCTGCAGGTGACCGTGGTACTGCTCAGGACGGCGGTGCGCCCGGTGCTGATCACCGTGCTGACGTGGTCCATGGCCATGCCCTCGTGCGAGGCGGCGCCGATGCCGTCCCAGGCCAGCAGCGACGTGGTGTCGGTCAGGGCCACGGCCGGGGTGCCCAGCAGGGTGCGCAGATGGCGGATCGCCCGGCTCGCGCCGGTGCGGGTCAGTCCCTCGCGCAGGTGAGGTGTGGCCAGGGCGGCGGTGTGCAGCGTGGCGAACGTCGTCCGATCGGCCGTGGTGCCCAGATCGCGTCGGCGCAGCACCGACCGGGCGACCAGGGCGCTGGCGGCGGCCACGATCACAGCGACCAGCACCAGCCCGGTGACCGAGGTGGAGGCGGCGTTGTTCACGGGTCGAACGCTAGACGGTCCGGCCGTTCGGTGGCGGACCGGTCGACCTGATCGGGGGAGCCGTTCCCCGGACCGAACGGACAGAACCCCTGTGTCGCGCCCGGCCGATCACGGTCGGAGGGCTAGCCTCTGGTCACATGCCCGTGCTGATCTGTGACTTGGCCGCCACCGTGGGTGAGGTGCGTCTGGATCGGGTGTATCAGCGACTACGCGAGGCCAACGGCGGCACTCTGGCCGTGACCGATGCCGGCCAGTTGCGTGACGACGCCTTCCGAGCCTTCGAGACCGGACGGCTGGGCGAGTCCGAGTACGCCCGCCACGTCCGGGCGCGGCTGCAGTGGCACGGCAGCGACGCCGACCTGGTGGCGATCTTCGCCGATCTCTACGGATCGGTCGACGTCGCGGTGATGGAAGTGCTCCTCGACCTGCGTGAGCGGGGCTGGTACCTGGTCGGGCTCGACAATCGCCACACCACCTCGACCGCCTGGGGTGGCCAGTACGCCGAACAGCTCACGGCCTTCGACAAGGTGATCGCCGTGGACGCGCCCGAGGCCCGGCCCGAGGCCTCCTCGCCCGGCCTGCGGGTGGTGCCCACCCAACACGGCGGGGAGGACCCGAACGACCCGCGGTTCCTGGCCCGGGTGCTGCGCGACATCCCCACCGCGCACGGGCCGCGCCTGTTCGTGGCCGGACGCCCCGACACCGTCGCCGCCGCCCGTCGGGCCGGCCTGGACGCTCATCTGTTCCGGGGTGCCGCGGGCCTGCGGTCGGCCTGCCTGGCCCTCACCCTCACCGTCTGACTCACCTCTGCCTCTCCGTCTGACTCACTGCCTGAGTACACCGCCTGCCATCCTGGGGTGGTGAGCGATCCCGTGGCGGCACTGGCCGCCGACCCACGGCTGGCCGAGGTGAGCGAGAGCGTTCGCGCGGCGCTGACCGACCTGCGCAGCCATCAGGCCCTGCGGCGGCGCACGGCCGAGGCGGCGGCGGAGGCCTCGGTGCGCGCAGCGCGCGCCAGCGCGGCGTTGTCGGGGGCGCGTGTGCCGGTCGCGATGGTGCGTGACGCCGTCCGCGGGGTGGCCGAACTGCCGGACGACGCCGCCGGGCTGACCGTGCGTGGCGCCATCCGGGCACTGGCCGCGGTCGAGCGGCTGGGCACCACCTGGCAACGGGCGCCGCTCCAGGCGCTGGCCTCGCTGCACCTCGCCGCCGCGGCCGGGCTGGTGGACGACGCTGCGCTGGGGCGGCCGCGCATCGACGGTGAACCGCCCGGCGACGGGCACGATCTGCTGGACGCGCGGGGGGCCGAGGTAGCGGCCCCGATGGGAGCCGCGGTGACCGCGCGGTTGAACTCGTTGGTACTGCTGCTGTCCGAGGCGGGGCCGGTTCCGGCGCTGGTGGTGGCCGGACTCGCCCACGCCGAGGTGGCTGTCGTCCGCCCGTTCGTCGCCGGCAACCTGGTGGTGGCCCGGGCGCTGGCCCGGGCGGTGCTGATCGGGCGGGGTCTGGATCCCGCAGGGCTGTCGGTCTGGGAGGGCGCGCTGCTGGCCCGCGGGCCGGCCTACCCGCTGGCCCTGGCGGCGTATGCCACGCAGGGTCGGGACGGCGTGATCGCCTGGTTGCAGCTGTTCGGTGAAGCGGTCCGGGACGGGGTGTCCGAGGGCCGGGCGGTGTGCGATGCCGTGCAGGCAGGGCGGCTGCCGACGCTCACCGGCTCAGCCTGAGGCCTGCGAGCCGCCCGGCACACCGCAGCCGGCCCGAGCGTGCCGCAGCAGCCAGGCGGCCAGCCTCGTCCCCACGTCCACCTGTACGAGCCGGGCCGAG
This sequence comes from Kineosporiaceae bacterium, assembly GCA_016713225.1. NCBI lineage: Bacteria > Bacillati > Actinomycetota > Actinomycetes > Kineosporiales > Kineosporiaceae > Kineosporiaceae bacterium. The sequence goes on from JADJPO010000002.1 coordinate 502,610, forward strand.
TCGTCCGGCGTGGCCAGCACCAGCCCCAACGCGGTGGCCACCGGACGATCCTTCGCGACGGGGCAGTCGGGTGCCTGCAGCGGCAGGTCGACCGTCGCGCCCTCGGCCACGATCACACGGTGTCCGAGCGGGACGGACACGGTGCCGGCCAGGGCCGAGGTCACGGTCCCGGCGGGCAGGCCCGCGACGCGCACCGTGCCCTGCGTGCCGGTCAGGTCGGCCGACACCACGCGGGCGAGGGCGTGCGGGCGGGCGGGCCCCACTGTGGCGCCGGCCTGGTCGCACAGGCTCGCGCCGTCCGGGGGGCGGCCCGATCGGGTGGCGACCACGGTGGAGGGCGCGACAGGTGACCCTGCCGACGACCCTGCCGACGACCCTGCCGTGGCGCCGGCCGGAGCGATGCGCACCTGCACCGTGAAGTCGTCCGTCGCACCGCCGCGTGCGTCCCCGCAGGCCAGGGGCAGGGCGAGGCGAAGCCAGACCGTCCGGCCCGGTGAGGCCACCACCCCCTCGTCGATCACGAGCGCGACCCGACCCGGGACGTCGATCGTGACGGCGTCGATCGCGACGTCGTCCTCGCCTCGGTTGATCACCGCCAGCTGCAGGTCGGCCCGCACCACCGGGACCTCGCCGAAGCCGGACACCGTCACGGTGGCGACCACCGCGCGCCCCGCCTCGAGGGCCTGGGGACCCTCGACCACCGATCGGGCCACGATGCTGGTCAGCAGGCCGGCCAGACCCCAGGCGAGCAGGGCGGCGATCGGGCGTCCGGACCTCGGCCGGTCGCTCGGCGCGCGGGTCAGCCCGAACACGAGCTGTCCAGCAGCCACTGGGCCAAGCTCGCCCCGCCGGGTAGCCGTGACCACGAGCGCGCGCCGCGTTCGGGGGCGGCGGGCGCCTCCACGGTGAGATCGAACGCCGTCGGGATCCCGGCCGCGAGCCAGGTGTCCTGACAGCGGCCGGGTGGGTCGAGCCAGATGCTGCGGACCTGCCCATCCACCATCGCCGGCAGGGGGCGCCCGGTCAGGACGACGCCCCCCACCTCGATCTGGGCCACCAGGGCGGTGCGACCGCCCGGCACGGTCAGGTCGAGGCGCAGCCGCTCGCCGTCCGCGACCACCTGACGCACCAGGAGCGCCTGCTCGGGGCGCTGCCGAGCGCACCATGCGGTCAGTTGGGACGCGGCCCCGTCGACCGGGACGCTGCCTCGGCGTCCGTCGGCGCGCGTGATCTGGAGCGGGGGCAGATCCAGTGCCTGGGGCGAGCCACAGCTGATCTCGATCGCGGCCGTGACCTGGCGATGGGCCTGTGCGGCGATGCGTGGGGACGACGGTGTCAGCCCACGCACCCGGGCGGCGGTCAGGGGCGCGCCCGGGCCGTCCAGGGTGATCGCCTGGCCGGTGAGGTTGGCGACCGCCAGGTCGGCGATCACCGACAAGGGAGGGTCGGCGCCCTGCGGGCCGCCGGTGGGGTCCGGGCCGGCGGCGTGCAGGTCGACGAGGGTGGCGGCCAGACTCAGTCCGGGCGGATCGGCGACGGCGGGTGTCCAGGATGCCGTGCCGAAGGCCGCCCAGCCGACGAGGATGCCGGCGGCGAACGTCAGGCCGGCCAGAGCCCGGCGCCGACGCACCGGGAGTGCACGGGTGGGGACGTCGGGTGGTGGTAGCGGGACCGAGGCGTCCCAGGTCTCGTCCCAGTCCCCGTCCGCCCTCGCATCGCCCGGGCCCAGCACCTCGCGGCTCATCGTGGGCTCATCGTGAACTCGCGGCCGCGGGGTCTCAGCCGCTGCGCTGGACGCGGCGGCGGGTGACCAGATAGGTGAGGGCGGCGGCAACCACCCCGCCCGCGAGGGCACCCGAGGCCACCTTGACCGAGCGTGGCGGCGGCGTCAGGCGCGGCAGCCGGTCGCGCAGGCTCATCGGTTGGGTGAAGTCGAGCACGGGCCAGCCGCGCAGGGCGGCCTCCCTGCGCAGCGGACGATCGGGGTTCACCGCGTGCGGGTGGCCGACCGCCTCCAGCAGCGGCAGATCGGTGACCGAGTCGCTGTAGGCGAAGCTGGAGCTCAGGTCATAGCCCCGCTGGGCAGCGAGTTCGCGGACCGCGACGGCCTTGTTCTCGCCGTAGGCGTAGAAGTCGAGCGCGCCGGTGTAGACGCCGTGATCGACCACGATGCGGGTGGCGATCACGTGATCGGCGCCGAGCAGTGCCCCGATCGGTTCGACCACCTCGCTGCCGGAGGCCGACACGATCACCACGTCCCGACCGGCGCGATGGTGGTGCTCGATCAGTTCCGTCGCCTCGCGGTAGACCACCGGGACGATCTGCTGCTCCAAGGTCTCGGCGACGATGTCGCGCACCTGTTGCACATCCCACCCGGCGACCAGGGCGGTGAGGTACTCGCGGGTTCGTTCGATCTGGTCGTGGTCGGCGCCGCCGACCTGGAAGAGGAAGTGCGCATAGGCGTTGCGGACGACGGCGCGCCGGGTGATCAGACCGCCCGCCAGGAACGGCCGGGAAAAGGCGAACAGGCTCGACCGGGCAATGATCGTCTTGTCGAGGTCGAAGAACGCCGCCGGACGCGATGCCCGAGCCGACGGGCCGGTTCGGGCCGGGCCGGGCTGCCCGAACGAGTCCTGGGCGGAGGTGGACATGCCTTCAGGATAGGCAGGGCGGTCGGAAACGCTGGCAGGCCTCGAGTACGGGACCTAGGTCGCTTTCTCACTACCGGGAATCTCTTTGACGGACAATTCACTGTGGGTTGCCTCACCCTCTCGGCGTACGAATTGCGCCAGCCCGCTTGCAGCCGGTTCATCCGCGGTACAGACTTGCTGTCAACGGCCTCGAGCCGTGCCGACGTCCGACTCCTCCCCCCCGAGCCGGACCGGCTGACGGCCCCCGCTCCCCCCAGCGGGGGCCGTCGTCGTTTGGCGTCCCCACACCATGAATGTCGAGTGGATGCCATGGGGTGCCGGGGTTCGCCCCGAAGCCGGGGCTCGCAACGACGCCGACATTGCGTGCACAGTCGGGATGGATCGTCACAGTGTCCACAGGGGACGCCGGCCCGGTGGTACGAAGCAGCCGCACCCGCCAGCCTCGCGGCATGGTGCCGACGATTTCCGATGTAGTGCCGGCGGGTGTCGCATGACGCCCGCTACCCGCCCCCGCTCCGGTGCTCGAACAGGCGCCCGCTCGCCGGGTCGGATCGGCCGCCCCGGCCCGGGTGCCGGTCGCCTCGTCCTGATCACCGACGAGGTCGCGCTGGCCGACCCGGTGGAGGGCCTGGCGGCCGCGGCCGGAGCGGAACTGACCCGGCTGACGGGCCTGGCACGCGCCCAGCCCGGCGACCTGGTGCTGATCGGTGTGGACCGCCTCGGGGAGGCGGTCGCGGCGGGCTCCGGTCACGAGGTCATCCACCGAGAACGGATCGACCTGGTGGTGGTGGCGCACGAGCAGGCTGAGCCCGCGATCTGGCAGGACGCGCTCACGCTCGGGGCCGAGCAGGTCGCCGTCCTGCCGGCATCACGCGCCTGGTTGCTCGATCGGATGCTCGACGCCCTGAGCGGGCAGCGCACCGCTGCGGTGATCGCCGTGGTCGGCGGACGTGGCGGAGCCGGAGCCAGCACGTTGGCCGCGGCGCTGTCCGTCACGGCGGCCCGCAGCGGTCTCGAGCCTGTGCTGGTCGACCTCGATCCGCTGGGTGGTGGGCTGGACGTGGTGATCGGTGCCCAGGATGAACCGGGGCTGCGGTGGGATGACCTCTCGGCGGTGGCGGGGCGGCTGCAACCGGGGCTGCTGCGCTCCGGGCTGCCCCAGGCGTGCGGGGTCCGGGTCCTCAGCTGGGATCGGGGCGGCCAGCCCGCCTGCCGCGCCGAAGCGGTCGCCGCCGTCCTGGACGCTCTCACCCGAGAGAGCCGCCTGGTCGTGATGGATCTGCCGCGCCGGCTCGATGAGGCGGTGACCGCGGCGCTGCGGTGGGCGGGACAGGTGCTGCTGGTGGTTCCGGCGGAGGTTCAGGCCACCGCAGCGGCGGGTCGGGTGGTCGCCCAACTGGAGCCGCTCTGCCGTCGGCTTCGCCTGGTGGTGCGGGGTCCGGCGCCGACCGGTCTGTCGGCCGAAGCGGTGGCCGATGCGCTCTGCCTGCCGCTGGCGGGGGACATGCGCGCCGAATCGGGGCTCGCGGCTGCCCTCGATCGGGGGCTGGCACCACCGGTGCGCGCCCGGGGGCCGTTGGCGGTGTTGTGCCGGCGGGTGACGGCCGAACTCGCGCTCGAGATCGAGTCGATGGCACAGGTGTCGACGTGACGCCACCGGCCGCCGAGGACCTGCTGGCACCGCTGCGAGCCCGGGTGAGCCGGCGTGACGACGCGATCGGCGCCGGACGCCTGACCACCGAGCTCGGGGCCGTGAGCACCCAATACGGCCAGGTGCTCGGCGCCGAGGGCCTGCGCGCCGCCGCGGACTCGGTGCGGGAACACACCCAGGGTCTGGGTCCACTGCAGGCACTGGCCGACGACCCGCACGTCACCGACGTCCTGGTGAACGGCGGCGGCCGGATCTGGCTCGATCGGGGTCTCGGCCTGGTGGATGCCGGGTTCGGCCTGGACGGCGAGCACCAGGTGCGTGCCCTCGCCGTCCGGTTGGCTGCCCTGGCGGGGCGGCGCCTGGACGAGAGCCTGCCCTGGGTCGATGCCCGGTTACCGGGTGGGATCCGGCTGCACGCCGTGGTGCCCCCGGTGGCCCCCGAAGGCACCCACATCAGCCTGCGTACGTTGCGCGGCGCGCCGGCCGATCTGGACGCCCTGGTGCGCGCCGGCAGCGTGCCGGCTGCCTGGTCCGGGGTGCTGGCCGCGTTGATCTCTGCTCGGGCGGCCTTCCTGGTCACCGGTGGCACCGGCGCCGGCAAGACCACCCTGCTGGCCGCGCTGCTCTCGTTGGTGCCCCCGACCGAGCGGCTCGTGCTGGTGGAGGACGTGGGCGAGCTGCGGCCGCGCCATCCCCACGTGGTGCGGCTGGAGGCTCGGCACGCCAACGTCGAGGGCCGGGGCGAGGTCGGGCTCGACGTCCTCGTCCGCCAGGCACTACGGATGCGCCCGGACCGGCTCGTGGTCGGTGAGTGCCGCGGCAGCGAGGTACGCGACCTGTTGGCTGCGCTCAACACCGGCCACTCCGGCGGGTGCGGAACACTGCACGCCAACGCCGCCGCCGAGGTGCCGGCACGGTTGGAGGCGCTCGGCCTCATCGCCGGTCTGAGCCGGGAGGGAGTGCATGCCCAGGCCGCCGCGGCCCTGGACGTGGTGGTGCACGTGCGGCGCACCCCGGTGCGACGTGAAGTGGTCGAGCTCGGCGTGGTCGGCAGCGACGAGGCGGGCCGGCTGGTGGTCCGGCGTGCCTTGGTCCGCGGCGAGGACGAGCGTATCGCCGGCGGTCCGGCCTGGCCGGCGCTCGCCGGACGACTGGGCCTGAGCTCTTCCCCGGTCGCGGCGCCACCGTGATCGCGGCGCAGGCGGTGACGGCTGGGCTGCTGATGGGGATGGCCGTGCTCGCCGCCTCGCCCGGCGCGCGAGGCGTCCCCTCGGTCCTCGAAGGCCCCGGGCGAGCCGGACCGGCCCGGTTCCGGGCCCGCGGCGCACTCACCCGGTGGGCAGGAACCCGGTTCGCGGGTCGGCAGGTTCTCGTCGGCGGGGCCGACATCGCGGTGCTCGCCGACCGGGTGGCGGCGCTGTCTCGGGCCGGGATGACAGCCGAGCAGGTCTGGCGGATCCTGGCCGACCGCGACGAGCGTGCCGACGGTGCCGACGGTCTCGCGGTCATTGCTCGCTCGGTGGTGACGACGTCCGCTCTCGGCGGGAGCACCGCCGAGGGCCTGCGCCTGGCCGGTGACCGGTTGGTCGGCCAGGGGGTGGCAGATCCGGGCGCCGGGCAGGCCCTGAGCTGGTTGGCGGCAGCCTGTGCCGTCTCTCAGACGAGCGGGGCACCGTTGGCCCGGGTCCTCGACGGTCTCGCGGTGGCGGTGCGCGCCGAGCTGCAGGCCGCGCGTGAGCGTGACGCGGCGCTGGCGGGGCCGCGGGCCACGGCGACGGTACTCAGCTGGCTTCCACTGGCCGGGCTCGGATTGGGGGCGTTGACCGGGGTGGACACGGTCTCGGTGCTGCTGACGACGAGTCCCGGACGACTGTGTCTGGTGATCGGCGGTGGCCTGTGGTGGGCCGGGCGGCGGTGGGCAACTCGACTGGTACGCCGGGCCGAGGCGGCGGACGGCCGGACGTGACCGGTTCAGGGGGCGGACCGTGACGGTGTGGGTCGCGGCGGCGCTGGCGGCGACAGTGTTCCTGGTGTGGCCGAGGCGCCTGCCGGTGCACCGGAGGGTGCCCGGGCGCGTGCGTGACGAGAGGAGCCGGCCGACCGCACCGTCCGGTGCCGGCGAGGGAGGGCGCTCGGCGGTGGTGCCCGGCGGCCTGCCGGCCGCGGTGATCGCCGACCTGATGGTGGCGTTGCTCGACGCCGGGTTGCCGGTCGAGACCGCTCTGGAGCTGCTCGCCGAACAGACCGGCCCTGCTCCCTGGGCCGGGCCGGGCGGGGCCGACCCGGTGCTCGACGCGCTGGACCTCGCCACCAGCACCGGTATCGCCCCGGCAGCGCTGGTCGGCGCGGCCGCTGCGGAGCACCGACGGCGTGAGGCTGCAGCCCATGCGGCGGCGGCCAACCGGTTGGCCGTGATGGCGGTGCTGCCGATGGGGCTGTGTCTGTTGCCCGCCTTCGTCCTGCTCACGGTCGTGCCGCTGCTGCTCGGATTGCTCGGCCACCTGTGAGCCCCGTCGACCACACGCCAGACCTCGCGACGTCAGTGCCGTTGCGTCCCCAGGCGGCGGTGTTCGTCCCACTGTCCACAGGGTGGTGGAGGCGTTCAGCGCGCTGGTGGGTCGCGGCTGCACAGTCGCAGTGCCGCCCCGATCGGGTCGGCCGGTTCCGGTCTCGAACGGCCGGGGAGAGGGGCGACATCATGAGGAACCTGACCGCGCGACTGCGCCGGGTCGTGGCGAGCGTGCGAGCGGGCATCCGGGAGGTCATCGGCCGACGCCGAGGGGTGCGTGCCGACGCGGGCATGGCCACGGCGGAGTACGCGATCGCCACCCTCGCGGCCTGCGGCTTCGCCGTCCTGCTGCTGACCTTGTTGCGCGGCAGCGAGGTGCGGGGGCTGTTGTTGGGGATCATCACGCGAGCTCTGTCGGCGGCCTGAGGTGTGCGGCCCGGGTGGCGGTCGGGGACGGTCTGCAGGACGACGAGCAGCAGCTCGCCGGGGCGAGGACGGAGCGGTGACGGCCGAGCTCGCCCTCGCTCTGCCGGCGGTCGTGCTGCTGATCGCCGTGGTCTTCGCCGCCGCCCGGGTCGTCACCGCTCAGGTGGAGTGCGTCGATGCAGCCCGCGCCGGGGCACGCGTCGCGGCCCGGGGGGAGGCAGCCGGCGCGGTGATCGCCACCGCGACCAGGGCCGGGCCTCCCGGTTCCCGGGTGCAGCTCGTCACTGCCGCGACCACGGTCTCGGTCGGGGTGAGGGCGACGGTCACGTTGCCGCTGCCCGGTGCGCCGTCCGTCGAGGTGTCGAGCACGGCGAGTGCGCCCCGCGAGCCGGGCGTGGGAGGGCTGCCGTGAACGCGGGACATCGACGCGGTGCGCCGCGATCGGACGAGGGCAGCGGAACGGTTCTGGCCCTGGCGATCGCCCTGGTGGGTGCGGCGCTGGCCCTGCTGGTCTGCGACCTGGGACTGGCCGTGATCGCCCGCCATCGGGCCACTGCCGCCGCGGATCTCGCTGCCTTGGCGGCAGCCGGGGTCGAGCCGCCGTCCTGCGCTGTCGCGGCCGACCTCGCCCGGCGTAACGGTGGCCGGCTCAGTGGGTGTGTGGTCGCCGCGGATGGCAGCGTCACCGTCACGGTCCAGGTTCCGATCGGTGTGCCCGGACTGGGCCGACCGGCGGTGGGACGCGCCCGCGCCGGAGTACCGGGCGCGGGTCACCAGCTCACGGACGACGTCCGCGAGCACCCACTGGTGGCGCAGAGCAGCACGAGCAGGACCCACCATGCGAACACGTTGGGGAACACGATCAGGGCCTGCGCAGGATCAGCAACGGCACCAGCAGCCGGACGGCGAGCACGATCACCGTTCCCATGGCCGCGCACCCTAGTGCCGGTCAGGCGTCCGGCTCCGCCTCGGCCAGCACGGCGTTCAGCAGGCGCACCGCGCCGTCCTTGTCCAGCGGCTCGTTGCCGTTGCCGCACTTGGGCGACTGCACACACGACGGGCAGCCGCTCTCGCACTCGCAGTCGCGGATCACCGTGACGGTGGCGGTGAGCCAGGTCGCGGCGGCCGAGAAACCCCGCTCGCTGAATCCGGCACCACCGGGATGGCCGTCGTAGACCACGATCGTGGGTTCGCCGGTGTCGGCGTGCAGGGCGGTCGAGACGCCACCGATGTCCCAGCGATCACAGGTGGCGACCAACGGCAGCATCCCGATGGCCGCGTGCTCGGCGGCGTGGGCGGCACCCGGCACCCGAGTTGCGCCGACGCCGTGCTCGGCGAGCAGTTCGGCGGGCACGGTCCACCAGACTGCGGTGGTGCGCAGGGTGCGAGGTGGCAGGTCGAGCGGCTGTTCGGCGATCACCCGGCCATCGACGACGGTGCGTCGCAGATACGAGACCACCTGCGAGGTCACCTCCACGGTGCCCGTGGCCAGCTGGACCCGACCCCACCGACGGCTGCGCCGGACGTCGAGCAGCCGCACATCGGTGATCTCGCGGGCCTGGGTGAAGATCTCGTCGCCGGTGGGCTCGACCAGCGCCAGCCCGTCGTCCAGGTCGAGATCGTTCACCACCCAACTCTCGCCCTGGTGCACGTAGACCGCCCCCGGGTGCACCGTGTGGTGGGCGGCGCCGGCATCGACACTGCCGAGCATCCGGCCGGTGCTGGGCTGCACGATCCGGATCGGGTCGCCGCCGGTGCCCCGCAGATCGGCCAGTCGGCTCGCCGGTTCCGATCGGGTCCAGAACCAGCCGGTCGGGCGGCGTCGCAGTGCGCCCCGCACGGTGAGTGCGTCGAGCACGGACGCCGTGTGCTCACCGAACAGGTCGACGTCCACCTCGCGCAGCGGCAGTTCGGCAGCGGCGGCACACAGGTGCGGGGCGAGGACATACGGATTGGACGGGTCGAGCACCGTGGCCTCGACGGACCGCCCGAAGATGGCCTCGGGGTGATGCACCAGGTAGGTGTCCAACGGATCGTCGCGCGCGACGAGCACCGCCAGGGCCTCGCCGCCGTCGCGCCCGGCCCGGCCCGCCTGCTGCCACAGCGAGGCTCGTCGTCCGGGCCAGCCGCAGATCACCACCGCGTCCAGGCCGGAGATGTCGATGCCCAGTTCGAGGGCATTCGTGGCGGCCAGGGCCACCAGTCGTCCCGCCCGCAGATCCGCCTCGAGGGCACGCCGCTCCTCGGGCAGATACCCACCGCGGTAGGCCGCCACCCGCGAGGGCAACTCCGGGTCGACCTCGGCCAGCAATCGCCGGGAGGTGGCGGCGACGGTCTCGACACCACGTCGCGAGGGGATGAAGGCGAGGGTGGCCACGCCGGCTGCCACCAGGTCGGTCACCAGCTCGGCCGTCTCCAGGATCGCGCTGCGCCGGGTGGGAGCGCCGTGCTCACCACCGCCGGGCAGCAGCGGCGGTTCCCACAGCAGGAACGTGGTGGCCCCCCGCGGGGAGTGGTCTCGCGTGACGACCTCGAACTGTCCGGCGTCCAGGCCGGTGAGGTCGGCGGCGGTGCGTTCGGGGTCGGCCGCGGTGGCCGAGGCGGTGAGGAACACCGGGTCGGCGCCGTAGTGCCGCGCGACCCGCCGGAGCCGCCGCAGGGTCGCGGCCACGTGAGCGCCGAACACCCCGCGATAGTGGTGCGCCTCGTCCACCACCACGAACTGCAGGCTGCGCAGGAACGAGGCCCACCGTGGGTGACTCGGCAGCAGACCGTGATGCAGCAGGTCCGGGTTGGTCAGGACGATCTCGACATGGTCGCGGATCCAACGGCGCTGATCGAGTGGGGTGTCCCCGTCGTAGGTGGCCGCTCGGACCCCCGGCACCCCCAACGCCTCGAGTGAGGCGAGCTGATCGGCGGCCAGCGCCTTGGTGGGAGCCAGGTACAAGGTGCCCGCGGCCCGGCCGGAGCCCCAGCCGGTGGCACGACCGCTCCCGCCGTCCGGACGCCGTGGCCCCGAGCCGCCGACGTACCCCGAGGTCGAGCCCCGAGCCGCGGACAGGGCGGCCAATTGGTAGACCAGGGACTTCCCCGAGGCAGTGCCCGTCGCCAGGGCCACGTGGTGCCCGCGCCAGGCGGCCTCGGCGGCGAGCGTCTGGTGCCGCCACGGCCGGTCGACGCCGCACCGGCCGAAGGCCTGCACCACCACCGGGTCGGCCCAGGTCGGCCAGGGGGAGTGCTCGCCGGGCCGGGCCGGGATGGTGTGAGCGTGCAGCACCCGTTCGCCTCGGCCGTCGGCGAGTCTCGGGTACGCCGGCAGCCGCGGGGCGCTCATCCCTTCAGTCTGGCCCCCTGTCCCGCCCCGCGGCGAGCCGTCCCTCGGCCTCCGGGCACCGTTTCGTCACTGTGGCGAACCACCACATGACCCTCCGAAGACGTCGTGGGCTCGCGAATGGTGTTGAATGCCAAGCGCGACACCGAGTGACCGGAGCGCGAGCGTCACCGAATCGGCACCAGGGTGTCCCGGGCGCAGCCCTGCGCCCGGTAGCCGCGTCAGCCCGCCGACGTCCCAAGGGGAGGGGCCAGTGGATCTCAGCGTCACCAGCCGACAGGAAGGTGACCGATCGGTGGTGTCGGTCGTCGGTGAGATCGACGTCTACACCGCCCCGGCACTGCGTGAACGGATCAACGACCTGGTCGCCGCCGGGCACTATCGGTTGGTGGTGGACCTGTCCTCGGTGGACTTCCTGGATTCCACCGGTCTGGGAGTCCTGGTCGGTGGTCTCAACCGGGTGCGCACGCAGGACGGCTCACTCCACCTGGTCTGCACCCAGGAGAAGATCCTCAAGGTGTTCCGGATCACCGGGCTGACCAAGGTGTTCCCGATCCATGCCTCGCTCGCCGATGCGCTCGCGGCATCGGACCTGCCGCCGGTCACCGGCAACTGATCCGCGATCACGACGACCATGCCGCCCGTGGTGCTCACCTTCGCCCCCGCGGCCGAACATGTGCGCATGGCCCGCTTGGTGGTCGTGGCCGCCGCGCGCCGGGCGGGGGTGGACGAGGTCCGTTTGGACGACGTCCGGCTCGCCGTGGGTGAGATGTGCGCCCGTGCCGTGAACCGTTGCGCGAAGCAGGCCACCGCATCCGTCGCACCCGTTGCGCCCGTCATGCCGGTGGTGCCGGTCGGGGCCGGCGCGGCACCGGCTGTCGATCCGCCGGAGGTTGGGTGGCGGATCAGGGTCGAGGTGCTCGACGACGGGCCGGACGTGCAGGTGTGCGTCTGTGATCCCGCGGGCAGCGTGGAGCTACCCGAGGACGCCGTCACCTTCGCGATGGCCGCCACGCTGTCCGACTCGCTGCGCCTCGTTCCGGAGGTCGACGGCGGGCTGTCCGGGGTCGAACTCGGCTGGCACAGAGCGGGTTAGCATGCCGTACTTCTACGGTTCATGGCGCATTTGTTGCCATCTCGAAACCTTTGGGAGCCATGCGTAAGGTCACAGGTGGCAGGCTTTTGCGGCGCCGGTCACATTCCGTAGACTGCGCCGCGATCACCGCACAGGTTGTCACCTGATGCGCCGCTATGCCCCGTCCAATACCTGATCTTCACCCATTGATCAGCGGAGCCATCTGGGCGGGTGCGCACGCACACGTCGAGGAGGACGGATGCTGGGGAGCGCCCAGGCCGCAGACGGCCAAGCGGTCACCCTTGCAGGCGGAAACATGACCCTGGTCTACGTTGTGACAGCGATCTCGGTGGCCGCGTTGGCCCTCGCTGTCCTGTTCCGGGGTCAAGTTCTCGCTGCTGGTGAGGGCACCGACAAGATGAAGACCATCGCGCGCGCCGTCCAAGAGGGCGCCGCCGCCTACCTCAACCGTCAGTTCAAGACCCTGGTGCCGTTCGTGGTCCTGGTCTTCGCCCTGCTGTTCCTGCTGCCGGCCGACGACCAGTCGATCCGCTTGGGGCGCAGCATCTTCTTCATCGTCGGCGCGGTGTTCTCGGCCAGCATCGGCTACCTGGGCATGACCCTGGCCGTGCGCGCGAACCTGCGCGTGGCCGCGGCGGCCCGTGAGGCCAACGGCCGCGACAACGGTATGCGGGTCGCCTTCCGTACCGGTGGCGTGGTCGGCATGGCCACGGTGGGTCTGGGCCTGCTGGGCGCCAGCATCGTCGTCCTGATCTACAAGGGTGACGCCCCGGCTGTGCTCGAGGGCTTCGGCTTCGGCGCGGCGCTGCTCGCCATGTTCATGCGTGTCGGCGGCGGGATCTTCACCAAGGCGGCGGACGTCGGCGCCGACCTGGTCGGCAAGGTCGAGCAGGGCATCCCCGAGGATGACCCACGCAACGCCGCGACCATCGCCGACAACGTCGGTGACAACGTCGGCGACTGCGCCGGTATGGCCGCCGACCTCTTCGAGTCCTACGCGGTGACCCTGGTCGCCGCGCTCATCCTGGGCAAGGCGGCCTTCGGCACCGAGGGTCTGGTGTTCCCGCTGATCGTGCCCGCCCTGGGCGCCATCACGGCCGCCTTCGGCGTGTACCTGACCAAGCCCCGGGACGGCGAGAGCGGCCTGAAGGCCATCAACCGCGGCTTCTACCTGTCGGCCGTGATCTCGGCCGTGTTCTGCGCGGTGGCGGCCTACACCTACCTGCCGGCCACCTTCGCCGGACTGACAGATGTCAGCGACGAGATCGCCAAACTGGACGGCGACCCGCGCCTGCTCGCCATCTCTGCCGTGGTGCTCGGCATCGTGCTCGCCGGGGCCATCCTCTGGCTGACCGGGTACTTCACCGGCACCGACCACCCGCCGACGCACAACGTTGCCGACACGGCGCTGACCGGTGCGGCCACGGTCGTGCTGTCCGGTATCGGTGTCGGCCTGGAGTCGGCCGTCTACACCTCGGTCACCATCGGTGCCGCGGTCTATGCCGCCTACCTGCTGGGTGGCGGTTCGGTCATCCTGTCGCTGTTCCTGATCGCGCTGGCCGGGTGTGGCCTGCTGACCACGGTCGGCGTGATCGTGGCCATGGACACCTTCGGGCCGGTCAGTGACAACGCCCAGGGCATCGCCGAGATGTCCGGCGACGTCAGCGGTGAGGGCGCCCAGATCCTCACCGAGCTCGACGCGGTGGGCAACACCACCAAGGCGATCACCAAGGGCATCGCCATCGCGACCGCTGTGCTGGCCGCGACGGCGCTGTTCGGTTCGTACAACGATGCGGTGAACACCGCGCTGGGCGACGCCTCCCAGGGGGTCAAGGACGCCATCGGTGACGCGGACCTGATCTACCAGGTGGTCTCGCCGAACGTGCTGGTCGGCCTGATGATCGGTGCAGCCGTGGTGTTCCTGTTCTCGGGTCTGGCCATCGACGCCGTGACCCGGGCCGCGGGCGCCATCGTGTTCGAGGTTCGCCGGCAGTTCAAGGAGAACCCCGGGATCATGGACTACTCGGTCAAGCCGGACTACGGCCGAGTGGTCGACATCTGCACCCGGGACTCGCTGCGCGAGCTGGCCACGCCCGGTCTGCTGGCCGCCATGGCCCCGATCGCCGTGGGCTTCGGCCTCGGCGTCGGTGCGTTGGCCGGCTACCTGGCCGGCGCCATCGGCACCGGCGTGCTGATGGCGGTGTTCCTGGCCAACTCCGGCGGCGCCTGGGACAACGCCAAGAAGCTGGTCGAGGACGGCCTGCACGGTGGCAAGGGCTCGGACGCCCACGCCGCCACGGTCATCGGCGACACCGTGGGTGACCCGTTCAAGGACACCGCCGGTCCGTCGATCAACCCGTTGATCAAGGTGATGAACCTGGTGTCGGTGCTGATCGCGCCCGCGATCGTGCAGACCAGCGACAACACCGGGGTGCGCCTGGCGATCAGCCTGGTGGCCGTCGTGGTGATCGTCGCTGCGGTCACGACGTCCAAGCGTCGTGCCTCGGCGATGCACGCCGAGGTGCCCGCGGCGGCCGGCGCCTGAGCCGTTCGTCGGACACACGCCACTGGCCCCTCCCGTCCTCGGACGGGAGGGGCCAGTGGCGTCTCTGGCACCGAGGGCACGCGCCGACACCACCTGTGATCACGTTGAAGATCACGGTGAGGCCTTGGAGCGCCACCGAAGATCACGTTGAGGACGTCGTCTGCGTCGATGCGTCGGAAACCCTCAACGTGATCTTCAACGTGATCATGCCTGTGGTGGGTGATCAGGTGGTCGGGGACGCCACGAGTGGTCCCGATGGATGGCGAGGAACCCCAACCAGCCGCGTCAGCCGAGTCAGGCGGGGGTGGACTGCGCCTGGGTGGCCATCTTGGACCAGGTGCGCAGGGCATGCTCCACGACCGCGATGAGGGCCTGCTTGGCCGACTCCTTGTCGCGGGCGTCGCAGACGATCACCGGGGTGCCCTCACTGAGCTGCAGAGCGTCACGCACGGCCTCGGGCGCGTGCGGAACGTGGCTGTCGAAGGCGTTCAGGGCCACGATGAAGGGCAACCCGCGAGCCTCGAAGAAGTCGATGGGGCCGAAGCAGTCCTCGAGCCGGCGGGAGTCGACCAGCACGATCGCGCCGATGGCGCCCCGCACCAGGTCGTCCCACATGAACCAGAATCGGTTCTGGCCGGGGGAGCCGAACAGGTAGAGCACGAGCTGCTCGTCGATGGAGATGCGCCCGAAGTCCATCGCGACGGTGGTCGTGGTCTTGTGCGGCGTGGCGGACAGGTCGTCCACACCGGTGCTCGCGGCCGTCATGACGGCCTCGGTGCGCAACGGCACGATCTCGGAGACGGCGCCCACGAAGGTGGTCTTGCCGGCCCCGAACCCGCCCGAAATAACGATCTTGGTCGACCGGGTCGGCCGCGCGTCAGAGCCGCTGAAGGCCACTGAGTACTCTCCTCAGGAAGTCGGGGTCACGTTCGTCACCTTCGGCGGCCGAGGTCTTCATGACCTCGACCAGGCCCAGGTCCATCATGTCGGCGATGATCACTCGGGCGACGCCGAGCGGCACGGACAACCGGGCGGCGATCTCGGCGACCGAGACCGTGCCGCTGCTCATCTCGATGATGCTCGTGTGTTCGGGGTTGAGCCACGGGCTGGTCGAGGCCTCCTTGCCGGCCAGCGTCGTCCGGACCAGCGCCTCCATGTCCAGGTCGCGCACCGGACGGGTCCGGCCACCGGTCCGCGCGTACGGGCGCACCAGGGAAGCCGAGCCGGTCAGGTCGATCTCCACGTCCTCGTCCAGGCCGCTGCCCGGCACCCACGCGGCCAGGCCGCTGTCCCGGTGGCTGGCCAGTTCGGCCTGCTGCCGGGCCATGGCCATCCAGTCCGATTCGGCAACCGGCGCGGGGCCACCGCGCGAACCACCCGGGGTGGCGGGCATCGGGCCGGTGTTCGACAACCCTGCTGCGGCGTCCAGACTGCCGCCGTCCGCACCGGAGGCGGGCTCCGTGGGCGTCGTCCTCGATGCCGAGGCACCGGTGGCGCGCGTCTGACCCCCGGCTCGGCCTGAGCCGTCCAGCGGGGTTCCGGTCGGGTCCGTGGGTGCCGCCTGGCCGTCCGGCACCACGGGAATCTGCCCGGTCACGTCGACCTCGCTCGTCGAGCGACGCCGCACGGCATCGCCGGTGCGATGAACGCGCCGGTTACGAGGGGGCGGCGGATCTGTGCCGTCCGGGCGAGCCTGTCTGGGCATGTTCGTGACTCCGGATCTCAGGCCCTGCCGGCCCAGTCGGACTCGGCGTGGCGCAATTCGGGCGACAAGTGATCACCAACCCGGTCAACCAGCATGGTCATCTCGTAGCCCACCAACCCGATGTCCGAGGTCGGTGAGGCCAACACCGCCAGCCATGAACCGTCGGAGATGGCCATGAGCAGCAGGAAGCCTCCCTGCATCTCGACCACCGTCTGAACGACCGAACCCGCGGAGAAGCACAATGCCGCGCCGTTGGTCAGACTCCCCAGCCCCGATGCGACCGCGGACAACTGGTCGGCACGGTCACGGGGAAGGCCGGCCGAACTCGCCATCAGCAGCCCGTCGGCGGAGACCACCGCGGCATGCGCGACGCCGGGCACCCGCTGGGTGAACCCGTCGACGAGCCATGCGACGTCGGCTCCCGTCCCTACGCTCACGAATCTCCTCCTTGATGGCCGTTACCGGCTTCCGTTCCCCCGTGGAACAGACCGCCCGAACTCTCCGGCGGCAGGTGGCGGGCTCGACGGGCCGAGCTGAGCCCTCGTTGGTAACTCCCGAGCCGACCCCGTACCGACTCGGCGTCCGTGCGGCGTGCCAGCCCTCCCTGAGCGGCTGTGGGCGCCCCGGCGGCGGCAGCGGCCGACGGCAGCAGGTTGGCGCCCGGACGGCGCCGTGGCAAGCCCGTCGAGGTGCTGCCGGCCGTCTCGGGCGCGGCAGCGGCCCGCAGGTTGGTGGCGATCCAGCGCTGGTCGCCGAGGCTGGCCCAGCGGCTCGGTGTGCCCGTACCGGGTCCCGCGGCCGAGGGCTCGGCCGGGCCGGTCGGTCCGGCGGGTGCCGCCGGTTTCGCCGCCGGCGGCGGCACGGCCTTGGCCGCGCCGTCCCGCAGGTCGATCACCTGTGCCGGTTCGCCGGCGCGGCTGACGTGCGCCGTCCGGTCGTCCGAGAACCACACCGAGATCGAATCGAAGATGGGCGTCTGGGCACGCCCGGCGCCGGTGGAACCGATCAGCGGGCCGGCCGCCCCCGGCGGAACGAATCGAGCGCTGGACGCCGCTGCGGCGGCCCGGGCCTCGACCTCGAACGGCGAAGGGGTTCCTGCCTGCGCCGGGGTGGCGGTCGGAGGTGCCTGTTTGGCCGCAGGTGCCACGGGCCGGGTGGGCAGCGGTGCCGGCGCAGCCGGTGCGGTGGGTGCCGCCGTCGGCTTGTCGGCCGCAGGCTGCACCGGGGCCGGTGGGGTCTGCAGGGACGCTGCAGGAGCCGACGGTGCGGCCGGCACCGACGGTGCTGCCTTGGCTGATGGGGCTGCCGTGGCCGACGGTGCCGCCTTGCCCGTGGGGACCGCGGTCTCGGCGCCGTCGGTGCCGTCGGCGCCGGTAGCACCGTCGGTTCCGGTGTCGTCGGCCGGTCGAGCGGCGGCGGCGAACAGGCCGCTGTCGGGCAGCGGCGCGGTGGGGCGGGGCCGGGCCGAGGCGGCGGCCGCCACGGCCGTGGCTGCCGACGGGCCGAGGGCCGGTCCGCCACCGGGCTGGCCCGGGGCTCGCACCGGCAGGGGTCGCGCCCCCGGGCGTCGTCCTGGCACCGAGGTGGGCAGACCGTCGCCCTGGCGTCGTGCTGCGGGCGGTTCGAAGGCGCCGGGACCATCGGCGCCGAAGGGGGCGGCGGTACCGGGCGGCATGAACGGGGTCCCCAGGCGGCCGGTCGAACCGGGCTGGCGTCGGGGGAGGTCCGCGGTCAGCCCGCCCTCGCCGCTGCGGCGACGCGCGGCGTCCAGGCCGGCGGCCGCACCGTTGCGGGTCGCGCCGTCACCGTCGCGTCCGGCGGGTGTCAATTCCCGTGGGACGGCCGTGCGCGCGGTCGGCGACATCGGGTTCGCCGCTGCCGGGCTGTTGGCCGCCTGCTGGGCAGCCAACGGGTTGCCGGCCAGGGCCGCACCCGGACGGCGCGACGGCAGTCCGGCCGAGGTCAGCCCAGGCGTCGTGCCCGCAGCCGCCGGGGGGGCCGCGTGCGTCGGCATGGGTTGCACCGGGGGCGCGTCCGGACGCTGGGTCGGGCGAACCGGGCGGGTGAGCCCACCCATGGGGGTGGCCACGGCGCCGCCGTGCTGCGCGGGCAGTCGAGGGGTCTCCATGGCCTGAACCAGGGGGGCGGACGGCGCCGGCGGCGGCACGATGGTGTCGAGCGGGCCGGTGGGGGCACCGAGCACGAGTGCCTTCGGCACCAGCACCTCGGCCACCGTCCCGGCAGCCTGGGGGCGGGCGGCCAGCCGCACGCCGAACGAGCCGCGCTGGGCGAGGCGGGCCACCACGTACAGACCCATGCGCGAGGGCACCTGGGTGTCGATGGTGCCGGGCATCGCCAGGCGGGCATTGAGGTCGGCCAGTTCGGCCGGCGGGATGCCGACGCCCGAGTCGGTGACCTCGAGCCGCAGGCCGCCGTCGTGGGTGAAGGCGGCCGACAGCACGATCGGGCTGGTGGGCGGGGAGTACATGGCGGCGTTGTCGAGCAGCTCGGCGAGCAGGTGGATCAGGCCACCGGCTGCGGCGCCGGCCACCGAGGCGCCCGACAAGGGCTGCAGCCGGACCCGCTCGTACTGCTCCATCTCGGAGGTCGCCGCGCGGAAGACGTCCGCGATGGCCACCGGGGCCGCGCTGCGGGTGCGCACCGCGGAGCCGGCCAGCACGAGGAGGTTGTCGTTGTACCGGCGCATCCGCGCCGCGAGGTGGTCGAGCCGGAACAGGTTGCGCAGCTGCTCCGGGTCCTCCTCGGTGCTCTCGAGTTCGTCGATGATGGCCAGCTGCTTCTCGACCATCGACTGGCTGCGCCGGGACATGCTGACGAAGGCCTCGTCCAGCGACTGGCGCAGTCGCACCTGCGAGGTGGCCAGCCGGATCGCCTCGGCGGTCAGGCCGTCCAGGGCCTGGGCGACCTCGCGGGTCTCGGGGCCGACCCGGGCGTCCAGCGGCAGCACCGGCGGGACGGCGACGACGGCCTCGGGACCCTCGCGCTCGATCTGACGGACGGCGGCCGGCAACCGCACGGTCGCCGAGTCGACGGCGCCACTGCGCAGGCGGCGCATCGGGACGGTGATGGTGCGGCCGAGGGCCGAGACCAGCAGGCTCACCAGGATCAGGCTGGCCACACCGAGACCGCCGAAGAAGATCAGCCGCAGCAACGCCGCACGCCGGTCGGAGCCGGTCTGATCCTGCAGGTCCTGGGCGGTGCTGGTGACCAACCCGCTCAGGGCGGTCAGGCGCTTACCGGCATTGACCGAGAAGGTGAGTGCTTCCCGGTCGGCGCGGGCGTTCGGCTTGCCGTCACCCTCGCGAGCGATGCCCAGGCCGGTGCTCCGCGCAGTGGCGATCGAGACGTCCTGCGCGCGCACGGCCAGGATCCGGGCCAGCTGGGTGGGGTTGGCGCGGCTGACGGCCTGATCGAGCAGTGTGGTCTGCCCGGCCGAGGCCTCCTCGATCGCGGTGACCTGCGAGAGGTTGGCCTTGTTGTCGCGCAGCGCGGTGGTGAGCAACACCATCTCGTGGGACGCGCTGGTGCTGGCACCGGTGAGGGAGTTCAGCAGCGAGACCGTGTCGACGGTGCGGGGGTTCGGGGTGCTCCTGGCCAGATCGGCCGACAGCGCGGTGGCCAGATCACGGGCCGGCTGCAT
The DNA here is from genome assembly GCA_016713225.1 of Kineosporiaceae bacterium. Classification (NCBI taxonomy): domain Bacteria; kingdom Bacillati; phylum Actinomycetota; class Actinomycetes; order Kineosporiales; family Kineosporiaceae; species Kineosporiaceae bacterium. Next base: position 522,185 of record JADJPO010000002.1, read on the forward strand.
CAAGACGTCGAAGCTCTGGGCGACGGTCGCCAGACCGATGTGGCTCGCGCTGGACGCCGAGGTGGTGCCGCTCACCTCGACCAGCTGGCGCAGCCGCACCTCGGTCTTGGACGGCGTCTGGTCCAGCAACGACGAGCCGACCCGCTGCACGGCCTCGACCTGGCGGGCGACCTGCGGTGACCAGCCGCCGGCGGGCGGGGAGTCGAGCCGGGTCGCCAGCGCGTTCAGGGCGTCGTTGGTGGCCTTGCGGCGTGCGGTGAGTTCCGGCCCGGCGTTGGGGCTGCGCAGCAGCAGGGCGAAGGTCTGCTGGAGCTCACGGTCGACGGTCTGGACGTAGGCGTTGGTCACGATCAGCGCCTCGGCGTCGTCCTGGGCCGTGCTCGCCTGCTTCCACGTGGAATAGGACTGGGTGAGCTGAAGGCCGACCAGCCCGATCAGGGCGGCTGTGGGCAGGGCGACGAGACCGATCAGCTTCTGCCGGATGGGCCAGGTCGCCGGCCCCCCGACGCGCCGCGGCACCTCGGCCGGGGCGTCCGGGGTCGGGTGCTCGGCATCGGCCGAACCGTGACGGGCCACCGGATCCTCCTGGGTGCGAGCGTTGTGCGGTGATGCCTGGCCTAGTTCCCCCGCTGAGCGCTCGTTACCCATGGTGCTAGCTCCGGGACCTCGAGGGCGCCAGGATCGATCATTGATGCTGTCAGACCTACGGGGGATGACGCTACGTGGCTGAAGGCGCGAGCGACACCTCTCAGCGGCTAATAGTGCCGCGAATCGCTCCGTCGCCCAACTTCATGTAACTGATCATAACTCTCTGTATAACTATTTGTCGGGTGATTCGGTCAATTTGCGGCGAGATGCAGATGCAGGTGCAGATGCAGATGACGCGTGCCGATGGTTGCGCTGGGTCGACACGGGGGTCGAGACGGGGCGCTGCGGGGTCCCGAATTGCCCCCTCGGTGTCCGTGCGGGTTACCGTCATGGCGTTCCGCACTCGTGCCGCTACCCTTCGAGCCCACCGATGACGGCGGCCCACCGGCCGAGCCGAGCCGACCTCCGTCCCGCTCGCGGGCTGCCCGGACCGGCATCATCTCCAAGGATCGACCTTCTGCTCCACCAGTCAGGGAAAGGCTCAGCGTGGCCACCACCAAGGCCCCCACTCCGCGCCGGCTCGTCATCGTCGAGTCGCCTCGCAAGGCGAAGAACATCGCCGGCTTCCTCGGCGCGGGATTCGACGTCGAGGCGAGCGTCGGGCACATCCGGGACCTGCCTCAGCCCAGTGAGCTGCCCGCGGACATGAAGAAGGGTCCCTACGGCAAGTTCGCGGTCGACGTCGACAACGGCTTCGACGCCTACTACGTGGTGGACGCCGACAAGAGGAAGAAGGTCACCGAGCTCAAGCGGGCGCTGAAGGAGGCGGACGAGCTCTACCTGGCCACGGACGAGGACCGCGAGGGCGAGGCCATCGCCTGGCACCTGCTGAAGGTCCTCGAGCCCAAGGTGCCGGTGCGGCGCATGGTGTTCCACGAGATCACCCGCGAGGCGATCCAGCGGGCGCTGCAGGACACCCGTGACCTGGACGAGCGTCTGGTCGACGCGCAGGAGACCCGGCGCATCCTGGACCGGCTCTACGGCTACGAGGTCTCGCCGGTGCTGTGGCGCAAGGTCCGTGCCGGTCTGTCGGCCGGTCGGGTGCAGTCGGTGACCACCCGCATGGTGGTCGAGCGCGAGCGGGAGCGGATGGCGTTCCGCGCGGCGTCCTACTGGGACGTCGAGGGCAGCTTCGCCCCCGAGGGCGAGCCGGGGGACGCTGCAGCGGCAGCAGAGGCGTTCGCTGCGCGCCTCGTCGCCCTGGACGGCGCGCGGGTCGCCACCGGACGTGACTTCGACGACACCGGTCAGCTCACCGCCGCGGCCCGCAGCGCCGGCACCGTGCACCTGAACGGTGAGCAGGCGGCGTCCGTGGTCACCGCGCTGGACGACGCGCCGGTCCGGGTGCGCTCGGTCGACACCAAGCCCTACACCCGCCGTCCCGCCGCGCCCTTCACCACCTCCACGCTGCAGCAGGAGGCCGGCCGCAAGCTGCGCTTCTCGTCGCGGCAGACGATGCGGGTGGCGCAGGGGTTGTACGAGAACGGCTACATCACCTACATGCGAACCGACTCGGTGGTGCTGTCGACGCAGGCGATCACCGCCGCCCGGCGGCAGATCGGCGAGCTCTACGGCCCCGAGTACGTGCCGGCCTCGCCGCGCACCTACACCAGCAAGAGCAAGAACGCCCAGGAGGCGCACGAGGCGATCCGGCCGTCGGGAGACTCCTTCCGCACCCCGGCCCAGGTGTCCGGCGAGCTGCGCGGGGACGAGTTCCGCCTCTACGAGCTGATCTGGAAGCGCACCGTCGCCTCGCAGATGGCCGATGCCCGGGGCTCGACGGCGTCCGTGCGCCTGGTCGCGACGCCGGGGGCGGTGTCCGGTGCGGCCGCCACCGTGCTGACGCGCGAGGCCGAGTTCGCGGCGTCCGGCACCGTGATCACCTTCCGCGGCTTCCTCGCCGCGTACGAGGAGGGCCGCGACGAGCTGCGCGCCAACGGGGCCAACGGGGCCAACGGGGCCAGGCACGGCTCGTCGGACGACGAGCGCCGCCTGCCCGACCTGACGACCGGTGATGCGCTGCGCACCCTCGAGCTGACCGCCGACGGTCACGAGACCCAGCCGCCGCCGCGCTACACCGAGGCCAGCCTGATCAAGGCCTTGGAGGAGCGCGGGATCGGCCGCCCCTCGACGTACTCCGCGACGATCACGACCATCCAGGACCGCGGCTACGTGACGAGCAAGGGGTCGGCGCTGGTACCGACCTGGCTGGCGTTCTCGGTCACCCGGCTGCTCGAGGAGCACTTCGGTCGGCTGGTCGACTACGACTTCACCGCCGCCATGGAGGAGGACCTCGACCGGATCGCCCGCGGCGACGAGCAGCGGGTGGCCTGGCTGTCGCGGTTCTACTTCGGCGACGGCGAGGCGCACGGCGGGGGGCTGCGTCCGCTGGTCGAGAACCTCGGCGAGATCGACGCCCGCGACATCAACACGGTGCAGCTGGGTGAGGGCATCGAGCTGCGGGTGGGGCGCTACGGCCCCTACGTCGAGGTGCCGGGTGAGGCCGAGGGCGACGAGCCGGTGCGCGCGAGCGTGCCGGACGACGTCGCGCCCGACGAGCTGACCGTCGCCAAGGCCCGGGAGCTGCTCAGCCACCAGAACAGCGGGGACCGGGTGCTGGGTGTCGACCCGGCCTCCGGCCGGCAGGTGGTGGCCCGCGCTGGTCGGTTCGGCCCCTACGTCACCGAGGTGTTCGAGGACGACGCCCCGAAGGCGACCAAGCCACGCACCGGCAGCCTCTTCAAGAGCATGGACGTCGCGACGGTCACCCTGGAGCAGGCGCTGCAGTTGTTGTCGCTGCCCCGGGTGGTCGGCGCGGACCCCGAGAGCGGTGACGAGATCACCGCTCAGAACGGCCGCTACGGGCCGTATCTGAAGAAGGGCACGGACTCGCGCTCGTTGGGCAGCGAGGACGCGATCTTCACCACCACGCTCGACGAGGCCCTGGCGATCTACGCCCAGCCCAAGCAACGGGGCCGTGCCGCAGCGGCACCGCCGCTGCGTGAGCTGGGTCCCGATCCGGTCAGCGGTGGCCCGGTGGTGGTCAAGGACGGCCGCTTCGGCCCCTACGTCACCGATGGCACGAGCAATGCCACCCTGCGCAAGGGCGATGCGGTCGAGAGCATCACGCTCGAGCGTGCGGCCGAACTGCTCGCCGAGAAGCGTGCCCGGGGGCCGGTGAAGCGGACGGCGCGCAAGACCGCCGCCAAGAAGACGACCGCCAAGAAGGCCACAGCGACGAAGACGGCGACGAAGGCCACCGCCAAGAAGGCCACGGCGACCAAGGCCACGGCCAAGAAGACGGCCGCCAAGAAGACGGCCAAGAAGACCGCCGCCAAGAAGACCGCAGGCTGACCCCTTCCGCGGTGATCATGCAATCCGGGCACGCTCGTGAAACCGTTCACGAGCGTGCACGAATTGCATGATCACCACGGGGCCGGGGGTGGGCGGTGCGGCGCCCGGGAGTTACCGTGGTTCGGGATGGCAGAACGCCGACGAGCGGGGGCACCGATGCCCACATGGCAGACCTGGGTGGTCGATACGTTGCGCAAGGCGCGGCGTCCGGACGTCGACCCCTTCTCGGCGTTGCAGATCCAGTACGCCCTGACCCGGGTGGAGACCCGCATCGATCTGCTGCTCGTCGATGAGTCCCGATTCGCCCGGGGGCATCACCTGCAGGCTGCTCGCACCGCGTATGCGAACCTGCTCGAGGAGGCCTGTCGGCTGGCCGAGATCGACGACCTACCGGAGGACAACTCCTCTCTGCGGCGCATGATGGCCGAGGCCGAACTGCGCAGCCGGGGTTGGTCCTGGTGACCCGGACCGCGTGAGGACGTCCAGACGCGCGATTGCCCTCCTCGGTGCCGTGGTGTCCGTGGTGTCCGTGACCGCCTTCGGGGCGGCAGCAGGGCGACAACTACCGGTGCTTCGGGGGTCGTTGCGTGCCCCTTCCCGGGCACCACCACGGACTGGAAGCCCGGGACCGCCTCGCCCATGTGAGTCGACATCGACCTGCCCGTTGTCACCCGTCGCGGTTACCCTGGCCCGGTGACTGGGCTGGCGAGTGGTGTCGGTGCGTCCGACAGCCCTGTCGGCGTGCTGTCGGACGACGATCCCGCGCCCGACCACGACATCCGCGCGGTACTGGGCATCACGGCGTTCCGACGGCTGTGGCTCGCCTGCGGGCTGTCCAGCCTGGGTGATTGGCTCGGCCTGCTCGCCACCGCGGCGATGGCCGGCTCGCTGGCCCAGAGCTCCTATGCCGCGCAGAACATCGCCATCGCCGGGGTGTTCATCCTGCGGTTGGCACCGGCGGTCGTGCTGGGTCCGCTGGCCGGAGCCCTGGCCGATCGGCTCGACCGGCGCTGGACGATGGTGGTCGCCGACCTGCTCCGGTTCGGCCTCTTCGCCTCGATCGTCGTCGTCGGCACGCTGCCCTGGCTGTTCGCCGCCACTCTGCTGATCGAGTGTGTGGCGCTGTTCTGGAGCCCGGCCAACGATGCCACGGTGCCCAACCTGGTTCCCCGGCGCCGATTGGAGGCCGCCAACCAGCTCAACCTGGTGGCCACCTTCGGTTCGGCGCCGATCGCCGCCTTGCTCTACATCGTGTTGTCCCTGCTGGCCGACGGTTCGACCGCGATGCCGTCGCTGCCCGATGTCTCACCGGTCACGGTCGCGCTGTGGGCCAACGCCCTGACCTTCTTGATCTCTGCATTGGTGATCTGGCGACTGGACATCCCCGATACCGGCGCCCGCGAGGTGGCCCGAGCCGAGCCCGTGCTGGCCTCGATCATGGGCGGCTGGCGTTTCGTCGCCCAGAACCGTCTGGTCCGCGGTCTGGTGCTGGGCATGCTCGGGGCGTTCGCCGCCGGCGGTCTGGTCGTCGGCCTGGCGCAGACCTTCGTCATCGATCTGGGTGCAGGTCAGGCGGGCTTCGGGGTGCTGTTCGGGGCAGTCTTCACCGGGCTGGCCGGCGGCATGTGGCTGGGCCCCCGGTTGCTCGCCGGATTCTCGCGACGGCGGCTGTTCGGGCTCGCCCTGGTGTCCGCCGGGCTGTTCCTCGCGCTGCTGGCCCTGGTGCCCAATCTGGTCCTGGCCGTGCTGTTCACGGTCTGTCTGGGGCTGAGCGGGGGCGTCGCCTGGGTCATCGGCTACACCCTGCTCGGGCTCGAGGTGACCGACGAGATCCGGGGGCGCACCTTCGGCTTCCTGCACTCGGCGGCACGCATCGTCCTGCTGCTGGCCCTGGCCGCAGGCCCCGCCCTGGCCGCGGCCGTGGGACGACACACCGTGGTGCTGCCGTGGAACGAACGGCTGGTCTACAACGGTGCCGCCTGGGTGTTCGGCCTGGCCGGGGTGATCGCCCTGGTCGTGGGCACGATGGCCTATCGAGCGATGGACGACCGGCCCGGAGCGCGACTGCGCAGCGATCTGTTCGCCCTGTGGGCCGATCGGCGAATGCCCGAGGCGAGCGTCTCGGCACGCTCGTCCCGGCCCTACAACGGCTGGTTGATCGCCTTCGAGGGCGGCGACGGCACCGGCAAGTCCACCCAGGCCCGGGTGCTGGCCGACTGGTTGCGTTCCGACCAGGGCCACGACGTGGTGCTCACCCGCGAACCCGGCGCGACCGCGGTCGGCGTCCGGCTGCGCGAGGTGTTGCTCGGTGAGGGTGAGTCCGTGGGGCCCCGGGCCGAGGCCCTGCTCTTCGCCGCCGACCGCGCCCACCACATCGACTCGTTGGTGCGGCCGGCCCTGGCCCGGGGCGCGATCGTGATCACGGATCGGTACGTCGACTCCTCGATCGCCTACCAGGGCGTGGGCCGCGCGCTGGGGGCCGACGACATCGGCTACATCTCCCGCTGGGCCACCGCGGGCCTGGTGCCCGACCTGACCGTGTTGTTGGACATCCCGCCCGAGATCTCGCGGGTCCGCCGGGCCAACGACCCCAAGCGCAACGGCGCCGACAAGATGGAGGCCCAGCCGGAGGAGTTCCACGACCGGGTTCGTCAGGCCTTCCTCGACCTGGCCCGGACGGATCCCCACCGCTACCTCGTGCTCGACGGGTCCGATCCTCGGGAGGAGATCCAGGAGGCGATCCGGCGCCGGGTGCGCGACGTGGTCCCGATCTCGCGCAAGCGCCGGGCCGAACTGGCCGCCCGGTTGGCCGCCGAAGAGGACGCCCGCCGTCGGCGCGCCGCGGCCGAGGCCGAGGTACTGCGCTTGGACGCCGAGCTGCGGGGGCGCAGCCGCGACGAGGCCCGAGCCCGTCAGGAGGCCACCCGTCGGGCACGAGAAGAGGCCGACCGTCAGTTGCAGGAGGAGGTCGAGCGGCGCTACGCCGAGGAGGCCGAGCGCGCCGCCCTGACCGCCCGCGAGGACCAGCAGGTCGTGAGCCTGGCGCCGGCTGTGGTATCGCGGGGCGACGCACCCAGCGGCCCGGCCCTGCGCCATCGCGAGATGAACGCCGAGCCGCCCACCGAACCCTTGCCGCTGGTGACTGCGCGCGTCCCCGGGCCACCGCCCACCGTGACCGTGTCGGCACCCATCACTGCGCGGCCGGCCCCGGCCCAGCCGGCCCCGGCCCAGCCGGCCCCGGCTCCGGTGGTCACCGCGTCACCGGCCCCGGCCGTACCACCTGCCCCGGTCGCGACCCAGCCCACGCCGTCCCCGATGGCGGCACCGACGGCGGCACCGGTCGTGCGGGTGGAGGACCGTCGCCGACCCCGGGGTGAGCACGTGGCCACCCATCCGCAACGGGCCTGGTTCACCGACGCCGGCGAGACCGAGCCGCTGCCGTTGGCACACCTCAACCCGCAGCTCGCCCGGCCGGCTCCGGTGGCGAACGATCCCGTCGAGGCGGTGAGCGAACCCCCCGAGGCGCCGGAACACACGCCACCCCAGCCCGGTGTCCGCGACCTGCGCGACGAGCTGTTCGGCGGCTGGACCCAGACGTGAGCGTGTGGGCCGATCTGGTCGGGCAGACCGAGGCGGTCGGCGTCCTGTCGCGTGCGAGCGCGCCGGACACGGTGCCGGGTTCGGGGTCTGGTTCGGTGCTGGACGCGTCGTCCGGCATGACCCACGCCTGGTTGCTGACCGGCCCCCCCGGTAGTGGCCGGTCGACGGCGGCTCGGGCGTTCGCCGCCGCGTTGCAGTGCAGCGAGGCTGGCTGCGGTCGGTGTCACGAGTGCCGGACGGCGCTGGCCGGGTCGCACCCGGACGTCACCCTGATCGCGACCGAGCACGTTCACCTGCGCGCCGACGAGGTCCGGCCGCTGGTGACCCTGGCCTCGCAGCGGCCCACCCTGGGCCGCTGGCGCGTGATCGTGATCGAGGACGCCGATCGGCTCAACGACACCTCGGGCAACATGTTGCTCAAGGCGATCGAGGAGCCACCGCCGCGGACGGTCTGGCTGCTGTGTGCCCCCAGCCCCGACGACGTGCTGGTCACCATCCGATCCCGCTGTCGGCACGTCGGGTTGCGGGTGCCGCCGGTCGAGGACGTCGCGGCGTTGCTGGTGCGCCGGCACGCGGTGGACCCGGCCATCGCCGCCTTCGCGGCCCGGGCTGCGGGCAGTCACATCGGCCTGGCCCGGCGGCTGGCGACGGACGAGGGCGCCCGGATCCGGCGCCGGGACATCGTGCGGTTGCCGACCCAGCTGAGTGGCGTCGGGGCAGCGGTGATGGCTGCCGGTCAGCTCGTCGAGGTGGCCACCGAGGAGTCCAAGGCCGCCACCGGTGAACGCGATGCGGCCGAGCGGGCTCAGCTGCTGCACACCCTGGGCGCCGAGGGGTTGTCCACCCTGCCGCCGGCGGTGCGTAGTCAGCTGAAGACGTTGGAGGAGAACCAGAAGCGCCGCGCCACGCGCGCCCAGCGCGACGTCCTCGACCGGTCGCTGACCGACCTGATGTCGTTCTTCCGCGATGTGCTGGTGACCCAGCTCGATACCGGATCAGAGTTGACCAACCCCGAGTCGTGGCCCGACATCGACCGCCTGGCCCGGGCCGGAACACCCGAGGCGACGCTTCGCCGCCTGGAGGCCATCGGCGTTGCGCGAGAACGGATCGAGGCGAATGTGGCGCCATTGCTGGCGGTGGAGGCGCTGATGGTCGCCTTGCTCGGGGAGGTACCCATGGACGGCGCGCGCCGTCGCGCGGGATAGCCTTCCGTTCAGCAAATCCGATCAGCACTGTGACATCTCGACCCGGTGCGCCGCCCCCGGGCCAGGTGCGCTCTCGATCATCCTCGTGGGGGTCCTACCGCATGACCGATGCCGTCCGACGAGCGTCGTCCCTGGTCGCCGCCTGCGTCGTCGTCCTGGTGCTCGCCGCCTGTGGCCCGCTCGGCCTGCCCGGTGGGGACTCCGCGGCGAAGCCGGCCCAGCCCGGGCCGGCCACGTCCGTCACGACCGAACGCCGCGATCCGGCGACCGACCCGGCACTGGCCCAGTACTACGGCCAGAAACCGGCGTGGAAGGGCTGCACCGACGGGTTCGAGTGCGCCAAGGTCACCGTGCCGGTCGACTGGGCGGAGCCGGCCGGGGCGACCCTGCAACTGGCCGTGACCCGCAAGACGGCGACCGGCACGCGGATCGGCGCGTTGATGTTCAACCCGGGTGGTCCGGGTGCGTCGGGTGTCGATTACGCCCCGGCCCTGTACGGCCAGCTGCCACGCGAGGTGCGCAAGGTCTACGACGTGGTGAGTTGGGACACCCGCGGGGTCGGTCAGAGCCAACCGGCCGTGACGTGTCTGCCGAACGATCAGCAGGACGCCTTCTACGCGATCGACTCCACGCCCGACACCGTGGCGGAGGAGGAGGCGTGGGTCGCGGAGAACAAGCGCTACGCAGCGGCCTGTCAGCAGCACTCCGGTGAGCTGCTCCCACACCTCGACACCCTGAGCACGGTCAAGGACATGGACGTGCTGCGCGCCGTCCTGGGGGATCAGACGCTGACGTTCATGGGGGTGTCGTACGGCACCTACCTGGGCGTGTGGTACGCCGAGACCTTCCCCTGGCGGGTCGGACGCATCGTGCTGGACGGCGTCGTGGACCCGTCGGCGACGGCGGGGCAGTTCGCCGAGTCCCAGGCCAAGGGCTTCGGGCGGGCGGTGGACTCCTTCATCGCTCACTGTCTGGCCGAGGAGGCCTGCCCGTTGCGGGGCACCCGGGACCAGGCGGTTGGGCAGCTCGAGCAGCTGAGCCGGCAGATCGACGCCAAGGCGCTGCGCACCGATGGGAGGCCGCTGACTCAGGCGCTGTTCCTGACCGGGTTGCTCGGCGGCATGTACAGCACCTCGTTGTGGCCCACCGTCACCCAGGGCCTCACGGAGGCGCTGAGCGGTGACGGCACCACGATGCTGCTGTTGGCCGACACCTATCTCCGCCGCGACGTGGACGGCCGATACGAACAGATCCTCCAGGTGACCAGCCCGATCTTCTGTATGGACCACGCCGACCGGCGGACCGTCGCGCAGATCAAGGCCGACGCCGAGCGCATGAAGCAGACCGCGGCGCCCTTCGGCGACCTGCTCGGTTGGGGGGCGGTCACGTGTGCCGAGTGGCCCCACGACGCGGTGATGCCGGCGAAGAAGCTGTCGGCGTCGGGAGCGGCGCCGATCCTGGTCGTGGGCACCACGAATGACCCGGCCACGCCGTACGAGGACGCGGTGTCGGTGTCGAAGCAGCTCGCGGCGGCCCGGCTGATCACCCTCGAGGGCGACGGGCACACCGCCTACGGCAACGGCAATACCTGTCTGGACTCGGCCGTCAACACCTATCTGCTCAGGGGAACGCTGCCTGCCGAGGGCCTGCGCTGCAGCTGACCCTTCCTGCGGTCACGCTGGGTACCGCCCACTCAGGGTGATCGTCCGGTCGTGATGTCCCCGGATGGCGTAGCCGACGACGCCGAGATACGCCGTTGGGGCGTCACGCGGCCCGGTGCGGGTGCCCGTTTGGTCGGGCGGGACTCACCCGCTCTGACCAGCGGCAATCCGTCCGAGTGGTCCGGCCTTACACATAGTGCTTTGGCGACTACCCATAGCCACTATTGAACTCGAGCGGGCCGCAGGGTCCGGGGAACGATCGAGGAGACCGAACACCTATGAAGATCACCATCCTGTCCAAGGCTGTCAGTGCCGCGGCGAGCGTCATCGCCGTGGCTTCCGTTGTCGGCGCCGGCGTGAAGTGGTTCTGAGCATGACCGCCACCCGAGTCGTGGCCGGCGTCGTGTTCGCCGGTAAGAAGTGGGCCTGATCGATCGGCTCAGCGCGTCCGGGACCGCACCCGCGGCGCTCCCCTTTCCCGCAGAGATCCTGACTTCCCAGCACCCGAGTGCCCGTGCCCCGGCACGGGCACTCGGGTGTTTGTGGCCACCGTGGCCTCAGGCGACGGCGACGCGAGCCGATGCGGCACACGTGGCCACTTCCGTTTCGGGGCAGCCATGGGAATCAGGGAGGGGACCTCGCGCATGAGCACGGCGACTGCGGACGGCGCCTCGGTGCGCCGTCGCCGGCCTGCCGTGGTGACCGTGTACGCGGTCGGCATCGTGGTGTGCGCAGTGGTGCTCTTCGGCGTGGTCGCGGTGCGACAGATCTCGACCGTCGACTGGGGAAGTCCCGATCTGGTGACCTGCTACCTGCTGGCCGGGCTGCTGGTGCTGGGTGAGCTGCGTCCGGTGCACGTCGCGCGGGCCGACGGCGACACCGATCAGGTGACCGTCTCGACCACCTTTGCCCTGGCCCTGCTGCTGTCCGGACCGCTCGTCCTGGCCCTGTTGGTCCAGGGGGTGGCGGTGGCCGCCAGCGATGCCCTGGGCGGGCGACAACGACTACGCGCTGCCTTCAACGTCGCGCAGTACATCCTCACCCTGGCTTCGGCACGTGCCGTGTTCTGCCTGATGACCGGCGCGGGGATGCTCGACCCCACGACCACGATCACCTCCGATCAAGTCGTCGCGGCGCTGGTCGCTGGAGCGACGTTCTTCGTGGTCAACAACGGTGCGGTCGCCCTGGCGGTGGCGCTGCAGGCCGGGCGCAGCGCTCTGGCCGTGATCGAGGGCGATCTGCGGGCGCAAGGACTGACCACGGTGATCCTCATCGGGCTGGCGCCGGTGGCGGCCATGGCCTCGCAGTACTCGGTGTTGGTGCTCGGGTTGGTCGCGCTGCCGTTGGTGGGGGTGCAGCGCAGCGCGGGGATCGCGGCGCAACGGCAGTACGAGGCGTTGCACGACGGACTGACCGGGCTGGCCAACCGAACCCTGCTCCGGATGCGGGCCGACCGGGCGCTGACCCAGGCACGAGAGGTGGGTGGCCTGGTGGGCGTGATGCTGCTCGACCTGGACCACTTCAAGGACGTCAACGACACGCTGGGACACCATGTGGGCGACGCCTTGCTGCGTGAGGTGGCCCGCCGGGTGAGTGCCTGCCAGCCGGACGGGGCGACCGTGGCCCGCCTGGGGGGCGACGAGTTCGCCGTCGTGATCGGCCCGGTGCCCGAACCCGAGCAGGTGCGCGAGCTGGCCGCCCGCATCTCGAGCCGGTTGCGTGAACCGGTGGTGGTCGACGACGTCCGGATCGGTATCGGGGCGAGCATCGGCATCGCGCTGAGCAACGATCACGAGGCGACCACCGACACCTTGTTACAGCGCGCGGACATCGCGCTCTACCAGGCCAAGAACAACCGCGGTGACGTGCAGGTCTACAGCCCCGAGTACGACCAGAACACCGTGATGCGGCTGGCTCTGGTGGCCGACCTGGCGGGGGACGGCGTCCCCGAGGGGTTCGGGTTGGTGTTCCAGCCACAGATCGAGACGGCGACCGGCCGGGTGGTCTGCCTCGAGGCGCTGATGCGGTGGCGGCACCCGGTGCACGGCCCGATCGAGCCCGAGGTGTTCATCCCCTTGGCGGAGAACTGTGGAGCGATCCGCAACATGTCGCATCGGGCGGTCGAGGAGTCGTTGCGGGCGCTCGACCGACTGCGGGTCGCGGGCCACGACCTGTCGATGGCCGTGAACGTCTCGGTGCGGTTGCTGCAGGACCTCGAGGTGCCCACCTGGGTCCGTGAGGTGTTGGCCGAGCGGTCGGTGCCGGCCGAGCGGTTGACCCTGGAGGTGACCGAGTCGACACTGCTCGCCGACCCCCGCCGGGCGCTCGGGGTGCTGCGCGAACTGCGTGAGCTGGGCGTGCGCCTGGCGGTCGACGACTTCGGCACCGGGTACTCATCGCTGTCCTACCTGCAGCAGCTCAGGCCGGACGACCTGAAGGTCGACAAGTCCTTCGTGACGCACATGTTGGCCGACGAGAACGATGAGGTGATCGTCCGGTCGACCATCGAGCTCGCCCACGGGCTGGGATTGACCGTGGTGGCCGAGGGTGTCGAGGACCCGGCGACGCTGGGCCGACTGGCCGACCTGGGGTGCGACCGGGTGCAGGGATTCCACATCGCCCGACCGATGTCGGAGGAGTCCCTGCTGACCTGGCTCGATTCCCGGCGCGCGGGCGAGGTGGCCGCGGCCCTTCCCCGCCAGGAGGTGCGCTCGTGATCATTCCGGTGGCAGCGCTGTTCGTGTTGTTGCTGCCCGCGGTGATCGGCGGGCGGCTGCGGCGGCTGGCCGGCGTCCGGCTGAAGTTGACCTGGTTGGTCGGGCTGGCGCTGGCGACCCAGATCGTGGTGATCGAGATCTTCACCCGTCCGCAGTGGCTGCTGGGTGGCGTGCACGTGAGCACCTACGTGGCGGCGGGTGCGTTCCTGTGGGCCAACCGGCGGGTGCCCGGCATGGTGGTGCTGGCGCTCGGTGCGGCGAGCAATGGTTTGGCCATCTCGCTCAACGGGGGGACGTTGCCCGCCAGCGCCGAGGCGCTGCGCCGGGCCGGAATCGATCAGCGGGCGCACGAGTTCACCAACTCGGGGGTGCTGGACGGCGCCCGGCTGGGCTTCCTGGGCGACGTGTTCGCGATCCCGGCCAGTTGGCCGCTGTCGAACGTGTTCAGCCTCGGAGATGTGTGGATCGTGCTCGGTGTGGGGTATGCCTCACTGAGGATCTGTGGCAGTCGATGGACGCCGACGTGGTCTCCGCGTTCGGCCGGGCACGGGACGCCGCGGCACCTGGCCTCGGGTTCGGTGCGGGAGCCGAAGGTGTCGGGGGATGTCTCGGGTGGAATGGCGGGGGGCGCCTCGGGGGGCGCATCGGGGAGCGGGGCTGCGGGAGGTGAGGGCGACGCGTCGGGACGCCCTCGCCTCCCGCAGCAACGCCGCCGCGCGCTGCGGGACGAGATCACGCACCAGGACGGCGAGCCCGCTGCGGTACCCGACGGCTCGCTCGTCGCCGTCGCGGGTGCCACCGTCACCCCGACCCGGGGCCGGCGCCGGACGACGAGCGATCGCCGCCGCTGACCAGGGTCGCCCTGGGGGTGACGTGGCCGCGCACGGGCGTGCTCCGTGTGGCCCCTATACTCGATGCCCGTGCCACCTGTCCTTCTGGGCGGCACACGCCGCCTTAGCTCAGTCGGCCAGAGCAACGCACTCGTAATGCGTAGGTCGTGGGTTCGATTCCCACAGGCGGCTCCCATGTCAGGGCTCTGACCTGTGCCTTTGTGCTCAGCCGTTACCCGGTACGTGTCCTGGTTGCCGTTGCTGGTGGCAGTTCCGGTTGCGGTTGATCCCGCCGCCGATCAGGACGACGCCACGTGGTGGCGGCGGCAAGCCGTTGACCTGCAGCGACGTCCGGTGGAGTGCTCATGGGCCAGTCAGGCCTACGCATTCTGTGTGCGTAGGTTGCGGCTCGGGCGACGGGCTGCGCGCTGGGGGATTCCCGGCGAAAGAACCAGTGGCCTCGAGTGCGTCGCGCCTTCGCTCGACGAACGCGCGACCCTGCCGAGTTGAGTGCGTGTGGAGCACCGTCTCGAACGCCGTGTCAGGCTCACGCGTATGGGTGATGTCGAAGACGTCATTGCGGCCGCCGAGGCGCGGGCGACTGCGCTCGCGTTGGGTGACGCCGAGGAGCTGTCCCGCCTCCTTCATGAGGGGTTGAGGTGGACCACCCACGCAGGCGAAGTCTTCGGTAGGTCCGAGTACATCCGTCGGAACACCGATGGGCGCACGGCCTGGCGTTCCCAGGACTTGGGCAGTGCTGCAGTCGTGGTGGTCGGCGATACCGCTGTACTCCACGCCGAGGTGTCCGACGTAGTGCTTTCCGAAGACCACGAGCCCGAGACGTTCAAGATGCCCATGACGCAGGTCTGGGTGCGCCTGCCCGGCGGCTGGCAGTGCCTCGCCGGTCACGCAGGGCCACGCCGTCCCTGACCTTCGCACAATGCCGCTGTGCGTGACTGCTCACGCGTCGATGCGGTGTGTTCGTGTCGGGGCCATTCGAAGGTCGCCGAGGCGGCTCCATTCCCATAGCATGTAATGCTATGTTAGTCGTGTGACTGGTCGACGTGATGTGTTGCGTGAGGTGATGCTCGTGACGGGCACCACTCAGTCGCAGTTGTCTCGGTTCAGTGGCGTTCATCAGCCGAGCATCAGTCAGTTCCTGTCCGGCAAGGTCGAGCTGAGTGACGAGCAGTTGGAGCGGTTGCTGTTCTGCATGGGGTATCGGCTCGAGGTGATCCGGCGGCCGGTCGAACCCGACCTGACACGTTCGGAGCGCCGCTCGTGGCGGTTGCATCGCCAGCTCTCGTGCGGTCTCGACCGGGTCAGCCTTGAGCAGTGGCGCCCCACCATCGAGCGGAACCTGCACCGGCTGCGAGGGCAGGTCACCGGGCAGCCGCACCTGCGGCATCTCGACCGCTGGACCTACCTGGTCGAAGGCGGGGACGTCCTCGGGTTGCACCGGGTGCTGACCGGGCTGGACCGTGAGTCGATCGAGATGCGCGAGGTCTCACCGTTCGGTGGCGTGCTCACCCAGGAGGAGCGGACGCGCGTCCTGGCGGAGGTCGGCTGATGCGTCGTGACCAGCTCGAGCATGCGATCCGCACCGCCTGCCAGATCATCGGTCGGCACGAGGTGATCGTGGTCGGGTCGCAGTCGATCTTGGGGACCTTCCGGGAAGACCAACTCCCCGCCGACGCCACCATGTCGGTCGAGATCGACATCCTCCCGATCGCCGACGACAACGATGAGACGGCGCGCCTGGCCGATCTGATCGAGGGAGTGGCGGGGGAGTTCTCATCGTTCGAGGAACTGCACGGGTTCAGCATCGACGGCGTCGACCTGAGCACCTCCGCGCTCCCCGATGGATGGCGTGACCGCCTGGTCAAGGTGCAGAACGCCAACACGGCAGCGCCCTCGGGTGAGCCGCGGTTCACCGGTTGGTGTCTGGACAAGGAAGACGTCTGCGTCGCCAAGCTCTGCGCGCTCCGCGAGAAGGACCGGAACTTCGTCGCCGCGCTCCTGCGTGCACGGCTCGTCGACCCCACGATCATCCTCGCCCGACTGTCAACGGTCGACCCATGTCACGAGGCCTCGGCGGAAAGAGCCATCGCCTGGCTCCGCTCTGCGAGCACCGAAGCTGTCTCTGCTGGAGCCGAGGACTGAGGGCGGCCGGACTCCTCCGCGATCCCCGCCTTCTAGGTGGGTGGCCCGCTACCGGGCGACCATGCCCCTGGTGCAGTTCGCTGGTTGCAGTTGTGGTTGCAGTTCGTGCGGCTTCGCTGCCCTTCGCCGGTCACCGAAAACGGTTGCCATGAGCACGAATCGACGGTGGGCGAAGGCCTGCGAAGGAGTTCCTGGGAACTCGTAATGCGTAGGTCGTGGGTTCGATTCCCACAGGCTGCTCCCATGTCAGGGCTCTGACCTGTGCCTTTGTGCTCGGCCGCCACCCGGTGCATGCGGTGATTGCCGTTGCTGGTGGCGGTTCCGGTTGCAGTTGATCCCGTCGCAGACCAGGACGACGCCCCGTGGTGGGCGGCGGCAAGCCGTTGACCTGCAGCGACGTCCGGTGGAGTGCTCATGGGCCAGTCAGGCCTACGCATTCTGTGTGCGTAGGTTGCGGCTCGGCTGAGGGGCAGTGCGCCAGGGCATTCCGGCGAATGAACCATTGGCCCTGAGTGCGGTGCGCCTTTCGCATCGATGAACGGACGACTCTGCCGAGATGAGTGCCTTCACTCCACGCATATCTACCCAGGCGCGAGGTGGCCCATTGGCTTGCCCAAGAAGTCTGGCACGGCCCGTCGGAGTGCTGGCCTCCCGGACGATGATGAGGGTGTGACGTACCGACAGGTGCGGCCCGACCCGGCGTTCGGGCTGCTGAAGCTGTACGACGATGCGCTGCCGCACGTCTACGGCTACCTGCTGGCCCGCTGCGGTGACACCGGCCTGGCCGAGGACCTCACGGCCGAGTCGTTCCTGGCGGCCGTGGAGGCGGTCCGCAAGCCCGGCGCGCCCGATGTGTCGATCCCGTGGCTGATCGGGGTTGCCCGGCACAAGCTCGCCGATCACTGGCGGCGGGCTGAGCGGGAGCAGCGCGGGTTGCGTCTGCTGGACGGCGAGCCGGCGCGCGTCGAAGACCCGTGGGAGGCGGCCGTCGACAGAATCCGGGCCCGTGAGGTGCTCGACCGGCTCGGCCCGCACCACCGGGCGGCGCTTACGTTGCGCTATCTCGACGGGCTGCCCGTGCCTGAGGTGGCCCGGCACCTGGACCGCACCGTGCACGCCACCGAGGCGCTGCTGGTGCGAGCCCGCACCGCGTTCCGCCGCGGGTACGAGGCAGAGGAGGGCTCGCGATGACCGATCCGTTCGAGGCATTGCGCGAGCCCGTCACCCTGCCGATCCCGACCCCGACTTCGCCGAGCGGTTGCGGCTGCGGCTGACCCGGAAGGTCTTGACACCCTCGGGAGGAACCATGTCCCAGCAGACCACCCCGACCCGCGTCGAGCGCCAACCCGCCCGGGTTCCGACGCTGACCCCCTACATCGTCGTGTCTGACGCCCGGCGCGCCATGGACTGGTACATCGATGTGTTCGGGGCGCAGCGCCGCGGCGAACTCCACGTCAACGCGGACGGCACGATCGGCCACGCCGAGGTCGACATCGGCGAGGCGGTGTTGATGTTCGCCGAAGCCTCCGACCTGTGGCCCGACGTTCCCGTGCGCGCACCCGATTCCCCCGCCACGTTCAGCCACACCCTTCACCTGCAGGTCGATGACGTCGACGCGATCACGGAGCTGGCCCGGCGCGGTGGCGCTCTGGTGGAGCGGGAACCGGTCGACCAGCCCTACGGTCGTGGCTCGGTGATCGTCGACCCATTCGGACACCGCTGGATGCTCCTCAGGCCGACGGCGGAGACCACCTGAATGCACGATGACTCGGGTTGCGGTGACGAGGACCCTGTGGTGCGCTCGTGGGCGCCACGACCTCATGGTGCCCGCTCTTGAGTCTCACCGCGGCGGCGCCGGACGCACGCACATGCCGCTGGACGGGCGACTATTGCGCCGGTTTCAGAGTCGGACAGGCCACGTCATGACGGAGTTGGAGGAATGTGGTCGATGAGACCATCTGTCCGTGCAGTCAGGGCAGGCACTCATCAAAGAGGCTCTCAGAGAGCCGCTCAGTCAGGATGGGTGGCGGCCTCGCGCTGCTGGTTGGTTCACCCGAGATCATGACGACGAATGGCAGGTCGTGTTGGCCGTCGGGACCGCGGTCCACGGCGTCCCGGCTCGTGGCACGTTTCCTCGGACTCGGTGGCCGAGGTCGCCGGGCAGATGACCTCTGCGGTTGACCAGTGGGTGCCGTCATGGGTAGAGCGCGTATCCGGGGACAGCGGTGCTGTTCTGGCCGAGACCGGTCGCGGCTGGTTGTCCCGATCAGAGGTGGAACTGATCCGGCACGTGGTGGTGGCCGCCCGGCTGGGGGGAGTCACAGCCACGAGGCACCTGCTCGACGAGGCGGAGCTCAGTCTCCAGGGCGACCAACACGGCCTCGCGGCGACCAGCAAGCTTGGAGTAACTGGCGAGATTCCGGAGCGTCCACCCGGGCTGATGTGGTTGCAGTTCGTGCGGCTTCGCGCGGTGTTCAGGCGGTCGGCGATGCCGTGGTGGAGAGCCGTTTGGTCGAAGCGGATCCACGCAGCGCCGGGCTCGATACGGTCGACGTGCTGATCGGCAACGCCTCCAGCACGTCCGTGTACCAGGACCTGGTTCCCGCAGACTTCGTCCTGGTGTGCAGGGTGTTGGGCAACCTCCCGGAGCGGGACGTCCGCGGCACGGTGGAGCGTCTTCCCGAGCTGATGCGCACCGGTGGGACGGTGATCTGGACCCGACACCGTGAGCCGCCGGACCTACGCGGCCCGACGCGGCAACCGCGGATGAGTCACCGGGGCTGTGGTGATGGTCTTGCACTTGCTCACATGACCCTAAACACTTAGCCGGGTGGCACAGTATTCACCGCTCGACGAGGTGTTCACGGCGCTGGCCGACCCTCGACCGCCCCCGCTTGGACATCGTCGAGAGGTGGCTCGCCGAGCAACGGGGGATCTGGCAGCACCGCACCGATCGCCTCGATCGGTTCGTCACCCGGCAGGAGCCGTCCTGATGATCGACTTCGACCCGAACCTCGATCTGCGGATCGAACGCCTGATCCGCGCCCCGCGCAAACGGGTGTGGAACGCATGGACCGACCGCTCGACCTTGCCCGCTGGTGGCTGCCGGCTCCCATGACATGTCGGGTCGAGCGGCTCGACGTCGTCCCGGGAGGCGCGTTCGTCACCTCGATGAGCGAGGACGGCGCGGCGTTCAGCCCTCACCTCGACGCCTGCTTCGTGGTCGTCGAGCCCGCCGAACGGATCATGTTCACCAACGCTCTCGACAGTCGCTGGCGCCCGACCAGCCCCGCTCCGGTGTCCATGACCGCGGAGATCACGTTCGGCGATCACCCGCAGGGCACCGCCTACCAAGCGATCGTCCGGCACGCCGATCCGAGCTCGCGCAGGCACCACGAGCAATTGGGGTTCGCCGACGGCTGGGGCACCGTCACCGCGCAACTCGCCGCCATCACCGAAGCCCGGGAAGGACACCGATGAGACTCGTGCGGTTGCAGTCGCCGGCGGGGATCACCGTGATGGCCACTTCACGCCAACCTTGCGCGTCCATGTGACAGCATCCGCAACCGCTTGCGCGATTCAGCCCCTAGGTGCACAGGGCAGCCACCGCCTGGGTGCATCCATGGGTGGACGTCTCCCGTGGTTGAGACGGAGCCGAAACGATCGATGTGACAACGAGAAGGTCGAACTGACCCGCGGGCCCATGGTCTGTTCCGCACAAGCCGAGTGCATCTTTCGGTTGTGGTGGTGCTACCGCAGGTGCTGGCCGGCCCGTGTGGCGTCCGGGAGGCATTCGTGTCTGGGCGTGGCGGCCAGGGGTCGACGTTTCGGCCGTTCTCCTGGATGCACCCGCTGCTGAGACCGCACCCGGTACCCGGCCCCCGAGCGCTCCACCCCCCAGGTCGAGGACGTCGCCGAGGCTGTCCCTGCTACCCGGGAGGTCATCGAGGCGCGAGCAATGTGCGCACGGTGGCCTCGCACTCGTCATGCGTAGGTCGTGAGCCGATTCCCACGGGCGGCCCCGACAGATGTCCGTGGCCATGAGAAAGTCCCCACTGGTGGCCAGGTGGTGGTCCCCGCTGGTGGCCGGTTAGAAGTCCCCACTCCTCGCGTGTCCTGTCCAGGGGATGGTGGCCCTGCGCGGTGACGGTGTCGGTGCCAACCAGACATCGGATCGACCGCGCAGGGTGCCTGTATTGAAGAACGCGAGGGAACGGATGGACATCTTGGCTGCCTACCGTGAGGTGGGGAGTTATCGAGCGGCCGCAGTGATCTGCGGGACGACGCACAAGACGGTGCGGCGGGTCGTCGAACGACACAACGCCGGTGATGGCGGATCGGAACGCCAGGGCCGGGGCCACAACTACGACGAGGTCAGCTCGCTGGTCGCGGACAAGGTCCGCGCGACGCACGGGAAGATCAGCGCGAAGCGGCTGTTACCGGCTGCCCGCGCAGCGGGCTATGGGGGGTCGGCCCGCAACTTCCGGCGGCTGGTCGCGGCGCAGAAGGCGGCCTGGCGGCGGGGTCATCATCGGGGCCGTCGTCCGGCGGTGTGGACGCCCGGGGACACGCTGGTGATCGATTGGGGTGTCCAGGCGGGGGTGCACGTGTTCTGCGCGGTGTTGGCCTGGTCGCGGATCCGGTTCGTCCGGTTCGCCGCCGACGAGAAGGCGTCCACCACACTCGGGCTGCTCGCAGAGTGCTTCGAGGTCCTCGGTGGGGTCCCGAAGACCGTGTTGGCCGACCGGATGGGCTGCCTGAAGGCTGGGGTGGTCGCCGATGTGGTGGTTCCGACCGCGGACTATGTCCGGTTCGCCACCCACTACGGGTTCCGGCCGGACTTCTGCCAGGCCGCGGATCCGGAGTCGAAAGGGATCGTGGAGGCGCTGGTCGGGTATGCCAAGCGGGACCTGATGGTGCCGGCCGAACCGTCGGTGAGTGATCTGGGCGGCGCGAACCGGGCCGCCGGCCACTGGTGCGCCGAGGTCAACACGGTGGTCCATTCCGGAGATCTGCGCCGTCCCCGCCGAGCGGCTCGAGGCCGAACGGGACCTCTCGGGCCGTTGCCGTCGCTGCGGCTCGAGGTCGGCGCTGCGCCGATCAGCCGCAAGGTCGACAAGCTGTCCTGTGTCCGGTTCGGGTCGGCCCGCTACTCGGTCCCGAACCGGCTCATCGGCACCAGCGTGCTGCTCACCGTGCTGGACGCGCGGGTGCAGGTGCTGGAGGCGTTCACCGGTGAGGTCGTCGCCGAACACACCCTGGTCGCCCCGGGTGAGACCAGCATCCTTGATGAGCACTACGGCTCGACCCGCCCGGACAAGCCACGTCGCGCGCCGCGACCGAAAACCGTTGTGGAGAAACGGTTCCTGGCCCTGGGTGAGGTCGCTGAGGCGTTCCTGGTCGGTGCGGCCGCGGCCGGGGTGAGCCGGCTGCCCGGCGAGCTGGAACAGATCCTGGTCCTGCACGATGCCCACGGCCACGAGGCGTTGCTCGCGGCGCTGGCCCGGGCGGTCGAGTTCGGGCGGTGGCGCGCCGACGACGTCCGCTCCATCCTCGCCGCCGCCGGTGCCGCACCCACACCGCGCCCGGCGGGCGAAGCCTTGGTCATGACCCTGCCCTCGGTGCCGACCCGGTCCCTGGCCGACTACGCGATCGGTGGTGAGTTGTCGTGACCACCGCAGCGCCGCCGCTGGCCGCCGACCTCAACGAGGGCCTGAAACGGCTGAAGATGGCCGCGATGCGTCGTCGCCCCCGAGCTGCTCATCACCGCCAAGACCCAACGCTGGAGCCCGGAGGAGTTCCTGCGCACCCTGGTCGAGGCCGAGATCACCGCCCGCGATGAGTCCAATGCCCGCAACCGGATGCGGTCGGCGGCGTTCCCGGTGGTCAAGACGCTGGAGGAGTTCGACGTCGCCGCATCCTCCATCCCGAAGGCAACGTTCGACTACCTCGCATCCCTGGAGTGGATCCGCGGCAAGGAGAACACCTGTTTCATCGGGCCGGCCGGCACCGGCAAATCGCATTGCCTGGTCGCTCTCGGGGTCGCCGCCGTCGAGGCCGGACACCGCGTCCGCTACTACACCGCCGCCGACCTCGTCGAAACCCTCTACCGCGCCCTGGCCGACAACTCCGTCGGCAGAGTGATCGAGAACCTGCTGCGCAACGACGTCGTCCTGGTCGACGAACTCGGGTTCGCGCCCCTGGACGACACCGGCGCCCAACTGCTGTTCCGGTTCGTCGCCGCCGCCTACGAACGTCGCTCCCTGGGCATCGGCTCGCACTGGCCGTTCGAGTCCTGGGGCCGGTTCCCGCCCGAACACACCACCGCCGTCAGCCTCCTCGACCGGCTCCTGCACCCACTGCCACACCGTGGTCACCGACGGCGACTCCTACCGGATGAAACAAGCCCGAGCCCGGGGAGGTGCCACCAAGAACACACGCTGATCAACCCCGAGGTGGGGACTTCCAACTGGCCACCAACGGGGACCACAACCTGGCCATTGACAACAGAACAGCAGGTGTTCGGCCGGTCTCGGGTTCGCCTTCGGCGCGGCCCGGCCGATGATTCTCGCTCCGTGCTGTGAGCGAGTACCGAATCACGGGAGGCTGACGCCATGCGGAAACTGACCTTCGCCATGAACGTGAGCCTCGACGGCTATATCGCCGCGGCCGGCGACGACCTCGGCTGGAGCCTGCCGAGCGACGAGCTGTTCCAGTGGTGGTCCGACCGGGTGTCGGCGACCGGCCTGTCGCTCTATGGGCGCAGGCTCTGGCAGACGATGAACTCCCCACTGGCCGACCGCCGACCAGCAGCCCGGCGCGACACCGGCGGAGATCGAGTACGCCGGCCGCTGGCGGGACCTGCCGAAGGTGGTGTTCTCCTCCACGATCAGCACCGTCGACGGGAACGCCCGCCTGGTCACTGGCGACGCGGTCACCGAGATCACCCGGCTGAAGGCCGAGGACGGCGGCCCCATGGACATCGGTGGTGCCACCCTGGCCGCCGCGGCGATGCGGGCCGGGCTGATCGACGAGTACATCCTGGTCACTGCGCCGGTCTTGGTGGGTGGCGGTGCGCCGTTCTTCACGACCCTGGACAACTGGGTGAACCTGAGCCTGGTGGAGACCCGGACGTTCCCCGGCGGCCTGGTCTTGACCAGGTACGAGACCCGGCGCTGAGCGCCAGGTCAGGAAATTCGGATGAGCGCGGCGAGGACGGCGCGTGGTACGACGGGCTGCTGATGGACCTGCTCGCCGAAGAACTCGTCGGTCCCGCACCGGACCGCCGGATTCAGCCACCCGACCCATCCGTGGCCGCGGCCGTGAGGGACGACAGTACGTCGGCGTAGGCCTCGACATCCGGTCGGGTATCGCCCAGCAGACGGAACACGATGGCGCGCAACATCGCGGTGCGTTCCGGGCCGTGATTCCAGCGTGCGAGCACCGCCGGTGAGGCCCCGGCCCAGAGCACGGCGTCCAGGACACACACCGCGTCGGCCCACAGCACGGGGCGCCATGCCGGTGAGAGGTCGATGACGACAGGAGCACCCGCCTTGTCCAACAACACATTTCCCGCGAGGTTGGCGTGTACGAGCTGCGCTCCGCCGGCGCCGGCGTCGGCCTGCATCGCCCTCCGGACCCGCGCGACCAGACGGGCCAGCTCCGGTTCGACGTCCGGCATCGGCGCCTCGTCGAAGGCCACCAGTTCTGCCGCGAACCAGCGGTCCGTACGGGCGTCGAGGTGCGCCGGTCGCTCATGGACCGCCGTGGCCAGGCGGGCGTGCAGCAGGTGCCCGGCAGCCAGGATGACATCGAGATCGCGGCAGGGCGCCGTCCCGGGCTCGTAGCGGCTGGCCGCCCAGCCCTCGACCACCCACGAACCGTCGCGTGCCGGTACCGGGACGGCGATCCGGAGGTCCTGCCGCCGCCGCATCGGATCCTGGTCGAGGTCGACCGCCAGTCGGGCGATCAGGGGGCTGAGCCACTCCTGCGTCGCCGGGTCTCGATCCGGGCTGAGTACCAGATCGCCGACGCGCACCGTGCGGCTCTGCCCACCGGCCAAGGGCTCCACGAGGTCCGGCACCGCGAACAGATCGAGAACGCGAGCCGACGGACGCACCCGATGAGCCTAACCGGGCCGTTGGTGAGAGATTGCTGCTCCAACCTCGTGACAGCCGGGCGCTGTGGTCGCAGGCTATGCCCCATGACCAACGCAGCTGCCCCTCCGGGTGAGGTGACCGACGCCACCGCGCTGCTCGACGAGCCGGCGCTCGCGGCGTCCCTGCAGCGCTTCGCCACCGAACACGGCAGTCAACTCGCCGCGGTGCGCACCGAGGCGCACGGCTACCTCACCGAGATGCTCGCCTCGCACGGCGACCGGGCGACCAGGTCGTGGAACCGGTTCGGGGCCTGGATGTTACGGGCGCACGATGTTCTGGTCGACGAGGAGGAGCTGGCCCGCCTGCGCTCACTCGACCGGGAGCACAGCCTGGCGCTGATCTTCTCGCACCGCTCCTACCTGGACGGCTGGGTGCTGCCGCTGGCCCTGGCGGCTCGACGTTTCTCACCCACCTACACCTTCGGCGGCGCGAACCTCGACCTGCCGGTGCTCGGACGGCTGGCCAGCCGAACCGGCGTCATCTTCATCCGCCGGGCGACCCGGGACACCCCTGTCTACCGGCTGGCGTTGCGCGGCTACATCGCCCACCTGGTGCGGCAGCGGGCGAACCTGGCCTGGTCCATCGAGGGCGGCCGGACCCGCACCGGCAAGCTGCGTCCGCCCGTTCACGGCATCCTGCGCTACCTGGTCGATGCGGTGGAGTCTGGCGCGGAGGACTCGAATCAGGTCGGCAGCCTCGCCACCCCGCCCATCCCCGAGGTGATGGTGGTGCCGATCGCCATCGTCTACTACCAGTTGCACGAGGTCGCCCGGATGACCGCCGAGGCCAAGGGCGGTCGTAAACGGCCCGAGGATTTCGGCTGGCTGGTGTCGTTCGCCCGCTCGCAGCGCCAGCGTCTGGGCCGGGCCTACCTCACGGTCGGTGAGCCGATGCCGCTGCGGCAGCGGATGGCCGAACTGCGTGGCCAGGGCCTGCCCACCCACACCGCGGTCGAGCGGGTGGCCCTGGACGTCAGCCACCGGATCAACCGGGCGACCCCGGTGACGGTCACCGCCGTGGTGTGCCTGGCCCTGCTGGGCGCCGACCGGGCGCTCACCTTCGACCGGGTGCTGGACACGGTCGAGCCGCTGGCCACCTACCTCGCGGCGCGACAGCGGCCGGTGGCCGGGGCGGCCACTCTGACGGACCGCTCGACCATCCGGCGGACGCTGCAGGAGCTGACCGCCTCCGGGGTGCTGGACTGTTACGACGCGGGCACCGAGCCGGTCTGGCGGATCGCCCCGGACCAGCACCTGGTCGCCGCCTTCTACCGGAACACGGTGATCCACTTCCTGGTGGAGCGGGCCATCGGTGAGGTGGCGCTGCTCTCCGTCGGCGAAACCGAGGGCACAGCCGGCGGCCCAGCCGGCGGGCTGGCCGGTGCGTGGCACACCGCGCTGGCGCTGCGTGACCTACTCAAGTTCGAGTTCTTCTTCGGCTCGCGCACCGACTTCCTCGCCGATCTGCGTCAGGAACTGACCCTGCTCACCGGCGTCACCGCTTCGGCCGACACCGATCTGAGCCCTCAGGCGGCCCGCGAGTTGTTGGCGGGCTCGCGACCGCACCTGGCCCCGTTGGTGTTGCGTCCGTTCCTGGACGCCTACCTGCTGGTCGCCGATCGGCTCGCCGCCCTGGGTGACGCCGAGCTGGACGACGCCGCAGCCCAGTACCTGCTCACCGAAGCCCTGCAGGTGGGCGAGCAATGGGTGCTGCAACGGCGGGTGGCCAGCGCCGAGTCGGTCTCGCTGGAGCTGTTCCGCACCGGGCTACGCCTGGTCGAGCACCGGGGTCTGGTGCGGGGCCAGGACCTGGCCACCCGTCGGACGGCGTTGCGGGACGAGATCGCCGGTGTGGTGGCCCAACTCGACCGGATCGCCGACCTGGATCGCGCCGCCCGGCGTGGGGATCAGGCGACCGATCAGTTACTGACCGGGCAGGAACCAGGCGGTGACCGTGCAGCTCACTGAGCACCTCGCCGCGATCGCGGCCGGCCCGGCCGGTCCGCAGGTCGGGGCGTTCTTCGATCTCGACGGCACCCTGGTCGCCGGGTTCACGGCGACCACGTTCTTCACCGATCAGGTGCGTCGGGGTGAGGTCGGGGTGCGGACGGCGATGCGCACCGTGGCCGCCGCCGTCGACGGCACCTACCTCGGTGGCGATCCGCTCAAGAGCGGCGAGTCCGCGTTCGGGGTGCTCCGCGGCCGCACCGAGGACACCTTCGCCGACCTGGGCGAGCGGCTGTTCCAGGACGCCATCGCCCGCACGCTCCGCCCACAGGCCCGCGAACTGGTTCGCGCGCACCAACGCCAGGGCCACACGGTGGTGATCTCGTCGGCGGCGACCGCCTACCAGATCGGTCCGGTGGCCCGTGATCTGGGCATCGAGCACCTGATCTGCACCCGGCTCGAGCTGCGCGACGGGGTGTTCACCGGGCGCACCGACGGCCCGATGCGCTGGGGCCCGGGCAAGGCGCGCGGCGTCCGGTCGTTCGCCCAGGCCCACGGGGTGAACCTGCGGGTCAGCTTCGGGTACGGCAACGGCACCGAGGACGTCGACTTCCTCGCCATGGTGGGTCGGCCGGTACCGCTCAGCCCTGACCCGGGGCTGCGCGATGCGGCCGGACGGTTCGCCTGGCCCGTGCTCGACCTGGCCGACCCGCCGCAGGCTGGCCTGGCCGAGGTGGTGCGCACGGCCGCGGCGCTCGGCGGCATGAACCTGGGTGCACTGGGGGGCCTGGCCTGGGGCGCGGTCACCGGTGATCGCCGCCGGGGCGTGAACGCCGCGGTGGCGATGGCCTGCGACACCGCGCTGCGCGTGGCCGGGGTGCGGCTGGCGGTGCGGGGCGCCGAGTACCTGGACCTCGATCGGGGCGGAGCCCGCCCTGCGATCGTGGTGGCCAACCATCAGAGCGCCATCGACCCGGTGGTGGTCGCCTCGCTGTTGCGCGGTGACTTCACCGTGGTCGCCAAGAAGGAGGCCCGCTGGGATCCCCGGGCGGTGCTCGGGTCGGTCCTGCTGGATCCGGCCTTCATCGATCGCAGCAGCTCGGAGTCGGCCCGCGCGACCCTGGCCCAGGTCGCCGACCGAGTGCGCGCCGGCACCTCGTTGCTGATCTTCCCCGAGGGCACCCGCTCGCCCACCCAGACCCTGTTGCCCTTCAAGAAAGGCGCCTTCCACCTGGCCGCTCAGGCCGGGGTCCCCGTGCTGCCGGTGGTGTTGCGCAACACCGGTGAGGTGTTGCCCCGGCACGGGCACGCGATCCGCGCCGGCGTCGTCCAGGTGCAGGTGCTGCCCCCGGTGACCGGCTGGGCCGAGGCCGCCCGCACCAAACAGGGCCTGGACGCCGCGATCGCCGACCTGCACGCCGCGTACCGACGCACCCTGGCCGACTGGGATCACCCGGGACCGTCATCTGTTCGAGGAGGGCACGATGCGTGAGTCGGGTGTTCCGCCGGAGCCGGACGAGCCGGACGCCGACGCGCGCAACCGCGCCGCGTGGGCGGCGGCCGCGCAGTGGGGCCGCGGCGAGACCATGAACGAGCTCGAGGCGACCATGTGGCGCGCCGAGCGGCACCCGCAGCAGTCCTCGACCATCTGCAGTCTGATGATCCTCGACCGGGCACCGGACTGGGAGAGGTTGGTCGCGGCCCACGACTGGGCCACGTCGCTGGTGCCGCGCACCCGGCAACGGGTGGTCGAGCCGCTGCTGCCGACCGGTCCGCCGGCCTGGGTGGTCGACCGGCACTTCAGCCTCGGCTATCACGTGCGACGCGAACAGCTCGGCCGGCGCAACGGGCTCGACGACCTGCACGAGCTGGTCTCGGTGCTGGCCATCACGCCGTTCGACCGCACCCGGCCGCTGTGGGAGGCCACCCTGATCGAGGGCCTGGCGCCCGAACCGGGCACCCGGACGGCGCGGGCGGCCTACTTCCTCAAGCTGCACCACTCGCTCACCGACGGGGTCGGTGCCGTGCAGTTGCTGACGGCCCTGCACAGCCGTACCCGCCGCCACACCAGCGACAAACCTGTTGCTGCGCAAGCCCTTTCGGACGGTGAGGCTCCCGATCGGCTCTCGGTGACCGTGCACGGAGTGATGCAGACCGCGCAGGCCGCGCCGGGCCTGGTGCTCAACCTGGTGCAGGCCGGACGGCGGGTGGTCACCGACCCGACCGGCGCCGCCTCGGCCGGGTTGCGATTCGCTGCCTCGCTGCGCCGCGTGCTCTCACCGCCGGCGGCCGCGTCGTCCCCGTTGTTCGCCGGCCGGGACGGGCGGCGTTGGGTGTTGCGCACGCTCGAGTGCCCGTTGGCGAGTCTGCGGGCCGCCGGCCACGCAGCCGGGGGATCGGTCAACGACGCCTATCTCGCGGTGTTGCTCGGTGGCCTGCGCCGCTATCACGAACGGCACGGGGTGGCGATCGAGGAGCTGCCGATCACCGTGCCGGTGTCGTTGCGCCGGGCCGATGACCCGATGGGCGGCAACAGGTTTGCCGGGGCGATGCTGTCCGGGCCGATCGGTATCGCCGACCCGGCCGACCGGATCGCCGCGATCCGCGGTGCGGTGCTCTCCCAGCTGAACGAACCCGCTCTCGACTCGTTCTCGGTGCTCACCCCGCTGGCCAATCGGTTGCCGTCGGCCGTGGGCGCCGCGGTGATCTCCCTCGGGGCGCGGGCCGACCTCGCGGCGTCCAACGTGCCGGGGGCAAGTGAACCGGTGTTCCTGGCCGGGGCGCGCGTGGTGCGGGTGTATCCCTTCGGGCCGTTGCCCGGGGTGGCGCTGATGGCCGCGATGCTCTCGCACGTGGGCACCTGCTGCATCGGACTGACCATCGATGCCGCCGCGGTGCCGGACGACGACGTGCTGATGGAGTGCCTGGCCGAAGGGCTGGCCGAGGTGCTGGCGTTGTAGCTGGGTCAGGGTTGGACGATCGGTGGGACTCCAACGCCCGGACGCCGGGGGTGGCGGTACCCACCCCCGACGTCCGGACGCCGCCGACTGAGTCGCTGTCAGTGCGTGGGCCGCAGGTAGTGCTCGACGGCGTGGCTGCCGATGTGGGTGCCGTGGTGGAGTCCGGCCTGGACGGCGGTGCGGAAGTGGAAGCCGATCAGGATGCGGGAGAGGCCGTTCTCCTCGGCCGCCTGGGACAACCGGCTGTAGTGCCGGACGACCGGGGTGGCGTCGGTGCAGCTGTCGGCGGCGGGCAGGGTGCGACTACACGTGCTGAAGCTGACCCGGTCGGTGCCGAAGAAGCCCCGCAGCACGGCCGCCGCGACTCCGCCCTGGACCGCGTGCCCCGAGTCGTAGTCGGGGATCGGCGGGGTGGGCCGCAGCGGCGTCCAGCCGGGGTCGGGGCTGGTGGCATCGTTGCCGTCGGTGCCCGCGGCGCGGATGGCCGTGACCGGACGCCAGAACGCGTCGTGGTATTTGGTGTCGAAGGTCGCCACATAGCCGTCGGCCATGCCCATGTTCAGCAGGCCGAACAGCCTGGCCGCGGCCCAGGCATCGAGGTGCTTGTCGACGGCGATGCCGCGCGTGAGCCGGTTCCAGGCCAGCGGGGAGGACTCCAACCAGAACAGCGCGGTCTGGGTCTGCTGCGCGGTCCGAGCGCTGGGGGTGGTGACTCCGTCGCCGCCGAGGCGCTTGACCTCTCGGAAGTCCCGCGTGTAGCGGGCGGAGGTCAGCGCCGGGGGAGGGCCGGGGCGGAACTGATCCGCCGTCCTCAGGGTGAACGGTTTGACCGTCCCCCAGCCCGGGGCGAACGCGAAGGTGCTGCCGGGGGTGAATCGGTACTTCCCTGGCATGGTGCCTTGGGGGTACCCGGCGTCGATGAGCGGGGTGTCGGAGCCGTCGCCGGCCCGCAGGGCGAGGATCTTCGCGGCCACCGCACGTCCCAGGGCCACCCCGCGGGCCTTCGCCGGGCCGTCCGGGACGGCGCCCAGTGCGGTCGCGTAGCCGGCCAGGACGCTGGCGGTGCCGGCATCCCGGCAGGACGTCGGGAACGGGGCCGGCAGCTGCCCGACCGTGGCAACCAACACGTCCCGCGCGGCGGCCGCGACCGCGGCATCCGGGGAGGTCTTGCCGTGGGCGCGTTCGTGATACGCGTAGGGCTGAGACCGGCGGTCGATCGCGTTCAGGGCGTCGTGGACGGCGAGGTGCATCATCGCGTACATGCGCGACTCGTGCAGTGGGTCGTCCGCGGGCGAGATACAGGCGGCCAGCGCGGCGTCCCCGGCTCTGGCGTTCCAGGCGATCACCGCGTTGCCGGTCGAGGTGCTACTCGGCGACGATGCGGCGGTTGCTGGTGATCCTGCGACAGACAGGGCCGCAATGGCGACGCCGACCGTGGTGACGACGACGCTCAGCTGAGTCGTGGGGCGTTTCGTGACGCGCAGGGTCATGACTCGGTCCTCCGGATGTGGGCGAGTGGTTCTCGCCGTCGTCCGAAGGCTGCTCGCCGGTGGCTGTAGCTCGGCTGCAGCCCGACTGCAGGTGAACTGCAGGTCGGCTCAGCGGGAGAACTCCCACTGCAGGTCGTCGCTGTCCGGAAGCACGATCACGGTTCCGGTGGCGAGGTTCCAGCCGTCGTGCACCAGGATGACCTTGCCGCCGGATCGGGCCAGCAGTCGCAGTCCCATCGTGCGGTAGACCGTGGCCGGGGAGGACGGGGAGTCCGTCGTCCCGACGCGTTCCTGCTGGACGCCCAGCGCCCTGATGCCCAGCGGCCGTGGGCTGATGACCACGGTCCTGGAGAGCTGGTCGACGCTGTGCGCCAGCTGCTGCGCGTAGCCACGGCCGACCGCCGAGGCGTACTCCTCCAGCAGCCAGAACGTCGACAACATCACGGTTCCCCCGACCAGGACCTGGGGCAGCAAGGGGCGCCGGGACGTCTGCGTCGTGGGGGTCGCATGTGCTGCTCGTAACCGGCGGTGGATCCACCCCGCATAGACACCGGTGAGGGTGGCGACGAGGGTCACGAGAGGCACCACCCACGCGCTGTCGCGGAGCCGGACGGCGAGCCAGCGGACGCCGATCGGCGGGTCGGTGAGGCCCGCGAGCAGCGAGAACAGGATCGAACCCGCTGCGGCGATACCGGCGGTCGCGGCCACGCCGAGCGCCCAGGCTGCCGCGGTCCGGCGCCGCCGGCTCGGCGGGCTCGACGCACCTGACACCCCCGAGACCACGCGGACGACGCGCAGATGGAGCAGGAACCAGCCGAAGCCCAGGCCGCAGAGCACGAGCAGCGGAAGGTAGAGGGAGCTCAGGCTGCGCAGGATGTAGTCGTGCGCTGAGAAGCCGAAGAGGCTGACGTCGATGCCCATCAGGCGTGCCTGGACGTCGCTGCGCCGCCAGCCGAAGTAGAACATGGTGGCCGTGGCCACCGTGGAGAGGGCTCCCAACGCCCCGACGGCGGAGAGAACGTCCTGGCCGCTGAGCCCGGTCACCGCGTCGTCGGCTGGCGCCGTCCGCGGGCCGGGGTCGTCAGCTCGGTGCGGAGGTCGGCGCAACGGAGCCTCGCGTGCTCGGGGTGACGGTCGTGATCGTCTTGGAGGGGGTTGGCGTTGGCGTTGGCGTGGTGTCAACCGCAGGCAGCTCGATCGTCGTCGTCAACGTGCCGAAGGCAGAAGCCACCTCGAGCCGCACCGTCCGTGGGTAGGCCGCACCCGGCACCTGGACGACGAATCGCCTCAACCCTTGCTCGGGATCCTCGCTGTCCTCGTCGATGGTGGCTTCCGCCGTGGTGCTGAGCTGCTTCGCGCGCAGTGTCACCTGCGTCTGGGTCTCGCCGTCCAGGCCAGGGGCGTCGAACACCACGGCGATGCCGGGGGGATCGCCGATCACCGGGCGCCGGATCTCGGTGTTGTAGAGGCGTTTCTGGCAATCGGACCTGCTCGAAGGGTGGGCCTGGGTGACTCTTGGTACGGCGCCCGGGTGCTGCTGGTGCCACCTCAGGGCGCGCTTGAGCATCGCGACGATGTCCTGGTCCAGACAGGCCTGATAGTCGTTGTCGGCGGGCGTGGGAGCCGGCACCGTCGAGGGCCACGACCCGTGCCCCGAGATGGCCAGGCACATCTCCACCACGACGGGCCAGAACGTGTCCTCGGGTGTCTTGTCCTGGGGCGCCTTGTCCTGCACCGTCGTGCACCGTTCAGGATCACCCGTCGCGGCAGCCAGCGCTCGGTACTGCTCGGGGATCACCGCGTCGCTCGGTCCCCAGGGGATATAGGCGAAACCGTCGTCCTCGTCAGTGTTCGTCGCGGTGGGTGTCGTCGGCGAGGTCGCCGCGTGCGTGGTAGGCCTCGCGAGGGGAATGACTTCGGAAGTGTCGGCCGAGGAGTGTTGAGTGTCGGACGTGTCATCGGTCAGCTGCGCTGCGACGACCACGCCCAGGACCGACGCGACGGCGAGGGCCAGCAGCAGGGCGATCGGCCGGATGGCGATCAACGTGCGAGCCAGGCCAGGAATTCTGGAGCCGGTGTCACGTCGACGAGGCGTGCGCGAGGCCATGTGGCGGCCCTCCCGGGCTGGGCGGGTGGTTCCCGCCGACCCTGCCCAGGCTGGCCGCGGTGCGCTGTAGCCCGACTGCAACCCGACTGCAGCCCGACTGCGGGTGGGCTGCAGGCCGCGATCCTTCGGCGTCCGATCGGGTCAGGCGCAGGCCGGCTCGTAGGCCCGACCCGGCAGGACTTCCTCGAACTCGTCCCGCGTCAGCACCCCGTCCCGCCTCGCGGCAGGCTCGAGCGAGCCACTGAGCCGGGTCGATCGTGAACGCCCGCAGCACCGAACCGGTCGCCACGATGAGGCGACCGTCCGGAGCGAACCGGGCGCGAGCCTCAGCGGCATTGACGTCGAGCGGCAGCGGGATCGCGACCTGTCGGAACGTCCGGGTGTCCCAGACGGTCAGCCGCGGCGGTTGACCGGCCGCGGCGATATAGCGCCCGTTCGGACTGATCGAGACGTTGATCACGCTGCCGTCGTTGGCCTGCAACGCCGGCGCGAACGGGCGACCGTCCGTGGCACCGAGGACCAGGAGCGTCCCCGCGGTCGTGCCCACGACGAGATAGCGGCCGGTGGGGTCCGCGACGGTTTCCCCTGGGAGCGCGGAGTTGGTGTCGACCCGCAGCCTGACCGCTCCGCTGGTGGCGTCGACGACCAGCAGATCGGACGCCGCACTCGACAGTTGCCGGGTGATCAGGAGGGAGCGGCCGTCCGGCGTCCAGCCTTGAACGCTGACCTCGATCTGGGCCTCGGGTGGCGGCAGTGGGGGGAGCCGGCGGACGACCCGGCGGGTGAACAGATCGACGATCACCGGTCCGGCGCGACTGGGAGTGCTCGCCGCGAGCCGGCCATCGGGGCTCACCCACGATGCCGTGTTGTAGTAGGGCGCGCTGTCGGACGACGGGTCGGGCGAGGGCGGATCGGTCAGCAGCTCGACGCTGCCGAGCAGCCGGCGGTCGGCGAGGTCCCACACCGAGGCGCCGAGATAGTCCGTCGTGATGAGGCGCTCCCCGCTCGGCCCGGCCCGGGCGCTGTCGATCGCGTTGGTCCCGTGGGGGCGTTCGGCTGCCGGCTCGATGGTGCCGTCGAGGGGGCTGACGAACAGCAGCCGACCGGTGACCTGGCCCACCACGATCGCCTGTTCCGTCGCCCACAAGGTGGTCGTCCGCGCACCGAGGGCGTCCGTGAGGACGGCCCCGACGCGACGCTTGCCCGTCATGTCCAGCAGCACCACGCCCCCGTCCACGCCCAGCGTGGCGAGTGTGCCCCCATCGGCGGACCATTCCGCGGTCGACACCCGCCCACCGTGCACGTCGTGCCGCTCCGGACGAGCGGTGATGTCGGTGCGCCAGATCAGCACGCTGGAGTGATCGGCGGCCACGAGCCGGGTCCCGTCGGGGGAGAACGCCAGCGCCTGTAGATCCCCGGAGGTGCCGGTCAGCTCCCGCACCGCCCTGCCGGTCCGTGAGTCCAGCAGGCGCAGGGTGCCGTCGAGGGACGTCACGGCGAGGGTGGCGCCGTCCGGACTCACCACGAGCTTGTGGACCGCCTCCGGCCGCTGCGGGTCGATGGTGTTCGGCGGCAGCGCAACGCGTCCCTCGACCACGCCGTCGGCCAAGCGCACCCGCACGAGCTCGCGATCGGTCAGGACGCAGGCCGCGTTGCCGCAGGCGGCGACGGTGATCGGCCTGGCCCCCAACGCGATCCGTCGCACCTCGTGGGCCGGGCCGTCCAGGGGCCAGATCAGCAGGCCGGGCGTGAGACCTCGGATGCTGTCCGGGGTCGCGGCCATGGCGACGCGGCGGTCCCGGGACAACGCCCAGCCGACGAAGAGATCGACCGGCAATCGCTCGAGCACCCGAGAGGTGGTGGCGTCGAGCAGCTGCAGGCTGCCGTGGCCTGCCTCCGAGGAGACACCGACCACCAGCCGCCCGTCGTGGGCGACGGCGATCTGGGAGCCGGTCGTCAGGACGCCGTTGAACGAGAACTCGCCGGGGGTCTGACCCAGCCGGGCCAGGGTGCTGCTGGGGCCGCCGAAGACCGACCACCGGACGACGTCGCCCGCATGGGTCACGCCGACAACGGATCTGGAGTCCGGGGCGATGGCGATCGAGTGGGCCCGACCCGGCGCGCGCAGGGTCACCGTGACGGCGTCGCCGCGGAGCAGGGTCGCGAACAGGTCGCTCTCGGCCTCCGGCGAGGGGTCCATGGCCAGTGCTTGTGCCGCCAGGAGCAGGGACCGGTCGTAGTCGCCACCGGCTCGGGCGAGCACCCCGAGCCGCGCGGCGTCCGAGGCCAGGGCCGACCGCTGGGCGGTGCGCTGCTGGGTGATCGCGTAGGCGCCGGCGGAGGCGGCGAAGGCGAGGGTGACGGCCAGGACGGCGGCGACCACGCGAGCCCGACGCCGGCCGTGCGACTCCCGGTCGGCCCGAGCGCGCTGGTCGTCGAGTTGCCGGTCGGCCTCGGCCGCCGACTCGGCCAAGAAGGTGCGCTCCAGCGTGGTGAGGTCCTCCGGGCCGGCGGCGGCGGTGTCGAGGGCGGCCTGCAACCGAGTGCCGCGATACAGCTCGCCGGGATCGTGATCGCCCTCCTCCCAAGCGGTTGCGGCTAGGGCGAGTCGCTCACGGATCTCCGCGCGGGACCGGCCGTCCTCGAGCCAGCCGCGCAGCCGCGGCCAACCGGTGAGCAGCGCCTCGTGAGCGATCCCCAGATCCTCGGCCCGCGCGATCACCAGCCGACGCTCGGTGAGCACGGCCAACGCCGCCGCGGCGGCCGGGTCGTCGGGCCGGACCAGGTCGGCCCGCCGGGCCCAGCGGCGTACCCAGGACCCGTTCTCCTGCAACGCCAGACGCAACAGCAGGCGACGGCCCGCGGCCCGCTGCGCGTCGTCCTCGAACGCGGCCCACGCCTCCTCACCGACCCGTTGCAGCGATGCCGCGACGCCGCCGCCCGCGCGGTAGGCGGCGACGGTCAGGGCCTCCCCATCGCGATGCTCCCAGGCGCGCACCAGCGCGGTGGACAGCACCGGCAACACCCCGGGCCGGTCACGGACCTCGGCCACGGCCAGGTCCGCCAGCGCCGGTTCGACCCGCAGTCCCACCCGAGCCGCGGGGTCGGTGACGATCCGGCGCAGCTCCTGCTCGTCCGGCGGCCCCACCAGCACCGTCGCCGGTCCGGCCCGGCGGGCCAGCACGGGGTGCCCGGCGAGCAGCCCGAAGAAGTCCGCACGCAGCACGAGCACGACCCGGGTACCGTCGCGGATCGCCTCGAGCAGCCGGTCGCCGAACGCCACCAGCCGCGCGCCGTCATCGGTGAGCAACGCCTCTTCCGCCTGATCGACGACCAGAACCTCCGGCCGGACGGCGAGCGCGCCGTCCAGGGCCTCGACCGGCTCGGCCCCCGGGACGATCACCGAGACGCCCCAGTCCTGCGACCCCGGAAGGGCGCCGGTCGCCAGGGCCGGGACCAGGCCGGCTCGCACCAGCGAGGACTTGCCTGCGCCGGACGGCCCCACGACGACCAGAAATCGCTCGTCCACGAGGCGGGCGGCCAGTTCGTCCACCAGCCGCTCGCGGCCGACGAACAAGGCGGCGTCCGCGGTGTCGTAGCGGGCCAGACCCTTGTAGGGACAGGGTCGCCGGATCTGCGCCGAACCCGCGAGCAGCCCGGGATCCTGCGCCAGGACTCTCGCTTCGAGCCGGCGCAGGAGCGGGCCGGGATCCACGCCGAGCCCGTCTCGCAGTTCGACGCGGGCACTCTGGTAGGCCTCCAGCGCATCGCCTTGCCGTCCCTGGCGGTACAGGGCCAGGATCAGCAGTTCCCACAACCGCTCCCGGTACGGGTCCTCACGCAGCCGTGCCTGCGCTCCGGCGGCCGCAGCCACGGGATCGCCCGCGTCGAGCTGGGCGGCCGCGAGCGCCTCGATCGCCGACCCGTACAGCTCGACCAGCCTGGCCGCCTCCGCTGCCGGGTAGGTCGTGTCCTGCAGATCGGCGAACGGTGCGGGCGGACGCCACAGCGCTGTGGCCTCGAGCAGCGCCGGTACGGCGTCGGCGGCCGGCAGGTTCGAGACGCCGAACAGGGTCTGCTCGAACCGGGTCGCGTCCACCACCTGCGGCGCGACCATCAGCCGGTATCCGCCGTTGCTGCGCTCCAGTTGAACGGGTGCAGCAGCGTCGAGGCGAGCCAAAGCCTCACGCAGCCGGGCGATATGGCTGATCAGCGTCCGTTCTGCGCTCGGCGGGGCGGCGTTACCCCACGCGGCGTCCACGAGGCTGTCGACCGGAACCACCTCGCGGGGCCGGACCAGCAGCGCGCAGAGGATCCGGCGAGGAACCGGGCCCCCCACGGATACCGCCCCGTCCGGGCCGTCGACCTGCAACGGGCCCAGTACCCGCAACATCATTCAGCAACGGTAGTTCGTCGGCAGGGGTTGCCGCATTCAGAGATCGTGAAGCACGGTCGATGTCGACGAGCCAGGAGTTGGCGTTTCATGGTCGTCGGTCGGGGCCACTCATAGGGTCGTCGCATGCTGGTCCGAGAAGTGGCTGATCACGAGTGGCATGTCGTTGCCTGGATGTGGCAGTGCTTCAAACACGACCTCGCGCCCATCGTGTCGGCGCTGCCGTATGCGGATGGCCGGTATGCGACGCAGGGTCTGCCCACGGCGACGACGCCGGACGTGGCGGGGTACCTGGCGCTGCAGAGCCATCCCAAGACCGGTGATCCATCGCCGGTCGGTTTCGCCGTCGTCGAGGGCCTCGAGGGCCCGCGACGCACGCTGTCCGCGTTGTGGGTTGCCCCGGTCGCTCGTCGTGCGGGCGTGGGGCTCGTGCTGGCACTCGACGTGATCGGTCGCCATGTCGGCCCGTGGGAGGTTGCCTTCCAGCACGAGAACGTGGCCGCCGGACGCTTCTGGCGACGGGTCGCCGATCAAGCGTTCGGGCACGGCCACTGGGTGGAGGAGCAGCGTCCCGTGCCAGGACTGCCCGATGTGCCAGGTGATCATTGGATCGAGAGTCTCTGATCCGGTCTGACCGGTGGCCCAGGACCCGCCATGCACCGTTGGTATCATCGGTGCATGGCCATGACGCTGCGGCTCGACCCCGACGAGGATGCCGCCCTCGAGCGTGCCGCGCGGGCGGCCGGTGTGTCCAAGATCGAGTTCGTCCGGCAAGCGGTCCGGCGGGCGGTGTCGGGTTCCGATCACGCCCTCCTCGAGCGGATGCTGGCCGAGCACGCCGAGACGTTCGAGCGACTCGGGGACGCGTGATCACCTACCTGACGCTGGACGATCTGCTCGGCTACATCGACGTGGCGGGCTGGGGGCCGATCCGCGACATCGGCCTGTTGGACAGTGCGTGTCAGCGCCCCCGATCGTCAGCGTTCGGCGTAGACGCCTACCCCGACCTGCACTCCAAGGCCGCGGCCCTGATGCACTCCTTGGTGAAGAACCACGCACTCGTGGATGGCAACAAGCGCATTGCCTGGCTGGCGACGCTGATGTTCCTCGGCCGCAACGGATTCACGGTGAATGCCGGCCCCGACAAGGAGACGGCGTTCGTGCTGGCCGCGGCAGCCGGTGAGATCGACACCCCGCAGATCGCGGCCCAACTGCAGGAGTGGATCGTTCCCCTCGAACGATGACTGGCGTGGGTGTAGTCCGGCGGCTCGCCTCACCTGGAGAGCAAGGCACTCGCTTCTGCGGTGCGCCGCGGTTTGGGGGTGCTGTCCGGGGGTAAGCGCGGTCCATGAGCGAAATCATCGAATCGGTGGACGTCGCGGTTCCCGTGCGGACGGCCTACAACCAGTGGACCCAGTTCGAGCAGTTCCCCCAGTTCATGGAGGGTGTGGAGCAGATCCAGCAGTTGGACGACACACTCACTCACTGGCGGATCAAGATCGGGGGTGTGGCGCGCGAGTTCGATGCCCGGATCACCGAACAGCACCCCGACGAGCGGGTGGCCTGGAACAGCCTGAACGGCGCCGACCATGCCGGGGTGGTGACCTTTCACCGGCTCGCTCCCAACCTCACCCGGGTGACCCTTCAGCTCACCACCGCACCGGAAGGCGTCGTCGAGACCCTGGGCGACAAGCTCGGCCTGGTGTCGTCGCGGGCCAAGCAGGACATGGAGCGGTTCAAGAGCTACATCGAGGCCCGCGGCACCGAGGACGGCGCCTACCGAGGTGACATCACGCCAGGCTGATGCGGTGCTGGCGGCTCGAGCCGTTCCGACGCGAGGCGGCGCCCGACTGGCAGGATCCGCGTCATGAGGCAGGACGGCGCCCGGCCCACCGCGGCTCGGTTGGGGGACCGTGTTCTCGCCTCGCTGTGGGACTACCTGGTGGTGTTGGGCATCCTGGCGGTCGGAGGCCTCGTGGCCTTGACGTTTCATGGCCCGGCGGCCCTGTCGGTCGGGCAGACCGATGCCGTCGTCCTGGCAGCGAGCGTGGCTCCGACCTGGGCCTATCTCACCGTGTCCGAGAGCGCCGTCCAGGCCACCTGGGGCAAACGGTGTCGCCGCCTGCAGGTCATCACCGTCACCGGCAGACGACCGGGGGTGGCACGGTGTGCCGTGCGCAACGCCGTGAAGCTGCTGCCGTGGCAACTCGCCCACGTGGCCGTCGTCCGTATGGTGCTCGAGGTCGACGACGCCGCGCTGACGGCGGTGGCGTACGTGGCCGGGGTGGCGCTGGCCGTGACCACGGTGTTGACGGCTTGGCGCACCATCGACCACCGGGCGCTGCACGACCTCGTCGCCGGGACGATGGTGGTGCCCACCCCAACAAACCGCGTCATGCTCCGCAGGTGACGCGTGATGACGGTCTGACAACGCTGTCATCACGTCATCCACGGAGCATGAGCGGTCACCCGCGGAGCATGAGCGGGTTGGGTGGGGTGTCGCGCGGCGGAACGCCGAGAGGCCCGGGAGATCCCCCTCGAGATCCCCCGGGCCTGGCCCGGCATCCGCGTCGGCCCACGCGGGCACCTGCGCGTGAGGTCAGCCCCAGCGGCTGCCCTGCTTGATGGTGATGGAACGCATGGCCGGCTCCCTTCGAGGTCCTGACGTCCGTGGTGGGGATGGATCTGGTCGGCCTGTCCTGGTCGTTCAGTCCGTCCCGGTCCGTGCTGCTGAGAAGAACCTCTCGCCCCGCCCATACAGCGCGCTGACAGTCCACTGACAGTGCCGTCGAGGCGTCCGGTCGAGTGCGGGCGCGCCGAACGGCCGCAGCCGCTCGGGCGATCACGTATCTTCCGTGCCGTGACGCCCCGCGGTGGCCAGGCGCCGGGATCCGAGGCCCGGGTCGACGTCCGCCTGCTCGGACCGCTCGAGGTGGACGTCGATGCCCTCCGGGCCGAGCTCGGCGGGCCTCGCCCCCGGGCGTTGCTGGCGGTGCTGGCCCTGGAGGTCGGCGCCGTGGTCGCCCTGGACCGGTTGATCGACGTGCTGTGGGACGGCGACGAGCCGGACGGCGCACGCAACGCCGTCCAGGTCTATGTCTCACGGCTGCGCAAGGCGCTGGGTGATGGCGGGCGGGCGCTGCGCGCGGGTCCGGGGGGTTACGTGCTGGACCTGCCGGAGGCCGCCGTCGACGCCGTCCGGTTCCGGCGGCTGGCGGACACCGGGCATGCCCTACTGCGCGAAGGTCGTGCCGAGGCGGCCCGAGAGGTACTCGGGCAGGCGCTGGCGCTGTGGCGTGGTGAGGCGCTGCCCGACCTCGGCGCG
Organism: Kineosporiaceae bacterium; assembly: GCA_016713225.1. Lineage (NCBI taxonomy): Bacteria > Bacillati > Actinomycetota > Actinomycetes > Kineosporiales > Kineosporiaceae > Kineosporiaceae bacterium. Next base: position 562,743 of record JADJPO010000002.1, read on the forward strand.
GCGGGACAGGGTCTGCGGGCGGGGCTGGAGGCCGGTCGGCTGGCGGTCAGAACCGCCCTGGTGCGGGCCGGGTTGGATCTCGGCCACCACCATGCGCTGATCTCGGAGCTCGAGGAACTGGTCCGCCGGCACCCGCTGGACGAACAGTTGGTGGTGCTGCAGATGACCGCCCTCTTCCGGGCGGGACGTCAGGCCGATGCCCTGGCCGCCTACGCCGCGGCCGCTCGGCGCCTGGCCGACGAGCTGGGGATCGACCCCGGCACCGATTTGCGCCGGATGCACGAATCCGTTCTGCGGCAAGAGGTGTCGCTGCCCGAGACCTCGACCGGCGCCGAGCCCGCCCCGCAGCCGCCACCAGCGGTGCCCTCGTCCCGACCGCCGATCCGACCCGGCAGGCCCCTGGTGGGCCGGGCAGCCGACCTCGCTCGCGTCCGGGCACACCTCACCGATCCGGCCGTGCGAGTGATCACCCTGCTCGGGCCGGGCGGTGCGGGCAAGACCCGGCTGGCCATGGAGGTCGCGACCCAGTGGCCGGACGACGTGTTCGTCGTCGCGCTCGCGGGCACCGAGGACCCCGCCTCGGTGGTGCCGGAGATCTGCCGTGTGGCCGGTGCCGCGCCCGCCTGGGCGAGCGAGCCGGCGCTCGACGTCGCGACCCGGGCACTCGGCGGGCGGCGACTCCTGCTGGTGCTGGACAACCTGGAGCAGCTGATCGACCGGCCGGGCACCGACCACCAGGGGCTGGCCGGCCTGGACGAGTTGATCGCTCGATTGCCGGAGCTGACCGTCCTGTGCACCAGTCGCTCCCCGGTCGGGCTGCCGGCGGAGTACCTGATCCCGATCGGCCCGCTCCCGGTGCCATCCGCGACGGCCTCGACCTGCGAGGAGGTGCTCGACAGCGACGCCGTCCGGTTGTTCCGGGATCGGGCGCGAGCGGCCATGCCCGAGTTCGAGGTGACCGAGCAGAACGCGGCCGACGTGGCAGCCGTCTGCCGGATGCTCGACGGCCTGCCGCTGGCGCTCGAGTTGGCCGCCGCCCGAGTGCGGCTGATGCCCCCGGCGGTGCTGGTGCGCCGCGAGAGCGGACGGCTCGGACTGCTCGGTGGCGGACCACGGACCCTGCCGGATCGACATCGCAGCATCCGCGCGGCCCTCGACTGGAGCATCACCCTGCTGGATACGGCCGAACGCGCCGTCTTCGCCGAGCTCTCGGTCTTCGTCGGAGGCTGGACCCTGGAGGCCGCCGAGGCGGTCTGTACCCCACTGCACGAGGGCACGCAGGTGCTCGACGTGCTCGCCCGGCTGGTCGATCGCAGCCTCGTGGTGGCCGACGGCAGCGGGCGATCATGGATGCTGGAACTGGTCCGCGAGTACGCGGCCGAGATGCTGACCCACCTGCCCGAGGGGGCGGCCGAGCGTGCTCGCGCGGCCCACAGCGCGTACTACCTCGAGCTCGCCGAGCGCCTGGGGCCGCAGTTCCGGGTGAATCTGGACGTCGAGACCCGGTCCGCTCTGGGCGCCGAGACGGCCAACTTCGCCGTGGTGCTCGGGCGGCTGCACGCCGAGGGTGACAGCGAGCGGCTGGCCCGGCTCGTCGTCGTCCTGCTCGACTACTGGTACTTCTCCGGTGCGTTGGGTGATGCCGACCGCTGGCTCGCGCTGGCCGAGGCCGGCGACGTCCCGGCGCGCACCCGCGCGACGCTGCACCTGTCGGCGGGCAGTCTGGCGTTCGTCTCGGGGGACCTGCCGCGGGCACAGGCGTCCTTCGACGCCGCGCATGCTCGTGCCCTGGAGGTCGGTGATGACCTCCTGCTGGCGCGGGCCTTGATGAATCGGGGCCTCGTGCATCGCTACGGCGGCGAGCACGCGCTGGCCCTGGAGCACTTCGACACCGCGCGAGGGCTGGCCGTCCGGGCCGGTGCCGACCAGCTCGTGCCGCTGATCGACAACGAGCGCGGTGAGGTGCTGGCCCACCTCGGCGCGGTGGGCGAGGGGCGGGCACTGATCGAGCAGTTCCAGGCGCGGGCTCGGGCCGAGCGCAGCCTGGGGCACCTGGCGACGACGACGGCCCAGCTGGCGCTGCTGGCGTATGCGGACGGCGAGCACGATCGGGCCGCCGACCTCGCCGGGCAGGCGCTGACGGCGGCCGAGCAGACCGGTCCGAGCCCGGCGCTCGGTGACGTCCTGGTCATCGTCGGGGTGCTCGCCTTGGTGTTCGGCGACCCGGCCCGAGCCGTGGCGGTGCTCCGCCGGGCCGCGCGGGTCAACAGCCAGCTGTCGCAACCCTTGGCCCTGCCGGACATCGCGAGCCTGCTGGGCGCCGCGCTGTCGCAGGCCGGTGAGGTCGTCGCGGGGGCTCGGCTGGTGGCGATCGGTCGCATCTGGCGGCGGGCCCGAGGTCTGGCGATCGGTCATCCCCTGAGCGTCGAGGTCATCACCCGCGCCGAGGCGGACGTCGCCGGGCAGCTCGGCCCGCGGCTCCTGCAGCAGGTGACCCGATCGGCACGCACCGCACCCTTCGGCTCGCTCGAGGTGCTGGAGGAGGAGCCGGCCTCGCCGATCACGATCGACCTCAGGTCGGTGTCGGCGCATCAGGAGCGGTAGCCGAGCGGCTCTGGGTCAGTCGGCCCAGCGAACGGTGATCGCTCCGCCCGACCCGGGTAACGGAAGCGAGACCGCCTCGTGCTCGACCGCCTCCCGCTCGGCGCCGTCGAGTGGCCGCCACGTCTCGATGGCCGCGATCCGGTCGGCGCGACGCCAGGTGCCGACGATCTCACCCGACACCAGGACGGCGCCGGGCCAGACGCGCGAGGTCCACAGCCGAGCCCGATGCTCGGCCTCGGGTACGAGCAGTTCGCGGTCGCTGCCCTGCGCCAGGTAGTACGCGTCCCCGCTCGGCAGCAACCGCGCGGACGCCGCCGCGAGGGTCGAGGCGGCCAGGTCGGCCGCGGCGCGGAGCGTGGGCTCGTCCTCGTCCAGTAGGAAGCGCTCGCCCAGGGGCGTGTGGACGGCCAGTAGTTCGCGGTCGAGTCCGGCGAAGGCCGCCTGGGCCTCGCGTGCCGAGATGCCGGCCCACTGCGCGAAGGTCTCGGCGTCCGTGGGGCCGTAGACGTGCAGGTAGCGCCGTGCCAGGTCGCGGCGTGCCTGGTCGGGCTCGACCTGTGGCGGCTCGATGGCACGGACCATCGGGGCGCGGGCGCCGTGCCAGCGGATCGCCAGCCGTCCCGTGGTGGTGGCGTATCGGATCGCATTCCCGATGCCGAGCGTCGCGGAGACCTCGCCATAGGCCAGCTCGCGCCCGGCGAGCACCCGGGTGACCGCGTCGGCCAGCTCTTCCGCGCGGCGGCGGCCACGCGCGTCGTCCGGGTGCCGGCCCAGGGTGAACGGCGCCACGTCCTGAGCGGCGATCACGTAGACGTTGAACCGTGGCCCCCACACCTGCATCAGCGAGGCGTCGTCGAGCGCGGTGGGCAGGGTCTGGGCCACTCGGGCATGGATCGAGAGCAGCGCGGCACGCGGCATGCTGTCCTGCAGCCCGGCCCAGGCGGCCCGACGCAGCGAGGCAGCGCTCCAGGGCAGCCGCTCGTCCAGCTCCTGCACGGTGCGTCGGTAGGCGAGCAGGTGACCTCGCGAGGCGCGCAGCGGTGTCCGGCTCACGAACCCATGCTGGCAGGGGTGCCCGGGTTCAGGGGATCAGGCTCAACAGGCGGGCCTGGACACTGCCGTCGTCCGACAGCCGGGCCTGGAAGGTGGGCTGTGGCGCCGTGGCCGGGCCATGGCGCACGCTGCCGTCCGTCAACCGGAAGGCGCTGCCGTGCCAAGGACAGACGATGCAGTCGTCGACGACCTCTCCCTGCGACAACGGCCCTCCCAGGTGGCTGCAGGTGTGAGCCAGGACGTGCACCTGATCGCCTCGGAGCACCACGACCACCGGGACGTCGCCGAGCATGCCGAGCGCCGGCCTCGAGTCGGACAGCTCGTCCAGCCCGGTCACCGCCGTCCAGTCCGGCCGGCCGTCGAGGGAGCCGTCCGGTGGATCACCGGCGCCCTCGACGAGGCGTTCGGGCAGCGCCGGGATGTCGGCCGGTACGTCGGGCGCGTGGTTGACCCCGGCGGCGTGCCGATAGCTGAGGTGTCCGCCCACCCCGGCCGCGAGCCCGGTGACACCCGCCCCGGCCACGCTCAACCATCGCGCACGACCCGATCGGCCTCGACGACGCTCGATCACGGACGCTGCGACCAAGGCGACCCCGGCGGAGTTGAGCGCCGCGTGGACGACGCCGATCCGCTGTCGCGGCCGGTCCAGCTGTGACCAGTCGGTCAACCCGGACGCCGCGGCCAGCGGAGCGCTGATCAGTCCGGCCGCGATCAGCGTTCCGGCCGTCTTCTCGAGCTGGTCTCTGGCCGGGCCTGGCGGCGTCAAGCCCCCGAGGACGTCGAGCAGCGCCGCGCTGGTCCAGAACCCGATCGGGGTCTGGGCCAGCGCCGGGTGCAGCGGGTGCCCGAGCCAGATGCCGTGCAGGGCATCGCGAATCGGCATCGGAAGGCGGTGCAACGGCGCCTCGGCCCGGCCCAGGGCGGAGTCCAGCCACGGCAGTGAGGCGATGCGGTCGAGTGATGAGAACACAGCCATGGCGCCGGGTTTCCCTCAGGACGCCGACGCAAACCTCGGGTGCACCGCAGGTGCCTCGCAGCGGCCGGGTCCCGGGAGCTCACCGGAAGAACTCACGTCACGCCCCGAGGCCGGCGAAGTACGGGGCAATCCCAGGCCGACCAGGACCCCTCACGCATCCGGCTGGCTCGCGAGTTCGAACAGCGCCGCAGCGGTGTACCACTCGCCGAGGGCGCGGTAGGCCTCGAACTCCAGATCGCCGAAGTCCTGCCGGGTCGTCGAGGCGCGGGGGAAATCTTGGTGGACAAGGGCGAACGAGCGGACCGGCTCGGGTAGTCGGTCGAGTGAATCCGGCCGAACCGCCTTGACGACGAGGAGCGTCAGGCCGGACGCCCGACCTCGTCCACGGTAGAGGCGGGCGAATTGCGGCTCCTTCGCAGTCGGCTTCGCGTCGGGCGCCACGGCCGCGTCGGTTCGGCGGAACCAGGGGCTCCGCGGCGTGACCCCGCCACCGGTGACGGGCGCGCCGACTCCGGTCACGCCTTGGCCGTAATGGAGGTGGAGCTCGACACCCAGATCGGATCTGAGCACGGAGAGGGCATCGCCCACGGCCGACCAGGAACCCGACATGTCATTGCTGGCGTCCGCTGCCAGGACGAAGCCCGATGTGGTGCCGTCTGGTCGCTGGAGCAAGCGCACCGCCTCGACCACGCCGGTGTTGTCGAGGTGCCCGCCGTCGCTGAGATAGAGCCATCGATCGTCGGTTCGGGATTGCCCGAAGGCCTCCGTGGCAACCTGTGCCGCCCCCGGCCTGCCGATGAGCCAGGGCGAGTGCGGCCACCGTCGGAGCCAGCTGCCCAGCGACGTCGGCCTGGGGGGTGGACTGCCGATCCACATCGGGTTCGCGACCCAGCACCCGACGCGTACGTTGAACAACGTCAGCAGGATGCGATACGGCGCGACCGTCGCCGCGAACCGTCCCGCCATCGGGCTCACGGCGGCGCCTGACATCGCGACGACCGACATCACGCTCACCTGGCCCAGCCCCGCCCCTTCGTCGTAGTCCTGAGTCGGGCGAACCAGGGTCCGGTCCGCGGCGATCATGCGGATGCTCTGCGACGAGAACACGATGGGGAAGCCGCACCGCCGGGTCGGGGCCTCGTCATACGCCCGCACGTTGGCGGTGGTGACGACGTGAAGCGGAATCGTGCCCAGTGACGAGAAGGAGCAGGTCTGGCCGTCCGGCAGCTCGACGGCCGATCCAGGGCCGCGCTCGGGAGTGTCAGGTGCCCCATCGCTGGTGTCGTCGACCCCGTCAGACCTGGCCATGGCGAACGCGCTGGACAGCCGCCAACGGTAATAGGGGTGCAGCGACGTCAGATTGGCGCTCGACCAGACCGCGACCATCACAGCGGCGAAGGGCAGGAGGCCTTGCGTCGTACCGGCCCGGGCATTGCCGTCCACCGTGAGGTGGTACGTCCAGGACAGGAACAGCCAGAGCAGTATCAGGGCCGCTGCCGTCAGCGGTAGCCAGGCGAGAAACACGCGGCGGGCGCGGGCTCGCCAACCCGACTGGTTCACCGTGGTCGTCCCCGCCCCTGCGCGGCGCATCGCCACGCCGATGAGGGACACCACGGCCGTCACCACGGCCGTCTGGCCGGCTCCGGTCGCGCCCGGTCCGTGGGCCTGGGCGGCGGCGGCATCGAGGATGAGCCGGTCCCGTGCGGTAGGGGACAGCGCTTCGGAGTCGTTCTCCGGGAAGGTCCGACTCATGGATGACGAGGTACCGCAGGCTCCGGCGACGAGGGTCTGGCGAAGGCCCGGGTTGGCGCGTGCCTGGAGTTCCGCTGCCGCCAGGGCTGCCGAGAGCTCCCTGCGAGCACGGGTCTCGCACAGGTCTCGGGTGGTGAACCCGAGCTCCCGCAGGGCGCTCGCCGTGGTCTGGGTCGGGGCGCCGGAGAGCGCCGACCACGAGAGCCCGAAGAGCAGCGATGGCACCAGAACCAGGACGCCGAGCAGTCCGAGCAGGCCGGCCACGGCCACGGCGCGGACAGCGGGCAGTCGTCGGCCGACGATGCCCACGGGCCGCCGTGTGTCCCGGACGCCCTGAGAGAGCCACACGCCGAGGCTCAGGACAACCACCAGGAACAGTCCGAGCACCACGGGGAACGAGACCACCCACCAGGTCGTGTCCGGATGCAGGGACGACGGCCACTGAACCAGATGCAGGCGCAGATCGCGGTCGGTGCCGAGTCCGGTGACGGAGTCCTCGACCACGAGGATGCCGGCCGTGGCATAGAGCCAGCTCAGGGACCAGCTCGCGAAGCGGAGTGCTCCCAGGACCATGATCACGTTGAGCGCGGCGCCTGACAACAGGGTCAACACACCTCCGAAGAAGTAGCGGCGTGGCTCCACGAGGTCACGGGTGTGCCGTCGCAAGCGGGACAACTCGGGAGTCCCGTCCACGAACACCTCGCGCCAGTCCAGGGGCGTCGGGCGTTGCCGGACGATCGTTTCCCGCTCATGCCGGAGCACCTGGAATCGTCGAACGAGAGCGATTGCGGCAGCCATGTAGCTTCCGCCGCTGAGGGCCACGATCGGCGGTCCCGGTGTCTCTCGAGGCTGGGACGCCTCGCGCTGGAGCGCGTTCCAGGCCCCGAGGGCGAACGACGCAGCACGGATCCCGCCACCCGAGAAAGCCACGACGCGCTCGGGACAGGAGGGTTGCGTCACCACGGGCGGATCCGACGCCACCGGATTCTCCGGCAACTGTCCACGGAACGCCTCGCCGGAGGCCAGTAGCAACGACGCGAGGATCTCGACCAGGATGACGATCACTTCGGCGCGTGCGGCGAGGGCACTGCGGTGGAGGATCATCGCCAGGACGCTGATCCCCGAGGCGATGAACAGACCGAGCACGAGGTAGGGCAGGCGCGAGCGAAGACCGGTGGTCGCGTTCAGGCCTGCCGAGAGGCGTTGTTCTGCAGCTCGTTCCACCTGCGTGACGAGCAGGACGCCGGTGACGACTGCCGGGATACCGACCAGGACGAGAGCGACCCGGGTGTCGTCGGCGAAGAACACCCGCCATGCGCCATGGGTCCAGTAGGCCGGGGGGAACCGCCGCGCGATGAACAGCCACCACAACAGCAGCCCGACCGCTTGCGCTGCCACCAGGCAGCGGATCGCGATCGCCGTGCGTCGCGCTTCGCGCAGGGATCCAGCCAGCCGCGACCGTGACACGGTTACCGACGTGCTCGCCTCGTCCGGCGGCGTCTCGCACGTGCCTCGACTCGTCATGGGAGCGACCCCCAATCGACGACAGGGACGCTACGCCGCAGGCACCGCGGGCGCGCTGGACCGAGGTCCTCGCTCGCAGGGACTCGGCGTGTGAACGTCGGCAACTCGCCCCTGTGAGCGGTGGTGACGTCGACGTCGAACCGCTGCCCCTACAACTGAATCCGCCGCCATTCTCCATCCGGGCATCGTCGTCGAAAATGCACCGGGTCGAAGGTCTGGTTGCGTGGAATCCCGTATCGCCGGGTGCCCAGGATGACGAGCGCCGCCGCGCCCACCGCGACGGCGCCGTGCCAGGCATGGTCCCCAGGGCGGGGATGCTCGGGCAGGAGCTGGTCGCCGGGAACCGGGCGCAGCCGCAGCACCCGGTAGCTGCTGCTGACGGCGTCCAGGGCGACGTCGTCCAGGTGCCGGGGGTCGACACCGGCCAGGCGAGCGGCGAACCCGCTGGCGATCAACACCTCCCGGATCAGGCGTACTCGCTGCGGGTGGTCGCTGACATCCTCGGCGTGACCGATCCACCGCTGGTCCGGTAACCACACCTCCACCTGCGGGTGGGCGATCACGTTGCGATACCAGTCCGATCCGGCGCCGAAGCCCGCGACGCAGTGGACGTCACCGTCGATGCGGGCGTAGTTCAACGGCGTCCATCGCGGCATCCCGCTGCGGCGTCCGAGGTGACCGATGACCAGGATCCGGCCGGAGCCGGCTGGCCAGGCGTTGATCCAGCGGCCCAGGCCACACCGCCAGCACTCCACCATCAGGCGGTTCAGGTGGCGGAATGCTCTCGCTGCCGGCTTCTGTCTCGATCGGTCACCCACGAGTCGAACGCTACCGAGGGCCGGCCCGCCGGTTGTGGGGGCCGAGGTCTCCGGTGGCGTGACAGCCGACATCGGCATCACGGTTCGGCGATGGGCCCGCCGAGGGTCGGGGGCACGTGGGCACCGTCCAGCGCGGGTTCGATGAGGATCCACCGTGCGCCCTGCGCGCCGAGGACGACGAAGCAGCCGGCATCGGTGTTCACGAAGCCCAGGCGATAGAGGGAACGCCCGTCGGCCGAGGTCACGAACCGAGAACACACCGGATTCCGCACTCCGGCAAGCGATCCGAGGCGGTCGCAGTCACCCACGTAGCTGCCCCCGGTGGTCGCCGCCGCCAGTGCTGCCGAGGCAGTGGCAAAGGTGATCGCTCCGGGGTGGACCACCACCGCGGTGATGGCGAACTTCTCCACCTCGGTGAGGTGGCCTCCGGTGGAGACGGCGATGGTGACCACGCCGGCCGTGGTGGCAGGCAGCACCAGCGGGACCTGCCACGGCGTCCGCTGCCCGCCGACCGAGATGCTCCGGCTGCGAGCCAGGAGTGCACCGTCTCGGTCACGCACCTGGACCACCAGGGATTCATCCACCCCGGTGATCCGGCCGCCGGCCACCAGCGTGGTCCCGACGGTGGCGCCGTAGCGCGGTGCCGTCAGCGTGAGCAGGGTGTCGCGGCTCCCCACGACCTCCCAGGGGCGTTCGTTCAGCGCCCCCTGCCCGATCCGGGCCAGATGGAGGACGGCGGCGCTCACGGCACGGCCCTCGGGTGGGCTGGCGGCCACCCCGATCCAGGCCTCCTCCGAGGTCACCTCGCGGCTGGTCACCCGGTTCACCTCCGCGTACGCCAGGTGCTGCGACGCGAAGGCCACCGCCACCTCGGCCGGGTCGAGTCGCCACGACTGGCTGCCGTTGGTCCGGGCCTGCGCCTGCCAGGCGACGGCGTCGGCCACCGAGGCGAACGGCCAGACCGGCTGGAAGCGGAACGCCGCGCTCGGCGTCGTCCCCGAGCTCGGTGCGGGGGCGGGTGTCGAGGCCACCCCGGACGACGCACCGGTCGGCGAGACGGAGGCGTCGTGGTCGAGCGTCGTCCCACCGTCGTCTCGATGGAGCACGGTGAGGCCCGCGGCAGTCAGCGCCACGACGACGGCTGTCGCGATCGTCAGCCTGGTCCGTACGCGAGGGCGCCGCGGACGCGGTGCAGGAGGAGCGCTGCCCACGGGCGTCGAGGTCGTCATGATGTCCTCCTCGAGCTACCTCCAGCCTCACCGGCGCGGCTCGGGGTTGCCAGAGAACAACGGCACGAACCGGCGACCTTGGCTCGTGCCCGAGGCCTCAGGCCACCTCGTTGATGCGGATCAGGTTGCCCGCCGGGTCGCGGAAGGCGCAGTCACGTACGCCGTACGGCTGCACCGTCGGCTCCTGGACGACGTCCGCGCCGGTGGCCTGCAACCGCTCGAAGGTGGCGTCGAGGTCCTTGGTGGCCAGGATGATCCGGGCGTAGGTGCCCTTGGCCATCATCTCGGTGATGATGCGGCGCTCGTCGTCCGTCGTGCTCGGGTCGGCGGCGGGCGGCTCCAGCACGATGCAGGTGCCGGGCTGGTCGGGTGCGCCGACGGTGATCCAGCGCATGTCGCCGTAGCCCACGTCGTTGCGCACCTCGAAACCGAGGGTGTCGCGGTAGAACGCCAGCGAGGCGTCGGCGTCGGTGTGGGGCAGGAACGTGGTGTGAAGAGTCAGCGTCATGCCGTTCACGCTAGGTGGGGTTCACGCCGGCGCGCTTCTCGATTCCTGATCGGTCTGGTGACCTGTTTCGCCACGCACGACGGCATCTCGCCCTCGCCGATGGCCTGGCGTCGGTAGGTGCTGGGCGGCACCCCGACCAGCTCGGTGAAGCGGGTGCTGAAGGTGCCCAATGACGAGCAGCCGACCGCGAAGCAGACCTCGGTGACGCTCAGGTCGCCGCGGCGCAGCAGGGCCATGGCACGCTCGATGCGCCGGGTCATCAGGTAGGAGTACGGCGACTCACCGAACGCGAGCCGGAACTCGCGACTCAGGTGCCCGGCCGACACGTGCGCACCGCGGGCGAGCGCCTCGACGTCCAACGGCTGGGCGTAGTCGCGATCGATGCGATCCCGGACGGCGCGCAGCCGCTCCAGATCACGCAGTCGCTGCTGCTGCGACGGGGTGCTCACCCCTGGCATGGTGCCACGTCCCGCCGGAGGCGCGCAGGGAGGTGCTATCGCCGCACCACGACGCGCACCCGCGCCGAGGGCACCGAGGCTCCGGCGGCATTCGTCGCCACCACCGAGGCGTAGTACACCCGACCGACCGTGAGGGCGGCTGTCGTGCAGGTGCGGCGCGATCCGATGGCGGTGCACCGCACGGCCGGGCTGCCACCCTTCGAGCTCGCGTAGAGCGAGCCGGTGTACGCGGTGACTGCGCTGCCACCGATCGATGCCGGCGCCGCCCAGGTCAGCGTCACCGTGCGCGAACGCGAGGTGGCCACCACCGACCGCGGCGCCGAGGCCACGGTGCGCGGACTCTTGGCCAGCCGGGGTGCGCTGGGGGTGCCGGTGCCGGCGGCGTTCGAGGCCACCACGTCGACGTAGTACGTGACCCCGTTGGTCAGGCCGGTGATCGCGCAGGTCCGGGCCGTCGCCGTCGAGCTGCACTGCCGGACGGTGGACCCTCCGGAGGCCGCGTTCCACGCCCGGGCGGTGTACCCGGTGAGGGCGCTGCCGCCGTCCGAGGCCGGTGCCGTCCAGGCAGCGGTGAGCCGCCCGGCGCCGGGCGTCACGGTGACCGCACGCGGTGCCCCCGGCGCGGCCACCGCAGCCACGGCCACCCGGGCACTCGCCACGCCCTCGCCGAGCGCGTTCGAGGCCGTCGCGGCCACGTAGTACCTGGCGCCGGGGGTCAGTCCCGTGACCGTGCACGAGGTACCGGACGACGTGCACGACCCCACGACCGACCCCCCGGACGACGCGGTGAACAGTCGCGCAGTGGAGGTGCCGAGGGTGAGTCCCCCGTGGTCCGCGGGCGCCGTCCATCGCACGGTGGCGGCGGCGCCGGTCAGCGAGGCGGTCACGCCGGTCGGTGCGCCCGGGGGCGTGCCGTCCGGTGCTTGCGACGCGCGGTTCGCCACCGTCACGGAGTGCACCGAGTACGGCAGATCGGGCACGTCGATCGCCACGCCACCGTCCTGCTCGGACAGCGTCGCGGGAATGTTCACGGCCACCCCGGCCGAGCTGCTGGTCACGTCGAAACCGGTGGCGAGGGCACTGGTCACGTCGGTGCCTGCCGCGGTGAAGAACGTCGACGGCAGCCAGGCGTGGAACGAGCCGCGCACCGGGTTGCCGTTCACGTCCAGGTGCGGATTACCGAGCACCGGCATCGACCAGTAGAGCTCGGGGTAGGTGCCGATCAGGATGAAGGTCGGCCGGGCCTCGGCATCGGTGGCGATCGACATCCCGTCCAGCGCAGCGTATTCCGGGCCCCAGGAGCCGAGCTCCTGGCTGTAGCCCATGAACACCCAGCCGGTGCCGAGCGCATCGGCGGTGGTGTTCTCGTCGCCGCAGTCGGTGCCCGCCACGCAGGCCGGGAGCGCGTCACCGGTGACCCAGTCGCGGTGGACGGCGTGCCCGACAGCGGTCATGGTCACGGTGCCGTCGCCGTTCACGACCCGGGTGACCCGGACGTCGCGGGCGATGGCCAGGCTGTACTGCGGCAGGAACTGGTTCACCCTGATGACCAGGGTGAACTCACCGTCCCGTACCGCCGTGGGCAGGTCGGGGTCGTCCAGCCCTGACACGCCCCAGTTGAACGCCCCGGTGAAGGACGCCGAGCCGGTCAGGCCGTGAGCCGCGACCGGCACGCTCTCGCCGCCCACCGGGGTGACGGTGGCGCTCTCCAGGCAGAACACGTCGGTCGGGGCGTCACAGGTCGGCCAGGTACCCGCTGGCATCTCGGTGCCGTCCGCCGTGGCGGAGGGGGCCGGAACCAGGGCCATGCCGAGGATCGCCAGAACGGCAGCCGTCGTGGACCGCAGCGAGATGCGCACGGTGGTCCGGTCGGCCCACCGGCTCCCGTCATGACCCGCTGGACGAGTGAGGTGCCGGGTCCGGGTGGCTCAGCCCCCCGGCGCCGAACTCCTGCACACCCCACCAGCCGGAGGAGTCGCGGTGGAGCCACCCGATCCGCTGGCCGCCAGCGTCAGGCAGGTCGCCACCGCCGCCACCCACATCAGACGGTGTCGCGTCCCGCGCGACCCGGCGCCCACAACCATGGGAAAGCCCGAACCGGGGTGGCTCGGGCTGCACAATCAGCGGCATGACGAGTGGATCGGGCACCGAGAGATCGGCCGGCGCACAGGCCGTCCTGGTGTCCGTGACCACCTTGATGGTCGGTTTCGGTCTGGTCGCCTCCGTGCTCGGCGTGCGGGGCACGGAGGAGTTCTCGGCCCCGGTGGTGGGTCTGGCGGGGTCGGTGCACTACCTCGGATTCCTGGTCGGCGCCTTCCTGGTGCCGCGACTGGTCGCCTCCGTCGGGCACATCAGGGTGTATGCCGCGCTCGCCTCGGCCGCCGCCGTGTCGGTGCTGGTGTTCCCGTTCGCGGTCAATGCGCCGACCTGGGTGACGACCCGGCTCGGGTTCGGCCTGTGTATCTCGGGCATGTACATCGTGGCCGAGAGCTGGCTCAGCGCGGTGTCGACCAATCAGACCCGCGGCAGGCTCCTCGCGGTCTACCTGGTGACGGCCAACGTCGGCGTGGCCGTGGGGCAGTGGGTGTTCTCCGCGACCGGAGCCACGAGTGCCCTGCCGTTCGCGATCGGTTCGGCTCTGATGTCGCTGTCGCTGATCCCGTTGTCGCTCAGTCGTTCTCCAGCTCCTGCCCTGCCGCCGCCGATGGCTCGGCCCCCGGTCCGTGAGGTGCTCCGAGTCGCCCCGCTGGGGCCGGCGACCTCGATCGTCAGTGGGATCGGGGTCAGCCTCGCGATGGGCATCGGGCCGACCTATGGCGTGGTCTCCGGTTTCAGTGTCGACCGGATCGCGGTGCTCATGGCCGTGGCCATGATCGGTGGCGTGGTGCTGCAGTGGCCGGTGGGTGCCGCCTCGGACCGGCTGTCCCGGCGGCGGGTGATCCTGGTGATCTCCCTGGCCGCCACGGCGGTGGCGGTGGCGGGCGCGTTCGTCCGGGCGGACTCGGTGGCCGTGCTGGTCGTGTTCGGGGCGTTCACGGCGCTGTCGTTCCCGCTGTACTCCTTGGCGATCAGCCACGTCAACGACGAGATCGACCCACAGTTGCGGGTGCCGGCCAGCGCCGTCCTGGTGATGTCCTACGGGATCGGATCGGTGATCGGACCGGTGGTGGGTGGGGTGGCCATCCAGCGCATCGGCCCGGTCTCGTTCTGGTGGCTGCTGGCGGCCTCGACCGGCCTGCTCGCGCCCTACGCCGTCCACCGTGTCCTGCGCAGGCCGCACCCAGGTTTCGGACCCGAGCGGGGTGCACCGCTCATGAAGCACCGGCCGGACGCCGACGAGAGCCTGCATGGAGCGGGTGCCGCAGTTGACCACCTGGACGGCCCGCAGCGCTGACCAGGTCGGTGCGAGCTGCGCAGCGCTGGTGCTGCCCGGTGGATACGCGACCGGACACGGCCGCTACTGCCCGCTGCTGGACCTGGAACTGCGCGGCCTGGGGCGCACCCTCGCCGACCGGGGCGCCGACCGGGGTCTCGCCGTCCATCTGCTGCGTTACCGGAATCGGGGCTGGAACGGCGCCCGAGCCGATCCGGTGGTCGACACCCGATGGGCATTGACCCGGCTGGCCGATCGGCACGGTCCGGTTCCGGTGATCCTGGTGGGGTACTCGATGGGCGGCCGGGCGGCCGTGTGGGCGGCGGGCGGCGCAAACCGTCACCGCCGTGGTCGCCATCGCTCCCTGGCTGCCGGGCGGCGACCCCGTCGACGGGCTGCAGGGTCGCCGGGCACTCATTCTGCACGGCAGCAGGGACCGCAGTGAGGCCCGCCCCGAGCTGTCCCGCGCGTACGCGGAGCGGGCCCGCGCGCTCGGAGTGGATCTGGTGCGCCGTGAGCTGCCCGGCATCGGCCACCACGTGCTCTGGCGCTCACGCTCGGCCCGGACGACGGTCACGGACTTCGTGCTCGAGGTCACCGCCGACCCGAGCTGACCCACGTGCGATGGCTCGGTGCGGTCGGCTGATGTCGTGGCAAGGTAGCCAGGTGCACTCTGCATTGCTCTGGGCCGAGGTCGGCGGTGGCCTCGCCCTGACCGTGATCGGCCTGATCATGGCGGCCCGGGATCGGATGCAGGCCGGGCTGTTGCTCGGCCTGTCCCTGCTGCTCGAGGTGGCCGTTCTGGCTCAGGTGGTGTTCGCCACGGTGGGGCTGGCCCGTGGCCACGAGGTCGCCTCGCGGGTCACCGTCATCGGGTACCTGCTGGGGATCGTCCTGGTGCTGCCCGCTGCGGTGCTGTGGGGCTGGGCCGAGCGCACCCGATGGACGCCGGCCGTGGTCGCGCTGGGTGGCTTCACCGTGATGGCGATGGCGGCCCGGCTGAACATGATGTGGGCCTACGGTGGCTGAGCGCTCCACGCCGTCCGCCCCCGCCGCGCCGTCGTCCACGGCGTCCGGCGCGGGCCGCATCCTGGTGACGTTGTACGGAATCCTCGCTCTGGGCGCCAGCGCGCGGGCCGCCGTCCAGCTGAGCACCCGCTTCGACGAGGCCCCCATCGCCTATCTGCTCTCGGGGTTCTCGGCGGTGGTCTACGTGATCGCCACCTTCGCCCTGGGTGGCAGCTGGCGCGGAGCGCGCCGGGTGGCGTGGGTGGCGGTGGGCATCGAGTTGGTCGGCGTCCTGGTGATCGGCGCCTTCAGCCTGCTGGTGCCAGAGGACTTTCCGCAGGCCACGGTCTGGTCGGAATTCGGCCGTGGGTACCTGTTCGTGCCCCTGGTGCTGCCCGTGATCGGGCTGTGGTGGCTGCGCCGCACCGGCTCGACGAGGTCACGCGCCTGAGATCCGCTCGGCGATCACGTCGACGATCTCGTGACCCTTGTCGAGCCCCTGTTGTTCGAAGCGTGTCACGGGGCGCCACGCCGGCCTGGGTGCGGGACCGCCGAAGCTGTTGTGCAACAACGGTTCTGCCTCGACCACCTGCACCATCTGGGCGGCGTAGTCGGCCCAGTCGGTGGCGCTGTGCAGGCGGCCACCGGGACGCAGCCGTGAGGCTGCCAGGGCAACGAAGGGCGCCGAGAAGAGGCGGCGCTTGTGGTGGCGCCCCTTGGGCCACGGGTCGGGAAAGAACACCCGGATCTCCTGCAGCGATCCGGGTGACAGCAGCTCACGCAGCACCCACTGGGCGTCGGCCACCATCACGCGGACGTTGGTCAGCCCCCCGGCGTCCAGATCGCGCAGCAGTGCCCCGGCACCGGGGGTGTGTACGTCGATGGCGATCACGTCGCGCTCGGGGTCGGCGGCGGCCAGGGTGAGGGTGGCCTCGCCCATGCCGAAACCGATCTCGACCACCACCGGGGCGTGGCGACCGAACACCGTCGCCGGATCGATCGGCCCGGGGCCGGGGTCCAGGCCATAGCGCGGCCACAGGGCATCGAGCGCCGCCCGTTGCCCGGCCGTGATCCGTCCCCGCCGGTGCTTGAAGGTCCGCGGCGGCTCGTGGCGCACCGAGGCGAGCCCGTGATGGTTCCCTCCAGCGGCCATGGCGGGTCAAGACTATCGGCGCTCGATCGGCCGGTGTGATGCGCAGATCAGGGCTGGCCCCGGTGGCGCCTGGCGCAGCGTCTGCGACGATCCCAGCCACGACCTCCATTCCTTCTGTCGAGGAGCCCGACCTCATGACCACCGCCCCGCTGACGGCAAACAGCTCGATCGGCACCTGGCTGGACCACCCCGAGGGCGGCCCGCTGATCCGCGAGTTGCTCGGCCAGGGTGGCTTCGACGAGAGCCGGCTCGCCCCGGTGCGCCAGCTGCCGCTGCAGCAGCTCGTGGTCATGAGCCAGGGGCAGCTGCCGCAGGAGGTGGTCGACTCGCTGGTGTCCCGGGCCAACGGAGGGGTCATGCCCAGCCAGGACGACCCCGCCGAGCAGTGGGGCGAACAGGTCACCGGCGTCCGGTTCGAGGGACGCACCGTGATCGTCACCGGGGCGGGGTCCGGCATCGGCCGCGCGACGGCGTCCCGCGTGGTCAGGGAAGGCGCCCGGCTGGTCGCGGTGGACGTCTCCGCCGAGCGGCTGGAGGCCCTGGCCAAGGCCTTCCATGGTGCCGAGATCATCACGGTGGCAGCCGATGTCACGCGGCAGGACGACATCGACCGCATCGTGGCCGCCGCCGGGGAGCGGATCGACGGGCTGGCGAACGTTGCCGGGATCAACGACGATTTCTCGCCCGCTCACCTGACCTCGGACGAGATCTGGGAGCGGGTGATCGCGATCAACCTGACCGGTGCCTTCAAGCTGACCCGGGCCGTGGTGCCGGCGATGCTCGCCGCCGGCCGGGGTGCCATCGTGAACGTCTCGTCCGAGGCCGGGTTGCGCGGCAACGCCTCCGGCACCGCCTACACCGTCTCCAAGCACGGTCTGATCGGGCTGACTCGTAGTGCCGCGTTCATGTACGGGCCGTCCGGCATCCGGGTGAACGCCGTGGCGCCGGGTGGGGTGGCCACGGGTATCCCGATGCCTGCCGCGACGTCCGAGTTCGGTCTGGCGCGCCTCGGGCCGTTCCTGAACCTGATCCCGCCGATCGCCACCGCCGAGCACCTGGCCGCCTCGATCACCTTCTTGCTCAGTGACGATGGCATCAACATCAACGGCGCCGTGCTGCCCTCCGACGGGGGCTGGTCCGTGCAGTGACCCGTCGTTCCATGATCACGGTCTGGAATCCAGAATGCCGGGTTTTCGTCCCGGATCAGGCGTCCAAACGGTGATCATGGCACGTGCGATCAGGCGGGGTTCCCGTGGGCGGCAATCGAGACCGATTCCCAGGCCTGCCAGACCTCCAGACGTGAGGCGTACTCGGCGGTCGCGGTGGCGAGTGGGCCGTCACCGAAGAAGATGCGCAACGGCGGGGCCTCGGCGTCCACGATGGCCAGGATCGCCGCGCGGGTGGCGGTGGGGTCGCCGCGTCGACCGATGGCGGCGGCGCGACGAGCGGCGGCGCGCTCGCGCACGGGTTCGTAGTCCGGCAACGGATCGGTGCGCACGGCAGAGGCGCCCGCCCAGTCGGTGCCGTAGCCGGTGGGCTCGACCAGGGTGACCGTGATGCCGAAGTCGACCACCTCGGCCGCCAGCGACTGGGTCAGGCCCTCGAGCGCCCATTTCGAGGCGTGGTACATCCCCAGACCGGGGAAAGCGGTGATCCCGCCGATCGAGGACACCTGGATGATGTGCCCCGATCCAGCCGCGCGCAGGTGGGGCAACGCTGCCTGAGTGACCCAGAGCGCGCCGAAGAAGTTGGTCTCGAGCTGGGCGCGGGCCTGGTGCTCGCTGACCTCCTCGACCATGCCGAACAGGCCGTAGCCGGCGTTGTTGACCACGACGTCGAGGCGCCCGAAGTGTTCGACTGCCTCATCGACAGCCCGTTGGACGGCGTCCCGGTCGGTGACGTCGAGTGCGATCGGCAGCACGGCCTCCCCGTGGGCGGCGACCAGATCGGCCAGTGAGGCCACCTCACGTGCCGTGGCGGCCACCCGGTCGCCTCGTTCGAGCGCGGCCAGGGCCCATTCGCGACCGAAGCCACGCGAACTGCCGGTGATGAACCAGGTCTTGGAGGTCATGACGACATCCTCGCGCGCCCCTCATCCTCACGACCGGGCGGGCCGGTCTCGTCGTCGGGGTCGGCCTCGATACCGAGCAGCCGCGCCGCCGTCCGGTGCAGGATCAGGCCGCGCGCGACGTCGTCCAGCCCGGCCGAGTCCACGAAGCCGATCGGGTCGCGCTCGGCCAGGTCGAACGGGTGGTCGGTGCCGAGCAGCACGTGATCGGCCCCGACGTCCTCGACCAGGCGGCGCAGGATCGCCGGGTCGAACACCGCGGTGTCGTAGTAGAGCCGGTCGAACAGTTCGCGCGGCGGCGCACTCGTGGTGTGGGCCACCGGTTTACGGTCCCATCCCATGTCGAGCCGGCCGCGCAGCGACGGCAGGCAGCCGCCACCGTGCGCCAGACACAACCGCAACGGATGCGCCTCCAGTACGCCGGAGAACGCCAACCGTGCCGCCGCCACCGCGGTCTCCATCGGATACCCGACCAACTGGGGAAACCAGAAGTCCGCCAAGCGTTTCGGGTCCGGAACGCCACTCGGGTGCAGCAGCACGAACGTCTCGCGCTCGGACAGCAGCGTCCACAGCTCGGTGTTCACCGCGTCGTCCAGCTCGGTACCACCGCCCCGGCTGCCCACCGCGATGCCCGTGACCGAGCCGCTGTCCAACACCTCGCGCGCGGTGTCGGCTGCCGTGGCGAACCCGACCGGGACACCGGCCAGCGGCCGCAATCGATCCTGGTCCGTCGAGCAGTACTCGATAAGCGCCTGCGTACCGCGGGCCAGCAGCTCGCCGACCAGCGCGCTGTCCGGGCTCATCGTCGCCATCAGGAACGGGGGGAGCGACACCGCTTCGTGACTCACGCCGGCGGCGTCCATCTCGGCCAGCCGCACCGTGGCGTCGTACATCGAGCGGGCCAGCGGCAGGGGTGCCCCCCGACCGACCCCGCTGATCATCGGATCCAGGACGACGACCCCGCGTTCCACGCCCGCCAGGTCGGCCAGGCCTCGTCCGGCCAGCCACTGCAACACAGCCATGGGCATGGCGTGGGCGTGGACGTCGACCGCGGTGGGGGCGGTGGTCGCGGTGGGACTCTCGACACCTGGCACGCCGAGATCCTAGGTGAACGCCTCGAACGAACCCGATGACGCCCGATGGCGCCGGTCCGTCGGTGGCGCTCAGCCGCGAGCGGCGCCGGCTCCCTGGAATGCCTCGAGCAGCTGCTGAAGGTGATGGCTCAGCGTCTCGAGCTCGGCGGCGGCCTGGCGAGCCTGGCCGACGCCCTGGCTCGTGGTGTCGGCGGCCGCGGCGACCTGGTGGATGTTGCCGGCGATCCCCCCGGCCCCCTCGGCAGCCTGAGCGACGTTGCGCGACATCTCCTGGGTGGTGGCGGTCTGCTCCTCGACGGCACCGGCGATGGTGGTGGAGTAGTCGCTCATCTTGCCGATGACGTCGGTGATCTTGTTGATCGCCTCGACCGCGCGACCGGCGTCGGACTGCAGCACCCCGATGCGCGTGGAGATGTCGTCGGTGGCGCGAGCGGTCTGCTGCGCCAGGTCCTTGACCTCGCCGGCCACCACCGCGAAGCCCTTGCCGGCCTCGCCGGCGCGAGCAGCCTCGATGGTGGCGTTCAGCGAGAGCAGGTTGGTCTGTTCGGCGATGGCCGTGATCAGGTTGACCACGTTGCCGATCTCGGCCGAGGAGCGACCCAGCTCGGCCACGGTCTCACCGGCGGCCTGTGCGGCGATGACCGCCTCCTGCGAGACCCGCGCTGCCTCGCCGGCATTGTTGGCGATCTCGCGAATCGAGACGCCCATCTCCTCGGCGCCGGCGGCCACGGTCTGCACGTTGCTGCTGACCTGCTCGGCGGTGCCGGCAGCCATGGCGGCCTGATCCGAGACCGTGTGGGCGGTGTCGGCGATGTGGCTGTTGCTGCGGGTGAGCTCGGCAGTGGCCGAGGTGAGCGCCGCAGCGGTGTGGGTGACCCCGCTCACCATGTCCTGCAGGCTGTCGAGAGTGTGGTTGAGGCCCTGCGCCAGTCGCCCGAAGTCGTCCGCGGTGTCGTGGTCCATGCGGCGGCTGAAATCACCGGACGCGGTGGCTTCGAGCACCTTTCCGGCGCTCTGCAACGGGCGCGTGGTGGCGCGGATCACCAGGCTCGCCAGCACCCCGGCCACGATCAGCGTGAGGGCCAGCAGCGACCACAAGAGCGTCGCGGCTCGCCGCGCCGTGGCGGCGAACGCCGTTCCCTGCAGCAGCTCGGTCTGGGCGGCCTTCTGGGTCTGGGCGAGCAGGGCCTCGTAGGCCTTGCGGGCATCGCGGCTGGTGCTCATGGCCGTGGTGACGGCCTTGTCGTGGTCGGTGGCGTTCTGGGCGAACTCGGCCTTGACCACCACGGCCCAGGCGGCGATGCCCGACTCGATCGCCTCGACCTGCGCCAGCCGGGTGGCGCCGCCGTGCTCGCGCGCCGCGGTCAGGCTCTTGCCGATCACGTCGAGCCGGCCCAGCGCCTCGGTGGCGAACTTCTGTTCCCCGGTCAGCAGGAAGCCCCGCTCGTCGTTGGCCATGGCCTTGGCCGCGAGGGCGGCCTGGCCGATGTCGCCGACGAAGGCGGCCAGTTGCCCCACCTCGGCGTCGCGGGTCTGTTGCAGGGTACGGATCTGCGAGGTGGCGGTGAGCACCCCGAGCGAGGTCAACACCAGGACGACGACGAACCCGCCGATGAGCTTGATCCGGTAGGACACCCCGCGACGAGCGGATCCGGTCCGACGTTGTCCAGCATCGAGTGCCATCTGGGTTGTCTCCCTGGATAGTCGCTCCCGATGGGTCACGGACCACCGCCGCGTCCCTCGGCCTCCACTGATGATCGGATCGGGACGAGAGCGGGTTGAGCCCTCGGTCAGGACGAAGCCAGCGCGTCGTCCAGGGTGCCGGCACGAACCGCGAGAATGCCGCACACCGCCTGGGTCACGGCCCCGATGGCCAGCCCCACCAGAGGCGGGGTCCAGCTGCCGGTCCACTCGTAGAGCGCACCGACGGCGAACGGACCCAGCGCAGCGACCAGATAGCCCACGCTCTGGGTGAAAGCGGACAGCGAGGTCGTGGCGAGGGGGCTACGCGAGCGCATCGCGATGAGCGAGAGCGCGACCGGAAAGGCCGCGCTGCCGATGCCGATCAGGATCGAGCAGACGACCACGGCCGAGAGCGGCACCACGACCAGCCCCAGGAAGCCCGCCAGGTAGCACCCGGACAGGGTGACCACGAGCACCTCCGGCCGGCGCGTGCGGCTGAGCACGCTCGAGGCCACGGCCGCCGGCGGGATGCCCACGATGATGATCACCGCCACCTGGTAGGCGGCTGCGGTGGCTCCCAGGCCTCGGTGGGTCAGGATCTCGGGCAGCCAGCCCAGGATCACGTAGGCGAGCATCGCCTGGATACCGAAGTACAGCGCCAGCGTCCAGGCCAGGCGGGTCCGCGCGACGGTGCGCAACGGCAACCGATGGCCGGTGGCGGCGACGGGTTGTCCGGCGGCGCGACGGGTCAGCACCAGCCAGGGCAGCAGGGCCACGCCCGCCAACGCCGTCCAGCTGCCCAGGCCGAGGCGCCAGGTGCCGCCCAACGCGTGCCCGACCCGTTCGGCGAGCGCCGGCGCGGTCAGCCCGAGCGTGGCGAACACCAGCATCGGCAACGACAGCAGCAGGCCGATCACGCTGGCCGAGAGGCCGGTGTCGACCCGCAGCTCCGGCACCACGGCTCCCACGGCGCTGACCACCGGGCGCAGATTGAGCGCCAGCAGCAGCACGCAGCTCGCCGCCAGCAGTCGAGGTTGGGTGGTCACACCCCGATCCTCGCCTGTGGTGGCCGCCGGTTCGATCCGGGGGTTCGATCCGGGTCGGCGAGACATCACTGTTAAGGTTGGTCACGAGGCCCGGTCTTCACCGGGCCTTGTCGTGGGCCCCGCCCACGAGGTCGCTCTTCGAGGTGCGCATTCCCGGCAGGCCCGTTCTTCGCGGTCCGCGGCACGAGGCCACTGATTCTTGCGGCCCCCTGCCATCGATGGAGATCACCTTTCATGTCGCGATCCTTCGCGCCGCGCCGTTCTGCGTCCGCAGGCCGGTCGAACCGTCCCCGATCCACCTCTTCCCCCCGTCCGTCGCGTCCCGCCACGACTGCTCAGACAGCCCTGGACGCCGCCCTGGACGCCTCGCTCGCCCTCGACCCACCCGCGCTGGGTTCGTTCGCCGACCTGGGCCTGCCCGCCCCGCTGATCGAGGCGCTGCGCCGCGGCGGGATCGAGCGCCCGTTCGCCATTCAGACCCGGGCTCTGCCGGACGCTCTCGCCGGTCGTGACGTGCTGGGCCGTGCCGCCACCGGCTCGGGCAAGACCCTCGCCTTCGGACTGCCGATCCTCACCCGCCTCGCCGCCGGCCCGTCCGGCGCAGACGGCCGAGACGGCGCGGCGCGTCGTCCCAAGGCGCCGCGGGCGCTGGTGCTGGTGCCCTCGCGCGAACTCGCACTGCAGGTCACGGCCAACCTCGCCCCCCTGGCCGAGGTGCTCGGGCTGCGGGTCGCCACA
Source organism: Kineosporiaceae bacterium (assembly GCA_016713225.1). Taxonomy (NCBI): domain Bacteria; kingdom Bacillati; phylum Actinomycetota; class Actinomycetes; order Kineosporiales; family Kineosporiaceae; species Kineosporiaceae bacterium. The sequence continues at coordinate 585,828 of JADJPO010000002.1, forward strand.
GTGGTCGGTGGGCAGGCCTACGGCCGCCAGATCGACGCCCTGACCCGTGGCGTCGACGTCGTGGTCGCCACGCCCGGTCGGCTGATCGACCTGATCGAGCGCAAGTCCTGCCGGCTCGACTCGGTCGAGATCACCACGCTCGACGAGGCCGACTACATGGCCGACCTGGGCTTCCTGCCGGTGGTCAAGCAGCTGCTCGACATGACGCCCGCCCACAGCCAGCGGCTGCTGTTCTCGGCCACCCTCGACCGCGGCGTCGCCGGGCTGGTCGAGACCTACCTGACCGATCCCGCGGTGCACGCCGTCGCGGCCGCGCAGGCCACGATCAGCTCGATGAGCCACCGGGTCTTCGTGGTCCGTGGTGACCACAAGTCGAAGATCGCGGCCGAGGTGGCCGCTCGCCCGGCGCGCACCCTGTTCTTCGTGCGCACCAAGCACGGCGCCGACCGCCTGGCCAAGCAGCTCACCGTGTCAGGGGTGGACGCCGCGGCCCTGCACGGCAACCTCACCCAGGGCGCCCGCCAGCGCGTGATGGCGGACTTCACCGACGGTCGTACCCGCGTCCTGGTGGCCACCGACGTCGCTGCGCGCGGCGTCCACGTGGACGACGTCGACCTGGTGGTGCACTACGACCCGCCGGCCGACCACAAGGACTACCTGCACCGATCCGGTCGGACGGCGCGGGCGGGCAGCGCGGGCACGGTCGTCGCCTTCGTGCAGGCCGCCGAGATGTCGACGATGCGTCGTCTGCACCGTGATGCCAACGTCGAGGCGCTGGTCGAATCGGTATCACCCGGGCATGACGCCGTGCTGACCATGGGCGCCTCGGGCGCCCCCATCGTGGTGCGGCCGCGCGCGGCCTCGCACACCGGCGCCTCCGGATCACGTCCCGGTGCCGGACGCCGTGGGCAGAGCCGGCAGGGTCGGCAGGGCCGACAGGGCCGTTCAGCGGGTTCGGCCGGGTTCGCCGCCGGTACCGGTTCGTCCGGACGGTCCCGTCATCACTGAGATGGTTTCCGACCGGCGGCAAAGCCGTCACACTGGGAAGATGTCGAGCCGACCACCCGCCCGGGGCCGAGTGCTTCCCACCAGCCCGTTCACCCGTGAGGCGCACGTGCCTCCGACAACTGCAGGATTCGAGGTGGGCGACCGTGTCACCCTCGACAGCTGGGGCATGGGCAAGGTTGTCGAGGTGACCGAGCGCGACATCATCGTCGATTTCGGCGCGGCCGGCATCCAACGCATCCCGGCCGGAACCAAGGGCTTCTCTCGGCTCTGAGGCACACCCCGTGCTCACCCGACGCGAGGTGGTCGGCGCCTGCGCGCTCGACTGCCCTGACGGGTGTTCATGGGTGGTCACGGTCGAATCCGACGGGGTCGGCCGTGAGCGGGCGACCGCGGTGCGGGGCAACGCCGATCATCCGTTCACCCGGGGCGGCCTGTGCGCCAAGGTGAACCGCTACCCGGAGGTCGCGGCGGCGCCGGAACGGTTGCTGTATCCGTTGCGCCGCATCGGACCCAAGGGATCCGGGCAGTTCGAACGCGTGGGTTGGGACCAGGTACTCCCCGAGATCGCGGCACGGATGCGCGAGGCGATCGAGGTTCACGGCGGTGAGGCCATCTGGCCCTACGCCGGAACCGGCAGCGTGAGCATGGTGCAGGGGTTGGGCGGCGCCGGGCGGCGGCTGTTCCATCATCTGGGCGCGAGTCGGCACGTCCCCAACATCTGTTCGGTGGCCGGCCATGCAGGGATGGCCCTGACCACCGGGTCGGCTGCGGGGATGGATCCGCAGGATCTGGCGCATTCCGGGCTGATCGTGCTCTGGGGTACCAACACGCTGACCACCAATCTGCACCTGTGGCCGTTCGTCACGGCCGGGCGCGATCGTGGCGCCCCCCTGGTGGTGATCGACCCGGTGCGCACCCGCACCGCGGCCCGTGCCGACGTCCATCTGGCGCCCCGGCCCGGGACCGACGCCGCGCTCGCCCTGGCCGTGATGGCCCGGCTGAGCGAGCAGGGCGCTGTCGACCAGGCCTACCTCGACCGCTCGACCCTGGGCTGGCCGCTGTTTCGTGACCAGGTGCTGGCCCAGTGGCCGCTGCGGCGAGCCGCCGAGGTCTGTGGGCTCGCGTCGTCCGAGATCGAGCGGTTCGCCGACCTGATCGCGGCCCACCGCCCGCTCGGCATCAGGGCGCTGATGGGGATGCAGCGGCACGGGGGAGCGGCTGCGGCGCTGCGCGCCGTCTCGTGCCTGCCGGCGGTGACCGGTGACTACGCCCGGCACGGTGGTGGCCTGTGCTACTCGACCGGGCCGGCGTATGGCTGGAACGAGGCGGCACTGGGCCGTCCCGATCTGCGCCCGGCCGGTCCGACCCGGTCGTTGGTGATGAGTTCGCTCGGCCGGGAGTTGCTCGACCGGCAGGACCCGCCGGTCACCGTGCTGATGATGTGGGCCGCGAACCCGGTGCTGTCCAACCCCGACCAGCAGCGGGTGCGTGACGGCCTGGCCCGCGAGGACCTGTTCACCGTGGTGGTCGACCATCGGCTCACCGACACCGCGCGCTACGCCGACGTCGTCCTGCCCGGGACGACGCAGCTCGAGCATCTGGACCTGACCGAGTCCTACAGCCACCTGTACGTGCAGTGGAACGAGCCGGCTGTGCCGCCGCCGGGGGAATGTCGTTCACACACCGAGATCTTCCGCGGTCTGGCGCATGCGCTCGGGGTGACCGAGCCCGCGGTGTACGCCGACGACCTGGAGCTGGCCCGGGCCGCGCTGGACAGTCCGGAGATGGCCGGGATCACTCCGGAATCGTTGCGGCGCACCGGGTGGCAGCGACTACCCCGGCCCGAGCCGTTCCTGCCGTTCGCTGAGCGGTTCGCGACGCCGTCCGGCCGGTTCGAGTTCGCCTCGGCCGCCGCCGAGGCGGCGGGCATCGGTCTCGTGCCGCAGTACGTGCCGCCCCACGAGCCTGCGGTCGACAGCTCGGCGGGAGGCGAGGACGGCGAAGGCGGCGAGGGCGGCACGGACAGTGTGGACGGTGGCCTGGTGCTCATCTCGGCGGCCAACCACTACCTGGTGAACTCGACCTTCAGTGGCAGTCCGTTGCACCACCGGGCGGGCGAGGCCCAGGTACTGGTACACCCGGACGACGCCGCGTCGCGGGGCGTCCGGGATGGGGAATCCGTTCTGGTGCACAACGATCGAGGCTCGTTCGAGGCCATCGCTCGGGTGAGCGACGCGGTCCGGCCAGGGGTGCTCGCCACCACGAAGGGGCTGCGGCCGGGCCGATCCGGCACCTCGGTGAACGCCACCACTGCCGACGGCCGATCCGACCACGGTGGCGGCGCCGTCTTCGCCGACAACCGCGTCCGGCTGGCCCCCGCCCACCCCACCCCCCAACCCACCCCCCAACCCACCCCACAACCCGCTCATGCTCCGCAGGTGACCGCCGATGCTCCGCAGGTGACGCTTCTCGGCCCCGATTCGGGGTGATCAGGCGTCACCTGCGGAGCATGAGCGGGTTGGGGGGTGGGTGTTACCGGGACATCGCGGTGGTGTGGGCGACGGGTCCCAGGTGCTCGCGAACCAGGTGGGGCCAGGTGGCCGGGCGGCCGAACAGCCAGCCCTGCGCCGTGTCGCAGCCCGTGTCGCGCAGCCGTTTCGCCTGGCTGGAGGTCTCCACACCCTCGGCGGTCACGTGCAGCCCCAGGTCATGGGCGAACGTGATCAGGCCGGACAGGAACGGGGATTGGTCCGTGAGCAGCTCGCCCTCGACCAGCCCGCTGGCCAGCTTGAGGGTGTGCAGCGGCAGCCGGGGCAGGTAGCCGAGATTGGAGTACCCGGTGCCGAAGTCGTCGATCGCGATCCGCACGTCGGTGTCGGCCAGTGCGGTCAGGGCCTCGACCGCCCTGCCGCCCGGGTCGAGCAGGGCGCTCTCGGTGAGTTCGAGCTGCAGCAGGTGCCCCGGCAGGCCCGAGGCCCGCAGTGCCTCGCCGACGTCGTCCACCAGGCCCGGCTCCCAGGTCTGACGCATCGCGACATTGACGCTGACGAACAGCGCGTCGCCGGGGTGACCGCGGTTCCATCGCGCCACCTGTGCACAGGCCTGCTGCAGGACGTGACGTCCCAACGGCACGATCGCGCCCGTCTCCTCCGCGAGATCGACGAATCGCTCCGGCTGGAGCCAGCCCAGGTTGGGGTGGTGCCAACGCACCAGCGCCTCGAGGCCTCGGATGCGGCCGTCCCCCAGGTCGACGATCGGCTGGTAGTGGACGGCGAACTCGCCGGCGTCCAGCGCCGGGACCAGCGTGGCGGCCAGGGAGTACCGGGCGAGTTCCCGGGCGTTGCGTTCGGCGTCGAACGTCGCCCATCGATTGCGGCCCTCGGCCTTGGCCCAGTACAGCGTGGCGTCCGCCGCGCGCAGGACGTCGGCGGGCGTGGTCTCCTCGACCCGGGTCTCGACCACTCCCATGCTCGCCGAGACGCGCAGGTCGTGACCGAGGACGTGGGCCGGCCGGGCGAGCGCTTCGAGCACCGAGTCGGCGAGTTCGGTGAGGGCGTTCTCGGGTGGGTCGACCACCAGGATCACGAACTCATCGCCCCCCATCCTCGCGGCGAGGTGTCCGCGAGCCGAGACCTCGTCACTCAGGCGCCGGGCGATGAGCACCAGCAACTCGTCACCGACGTGGTGACCGAGCGTGTCGTTGATGATCTTGAAGCGATCCAGGTCGAGATAGCAGATCCCGATCCGGCTGCCCGGGGTGGCGAAGGCGGTCGAGAGACGTTCCTGGAAGAGCGCGCGGTTCGGCAACTGGGTGAGGGGGTCGTGAACCGCCTGGTAGCGCAACTCCTCCTGCAATCGGCGGCGTGCGGTGATGTCCTCGACCATGGCCACGGTGAACTGCGGCGTGCCGTCGCGGTCGCGCATCAACGATGCCGTGAGCTCGGTCCAGACCTGATGACCGTCCTTGTGCCGGTAGCGCTTCTGCATCCGTGCCACGTCGCGGCGTCCGGCGATGATCTCCTCGTAGACCTCCCACATGCCCTGGGCGTCGTCCGGGTCGACGAAGTCGGACACCGAGAGCCGGCAGAACTCCTCGACCGTGTAGCCGAGCATGGCCGCGAACGACTGATTGGCGTCGACGATCCGTCCGCCGAGGTCGGCGATGCCGATGCCGACGGCGGCGTCGGTGAAGATCGTGCGGAACCGGGCCTCGCTGACCCGCATGGCCTCCTCGGCCTGGCGGCGGGCCTCGGCCTCGGCTCGGCGCACGGCCTCCTGCTCGGCCAGGACGCGGCGCCGGGCGGCGTCGACATACCCGTCGAACACGGCCCCGAGGACGAGCGTGGTGGCGTGGTCGCCCGCCGTCGAGCCGTGCGCCCGGGTCAGGGCGGGTAGGTGGGTGGCCAAGGCGGTCGTGGTCGCGGGGATCACCACGTCGGCGATCAGGCCGGTCTGGACCATACGTCGTCCCACGCCTCGGGCCGCCTCGAGATCGGGTGGTTCGGCCGCCACCGCGCGGATCAGCTGGTCGGCCGCGGTACGCAGGAACACCCGCAACTCCCGGGGGGACATCGGCAGGTACACAGCGCGTGCCAGACCGTCGGCCCAGTGCGAGATCAGGGCCGTTCGCAGTATGGCGGCCCCATCACCCGAGAGCGCGGACGCGGGGAACCCGGCGGTCACGAGGTGATCTTACGGCCAAAACGGCCTAATCCAGCTTTGGTGATTCCACGGGACGATTCGCCTCGCTAGGTTGGTTCGGCCAGCTCAGGCGTCACATCACGGACGACGGACCCCGAGGAGATCTCCATGAGCCAGCCGACCTGGGCCGACGGCCTCGATCCGCTCGACATCCAGCGACCCAGCGGAGCCCGCGTCTACGACTACTTCCTGGGCGGTGCGCACAACTTCGAGGCCGATCGAGAACTGGCCGAGGCGCTCACTCGCATGTCACCGAACATCGGCGACACCATGCGCGCCAACCGGGCGTTCCTGCGCCGCGTGGTGAACTTCCTCTGCGACGCCGGGATCACCCAGTTCCTCGACATCGGCTCGGGCATCCCGACCGTCGGCAACGTGCACGAGGTCGCCCAGCAGGCCAATCCGGCGAGTCGAGTGGTCTACGTGGACCTCGACCCGGTCGCGGTCTCCCACAGCCGGGCAATGCTGATCGACACCCCGAACACCACGGTGATCCAGGCCGACGCCCGCGACACGGCGACCATCCTCGATCATCCTCAGACCCGGGAGCTGCTCGATTTCGACGCCCCGATCGCGCTGCTGTTGCTGGGGGTGCTGCACTTCATCCCCGACGAGGACGACCCGGCCGGGATCGTCGCTCGGCTGCGACGGGTCCTGGCACCCGGCAGCTATGTGGCGCTGGTGAACGTCACCCACGAGGACCAGCCTCCCGAGGTCATCGAGGGGCAGAAGCTCTCCAACCGCACCAGCACCCCGATCTACCTGCGCTCGCGGGCGGAGCTGACCGCGCAGTTCGACGGCCTGCCACTGGTCGAGCCGGGCCTGGTGCACCTGCCGCTGTGGCGTCCGGACGGCCCATTGGACGCCGGCGATCGGCCCGAGCGGTACGGCGCGCTGGCCGGGGTGGCCCGGATCTAAGGAACTCTCGACCCGGTCTTGACATCACCTTGGCGCAAGCCGGGCCGGGGGCTGAGACGGTGAGGGCATGGCGTTCCCTGGTTCGAACCGGCCCGGTGTCCTGATTGCGGTGGTGGCTGCTGCCGCCGGTCTGGCCGGGGGGACGGTGCTCGCCACGGTCGGGTTCCTGCCCGGCTCGTCCTCGCTGCGGACTGCGCAGTCCGCAGGTCAGGTCTCGCCGGATCCGAACGCCCCTTCGCAGGCTGCCCCGGCGGCCTCGCCCGCGACGGTGACTCGGCTCCAGGCGAGCCCGTCGAGCAGTCCGGTCACCTCGACGGCGCCCGTCCGGAAGGCGTCACCGCGCCCGACCGCGGCCCAGCGCACTCCTCAGGCAGCCAAGCCGAAGACGACGCCCAAACCCACGAAACAGCCCACGAAACCGCCTACGAAGAAGCCCACGCAGAAGCCCACCGTCACGACACCGCCCGCAGCCCCGGCGTCCTCGGACGCTCGAGAGGTGTTGCGGTTGACCAACATCGAACGGGCCAACGCAGGCTGCCCCGCCCTGACCTGGAACTCGCGCCTGGCCACCGCTGCCCAGCGCCACAGCGCCGACATGGCAGCCAACAACTACTTCGAGCACACCAGCCAGGACGGGCGCTCACCGTTCCAGCGGATGAAGGACGCGGGCTACAGCTACAGCGCGGCCGCCGAGAACATCGCCGCGGGGCAGCGCTCGCCGGCATCGGTCATGGGCAGCTGGATGAACAGTGCCGGCCACCGGGCCAACATCCTCAACTGCGGGCTGAAGGAACTCGGCGTCGGGGTCGCCACCGGCGGCTCGTACGGCATCTATTGGACGCAGAACTTCGGCACGCCCTGATCTGTGCCGCCGGTCATTGCTGCCGGTCGGTGCTGGTCAGTCGGTGCTGGTCAGTGCTGGTTCTTGGGATGCCTCACGATCACCACGGGGCACTGGGCGTGGGCTGCCACTCGCTGGCTCACCGAACCGATGAGCGCCCCGACGAAGCCGCCGTGCCCATGTGAGCCGACCACGATCAGGTCCCCAGGCCCGGCCAGATCGATCAGGGCGTTGGCCGGATTTCCCTCGACCAGGTGGCGGTGCACGAGTTGGGCCTCCTGGGGGCCGAGCGCCTCGACGAGGGCGGCGTCCAGGATCTTGCCCGCCTCGGTCGCATAGTCGGCCCCGGGGGAGATCATCCAAACGTCCCCGTAGCCCCCCGGAACCCACCAGGCGGTGACGGCGTGAAGTTCCGCGCCGCGAAGGCTGGCCTCGGTGACCGCCCAGGTCAGTGCCTCCCGGGACCGCGCCGACCCGTCGATGCCGACGATGACCCGACGGGTGCGATCGTGCTGCTGCGATGCGCTCTGATCCGACGTGCTCATGGCTCCTCCTCGATGCCTTCAGCGTGGCACGGTGTCGCGCGTGGCGCGTGAGTCCAAGGGCCGCTTGGACGTGCTCTGCTAGGGGGCGAGGTGGAGTCTTCCGGGGCCGGGTCAGATCGGGGATGCTGCCGGGATCCACCAGGACGGCGCGTGCGACATCGAGCAATTTGAGGTTTCGCTGCCGGGCGTAGCTGCGCAGCGCGACGAAGGCGCTGTCGACGTCCACCCCATGGGTGCGAGCGAGGGCGCCCTTGGCCTGCTCGATGATCACTCGGCTGTTCAGCGCGCCCTGCAACTGCTCGGCGAGCATCTCGGCGCGGTGCACGGCCTGCTCTTGCAGCAGTCCGATGGTGGCGACGTCGGCCAAGGCCTGGACGACCGTGATCTCGTCGGCGTCCAGAACCCCGGCATGGGTGCCGAACAGGTTCAGCGCCCCGATCACCTTGTTGCGCAGTCGCAGCGGGATGGCGTGCACGGAACGGAATCCCAGGCGTGTGGCATGGGGAGCGAAGGTCGGCCATCTCTCGGTGGCCAGCGGTAGATCGGCATTCACCACCGGGTGCCCGCTGAGATAGGCATCGAGGCATGGGCCGTCGTGGTGTTGGAGTTGGAAGAGTTCGAGCAGTCGGGTCCGTTCGTCGGAGGCGGCCATGAACTGCAGCTGGCCGTGGGCATCGGCCAACAACAGGCCGACGGCGGCGACGTCGACGAGCTCGGTTGTCCGAACGGTCACGTTGCGCAAGAACTCGATCAGGTCGAAGTCGTCCACCAAGGTGTCCGCGACCTCGACGAAGACCTCGGCCAGTCGTTCTCGTGACACCGTCGGCATCGCGGCCTCCCTTTTGTCGTCCACTGTAGGTCTGTTGTGGCTCGGTGCTGCCCGGTGCTGCCCGGTGCTGGGGTATCGCATCACGGGCCATCGGATTCCAGCCGGAGCCGGCCCTCGACGACGTCGCGCGCGACGTCCTGCAGCGGGCGGTCATGGGCGTAGGCGTGGGCGCGCAGCCGGGCCATGGCCTCGGCGAGGCTGACCCCGAGGTCGACCATCGCCATCCCCTGTGCCCGGTAGATCACGAATTGGGAATCCAGGGCGCGGTCCAGGCCCGCCTCCGTCTGCCCTGGTGGGGCGCCGGCCTGCCCGTGCAGGAGCGTCTCGGCGGCCACTTCGGCGAACGTCACCGCCTGCTGCAGGCCGACGGCCGTCAGCATGCCCGCAGCGCTGCGGCAGATGTCCAGCACGCCGAGACGGGCAGCCCCGATCTGAAGGGGGAAGGCGAACACCGCCCGGGCGCCGCACTCCAGGGCGCCGGCGGCATACCCGGGCCAGCGCGACGCTGCGGTCCGCAGGTCGGGCACCAGGACCGGTCGGCGTGAGGCGTACGCATCGATGACCGGCCCCTCGCCGAGCGTGATCTGGAGGTTCTGCAATGCGGGGACGTCGCGTCCGGACGTCGCGGCTGTCGCGTGCACGCCGGCGGGGGTCATCACGGTGACCGCGGCCCCGGTGGCCGACAGCGCTCGGACCGTCGCGCGGCAGAGCCGGCACAGCCAATCCACCGTGCCGGTGGCCCGGCCGTGCGGGGCGGCGGACTCCTCGGGCTCGGCCGGTTGCGCGGCGATGAGCGCCTGGACGGCAGCATGCCGGTCGGTCGGACTGATCACCGGTGAGCCGGCGATTCGCCGTCCGCCAGGATGTGCAGACTCGCCTCGACCCCGGCGAGTTCGATCAGCCGTTGTGCTGCTCCGTGCACGCCCCGTAGACACAGGTGATCAGTGAGCAGATTGCGGGCGCGCATGATGGGATGCAGCCCCACGCAGTCCATGAAGGTCACCTCGGACAAGTCCAGGATCAGACCGTCACCCGGATGCTGAGCGACGGTCCGATCGATCCGGACGTCGAGGTCGGGGCCCGTGGCGAGGTCCAGGTCGCCGATGACGAACAGCGTCCACCAAGGGGTGACCGCGACGTCCACGAGGAGAGCGGTGGTGCTCATGGCAACCGCCTCCCGGGCACAAGAGAGCCTCTTGCGCATCACCGGGTCCGGGGCGACACGTGGGGTGAACAGGTCGGAATGCCTGCCGCAGCATCTCGGGCATCTCGACCGTGCACCTGATCACCTTGATGCTACGGCGCTGACCCGTCTTCCACCAGGGCCACCGAGGGTCGTCCGCCATGCGCTGACGCGCATCTCGAGCCCTGGCTCGCCCATCATTGCCGCCTATGCTGAGCCGTTTCGGCAGCCTGAAGCGAGAGGTGGTGCCCGGTGGGCATGGATCGATCGGCAGCGCGTGAGCCCGCGACCGGTCCGGCAGATCTGGTCATCACGCGGGCGCGAGTGCGGTGTTCCCCCACCCTGGACGGCGCGCCGAGTGGCTGGGCCACAGGCCTGGCCGTGCGGGGCGACCGCATCATGGCGCTGGGGGACGCCGCGACGATGGCCGAGTGGGTCGGTCCCCGAACCCGCGTCGTCGACGCCCCGGATCGATTGGTCGTACCGGGCTTTCAGGATGCTCACGTCCATGCACCGTTCGCCGGTCGCAACCGGCTACGGGTCTGGCTGAACGATCTCGAGGGCAAGGCTGCCTACCTCGACGCCGTGGCTGCCTACGCCGGAGCGCACCCCGACCAGGAGTGGATCATCGGCGGTGGGTGGGCCATGGAGTACTTCCCCGGCGGAACGCCGCGCCGCGAGGACCTGGATGCCGTCGTCCCGGACCGGCCGGTTTTCCTGTTCAACCGGGACGTCCACGGTGCCTGGGTGAACAGCCGGGCGCTCGAGCTCGGGGGCATCGGCCGCGACACCCCCGACCCGGCCGACGGCCGCATCGAGCGGGATCCGGTCACGGGTGAGCCGACCGGCACCCTGCACGAGGGTGCGGCCTACGCCTTCAACGACACCGTCGTGCCCACTCCGACGGCCACCGAATGGCAGGACGCCGTGCTCGAGGGGCAGGCGTTCCTGCACCGCCTGGGCATCACGGGGTGGCAGGACGCGTGGGTGATCCCGGGCACCCTGGAGGCCTACCGCGCTCTGGCGGCCGATGGCCGGTTGACCGGACGGGTGGTGGGGGCGCTGTGGTGGGACCGGCATCGCGGCCTGGATCAGATCGACGACCTCCTGGCCCAACGGGAGCGGGCGCTCGGTGCGGCCCAGCAGGCCGGCTCCGGCGTGGCCGGGTTCTTCCCGACCACGGTCAAGATCATGACGGACGGCGTGCTGGAGAACTACACCGGCGCCCTGCTCGAGCCGTACTGCGACGGATGCGGTGGTCACACCGACAACCGCGGCTTGTCCTACGTCGATCGGGAGCTGTTGATCGAGGCGGTCACCGCGCTGGACGGCCACGGCTTCCAGGTGCACCTGCACGCCATCGGTGACCGGGCGGTGCGCCATGGGCTCGACGCGATCGAGGCGGCCCGGTCGGTGCACGGCGACCATGACCGGCGTCATCACATCGCGCATCTGCAGATCGTGCAGCCGGACGACCTGGCCCGCTTCGCCGCCCTCGGCGTCGTCGCCAACTGCCAGACCTACTGGGCTCAGTCGGAGCCGCAGATGGACGAGCTGACCATCCCGTTCCTGGGTGCCGATCGGGCTCGGTTGCAGTACCCGTTCGAGACCATCCGGGCGGCCGGTGCGCGTCTGGCGATGGGCAGCGACTGGTCGGTGACCACGGCGAACCCGTTGGAGCAGCTGGAGGTTGCCGTCACGCGGATCGACCCGGAGCACCGCGACAACGCTGCGTTCCTGCCCGAGCAGCGGCTCTCCCTGGCCGATGCCGTCGACGCCTTCACGGCGGGCTCGGCCTACGTCAACCACGACGACGAGGCCGGGGCGATCCGGGTGGGCGCACGGGCCGATCTGGCGATGCTCGACGTCGACGTGTTCGCCGACGGGTTCGCCGCGGGCGGGAGGGCGCCGCTGGCGGATGCCACGGTGCAGCTGACCGTGGCGAGCGGGCGCGTGGTCCACGAGATCTGAGGCGCGTGAGTGACCAGACGCATGGCCACCCCAGGCTGCGGCGTCAGAAGGGCGGGTGTTCGCTCTCGGTGCGGATGGTGCGTCCGGTGGGGGTGACCCATTGCGTGATGGGTAGTCCGGTGCCGGGGTCGATGAGGGTGGGGGTGAAGCCTCGTTCGCGGAGCCGGTGGTGGTGCTTGCACAAGGGATGCAGGTTGCATTCGCAGGTGGGTCCGCCCTGGCTGTGGGGGGTGCGGTGGTCGACCTCGCAGGTGATGGCGCGGCGTCGGCAGCCGGGGAAGGTGCAGCACTGTGCGCGGGCTTGGACGAGTTCGCGCAGGAGTCCGGTGGCGGTGCGGACCAGGGCGTGGGGTGCCTTGCCGATGCCCAGGATGGTGCCGTGGGTGGGTGAGCCGGGGGTGTCGTCGGTGATCAGGCAGCGCCAGGTCGCGGTGGCCCCCATGCGGTGCAGCCCTGCGAGCAGGTCGCGGATGGCGTCGGCGGTGAGTGGTCCGTAGTCGTTGGCCTCGCCGATGCCGTCGGCGCCCAGGACGGCGGACAGGGGCACGGTGATGTGGACGCGGGGTCCGGGCAGGGATGCGAGCGAGTCGGGTGTGAAGGGTTGGGGTGGTCTGCAGCCGGTGCCGGTGCCGGTGCCGGTGCCGGTGTGGGGGGGGGGGGGGGGGGGCTCGGCCTTGGTGCTGGCCTCTGGCTCGGCGTCGGTCTGGCCTCGGCCTCTGGTTCGGGTCGGGCCTGGGGGTCTCGGTGTCGGCGCCTGGGCCTCCGCCTGGGCGTCATCGTCGGCTGCTGCGTCGGAGAGGGACTCGGTCTCTGGTTCTGGCTCGGTCGCGGGTTCGGTGGAGACGGTGCCGGTGTGGGTGCCGGTGATGAGGTCGGTGATGATGTCGGCGCGGATCGCGGCGGTGGGTCGGGGCTGGTCGGGGTCATCGCCGGCGGAGGCGTGGGCGAGCAGGGCCATCTGGATTGCTTCGATGTCGGCGACGGAGGCGGTCAACGTCATCCGCCCGGTCCCGGGGCCGGCGGTACGGAACGCGACGCGGCGGCGTTCGATGTTGTCGGCGATCTGTTCGGCCAGGTCCCGCGGATCGGCCGTCGCGACGATGCGGTCGAGCCAGGCGGCGAGTTGACCGTAGGTCAACGCGACCACCTTGGTCAGGATCTGCGGTTCCAGCCGGGTCAGGGTCTCGCCGGGTAGGTGGCGGGTCTTGGCGTGGACCAGGCGGGCGGTGTCGATGTCGACCTCCCCGGTGGCCAGCAGGTGCCACAGGCCGGGCAACCGGGACGGTAGTTCGCGCAGGGTGTCCACTCGTGCGGCGAGGGTGGTCTCGGCGAGGAGGCAGGTGGTGGCGGTTTCGGCGATCGCGGCGCGGTAGCCGAGGTCGTGGTCGGGGAAGACGGGTTGGGCGTTGACCGGGCTGGCCTGCTCGTCGGCGGCGCCGTTCTCCCACCGGGTGACCAGTTCTTCGGCGGCGACGGTGGCGGCGAGTTTGGCCCAGGTCGCCAGGCGGCATCCGGCGGCGGCCAGGTCGGCGACGGCCCGGTCGGGCAGATCCGCCAGGCAGCCCAGTTCCACCCCGGCGGTGGGGTCGGGCACGGACAGGGCGGCCAGGTCACCGACCGCGGTCTGCACCGCCGCCGCCAGCCGGGCGCCACCGTCACCGGCCAACGCCGCGACCAGACCCGTCAGGGGCGGCGCTGGGCACGTCGTCCGATGCGCGTCCGCTGGTTCCGCGTGCGTTCCCGGTCCCGGTGGGCGGTGCGGTCAGGGCGGCCACGGGCACCAGATCGGCCAGGTGGGTACACCGCTCGGTGAGGCGGGCGATCCGGCGGGTGGCCCAGTCCTGTTCCTCACTCAACCGGTTCACACGCCGCTCCAGGCGACCACACGCCATCCGCAGTTCACCGTCGCGCGCCCGCAACAGGGCGCACTCCGCGCGCAGCGCAGCGACCTCGTCGGGGTCACCCGACTCGGCGAAGCAGGCCAGCATCACGGACATGAGACCAGTCTAATCGAACATATGTACGATGACAAGAGGTGAATCGTTCGCGGCCCTACCTGCTCTGAAGCGCTCTGAACCGGCGAGAGCCCCGGCATGCGCTGCATACCGGGGCCCCGCCTGGATAAACCAGGGTGGTTCAGTGCTTCACGGTGCGATCAGTGCTTCACAACCCCCGCGGCGTTGACGATGCCTGCGCCGTAGAAGCCGTTGAACGCCGTCGTGCCCACGCAGGTGGCGGTGAACGTGGCGTCACGACCCTCCTGCGTGTAGGCCTGCACGCCACCGGCCGGGCACGCGTGGTCAGTGGCCGTGGAGCTCAGGATCCGCTTCACCGTGGCCGGTGCCAGGGTGTAGCCCCGACTGCCGTCGGAGTGACCGTGAGCGCTGACCGCCAGGGCCGCCACGCCGGATGCGTGGGGTGCGGCCATCGAGGTGCCCTGCAGGTACGCGTAGTACCCGCAGGCCGCTGCACCCTTGATCGGCTTGGTGGTGCACTGCTTGATCACACCGAGCGCCTCGCCGTCCGGCGTGACGTTGCCTGCGGCGTCCACCGAGCCCTCCTCCTGCAGCACGGCCAGGGGATAGGTCGACAGGATCAGGTTCTCGTTGGTGCGATAGGTCGCCGTCCCGAACCCGTCACGGAACCAGCCACCCGGGGCCGACAGTTCGATCTCGTTGCCCTTCAGGTCGGTGGCGTGGTTGGAGTAGTCCGCCTTGCGACCCGAGGGGCCGAGGGCGCTGACGCCGAGCACGTTCGGACCCTCGAGCGGCAGATCGACGCAGGTCTTGTTGTCGATGGTGCGCAGGTAGGGCGCGGTGTCCCAGTCGTTCGCCGGGTTGTCGTAGTCCGGGCTGGAGGCATCCGGCCGAGGCGCCGAGACGTTGTCGTGCTCGTTGCCGAGCGAACCCACCAGCGTGACGCCCTTGCGGTTGGCGTACTTCAGCGCCCGGTTGACGCTCTCGATGATCACCTTCTGGTCGGCCACCGCGGCCGGGGAGTCCTCAGGGGCGCCGCCGGTGCAGTTGTAGAGCCAGGGGTCGACGTAGAACGACATGTTGACCACGTCGAGGCCGATGTCACCGGCGTAGGTGAGCGCGTTGACCACCGGGCCGAGGAAGAAGTAGCCCGCGTCCTGCCCGCCGCGGATGTTGACCAGGCTGACGCCGGGGGCCACGCCGCTGAGGCCGAATCCGTTCAGGGACGCCGCGATGGTGCCGGCGACGTGCGTGCCGTGACCACCGTCGTCCACCGTGGCCGGGTCGACGCAGGAGGCGGTCTCACACGGGCCGTCGATCTCGGGGATGTCGGTGGTGAAGTTGCGGGACTTCGAGCGGTCCACGTTCGCCGCCAGGTCGGGGTGGTCGGCCTGGATGCCGGTGTCCAGGACGCCGACGGTCACCCGGCGGTCGCCCCGTTCGGTGGCGTGAGCCTTGGGGGCATTGATCATCTGCATGCCCCAGAGCAGGTTGTCCAGCGGGTCGGCCAGCGGCTTGGCCGGCTGCGCTCCACCGTGCTTGCCCGAGCCACCCGACTGAGCGTGCTCGCGCTCGACCACGGAGGGGGAGACCCGGTGAGGCGCCGAACCGATGCTGATGTCGGCGGCCACGCCTTGCACCCCGCTGATGCGACCGGCAGTGGCGCGGAAGCCGCTGTCCGTGCTGGTGGCGGTCACCAACCCGACCTCGCCGTTCACCGACGTGACGGTGGCGCCGGTTGCGCGCAGATTCGCCGCGATGGCGTCCGCCGAGGCGCCGGTGTCGGCCAGCACCACCCACCGGGACGGCGCGCTCGCCACCCCGGTCGCGGCCTGGGCAGCGCCCGCGAAGCCCGCCACTCCAGCGGCCACCCCACTGACGGTGGCGATGGTCGCTGCTGCCGCAGCGCTCGCCAAGAGTCGTCGTGCCTGCATGTCTCCTCCTCGACCTCTGTCACCTCGATGGGACAGATGCCCACCATAGGGAGAGTTCGACCATTTGGGCAGTTGCTCGGATGCATCGCCGTGTGACCGGCCGGTTACTGAACTGCCCGCAACGAGCCGATTCGGGTGATTCAGTCCTCGACGGTGGTGGCCTCGGCGGGAATCGCCTGCAGGTCGAACGGGGTGCGCTGGTAGACGCAGTAGTTCAGCCAGTTCGCGTACAGCAGGAAGGCATGGGAGCGCCAGGTGACCTTGGGCGGGCGGGACGGATCGTCGTGCGGGTAGTAGTTGCGAGGGACCTCGATCGGCATCCCCTTGGCGATGTCCCGCTCGTACTCGGTGGCCAGGGTGTAGCGCTCGTACTCCGGGTGCCCCGTGACATAGAGCCGGCGGCCGTCGGTGCTCGCCGCCAGGTACACCCCGGCCTCGGGTGAGGTCGCCAGCAGTTCGACCCCGTCGGCGGCCTCGATGTCGGCTGCGCGGGTCTCGGTGTGCCGGGAGTGCGGCGCGGGGAAGACCTGGTCGAAGCCGCTCAGGATGCGTGAGTGTGGGTCGAGCACCTCGTGCTGGAACACGCCGAACATCTTGTCCTGCAACGGGTACTTCTGAATGCCGTAGCGCCGGTAGAGCCCGGCCTGGGCGCCCCAACAGACGTGCATGGTCGAGAACACGTTGTCCTCTGACCAGTCCATCACCTCGCACAGTTCCGGCCAGTAGTCGACCTCTTCGAAGGGCAACTGCTCGATCGGCGCGCCGGTGATCACCAGGCCGTCGAACTTGCGGTCACGTACCTGGTCGAAGGTGGCGTAGAAGGCGTCGAGATGCTCGCCCGCGGTGTTGCGCGAGTCGTGCGACTCCATGTGCAGCAGGGTGATCTGCAGCTGCAGCGGGGTGTTGCCGAGCAGCCGGAGCAACTGCGTCTCGGTGTCGATCTTCGTCGGCATCAGGTTGACGATGGCGATCCGCAACGGCCGGATGTCCTGGTGGGTGGCCCGTCCCTCGGTCATCACGAAGACGTTCTCGGATTCCAGCGTTCGGCGCGCGGGCAGATCACGAGGAATGGTGACGGGCATCGGGGCGACTCCTGACGGGGCGGTCCTCGAGGCGAGTGCGTCCTTCGAGGGCTGGACCCCCCATTGTGACCGGTGCTCGCCGGGGGCTGCCGGCCGGGTCCGCAGCTAGCGCGCCGCTGCGGGACTGGTCTCGACCGGACGCCCGAGCGGGGCACGCGCCATGCCCGGCGTCGGACTGGTGCCCACCTCGGGTGCGGCAGGGTCGCCGTCCAGGCCGGCGTCGGGATCGGGATCGATCTGTGGTGAGAGGGTCTCGGGCTCCGTGGACGCGCCGGTGCCGCCCTGGGCGATGGCCGCGGAGGGGCGAAGATCCGTGGGCAACGACTGGTTCGGGCAGGTCGCCAGCACCTGGGTCATCACCGCGCGCTCGGCATCGCTCACGGTGAGCCGATAGTGATACTTCAGCCCGATCTGACGCGCGATGTAGGTGCAGCGGTACCGCACCGACGAGGGGATGTAGCCCGAGGCGTCCCGATTGCGCTTCTTCGCGGTGGTGCTCGCCTGCACGGCTTGCACGTTGCGGGCGTCGTCCAGGAAGTCGCGACGCTGTTGGTCGGTCCAGGCGTGGGCGCCGGAGGTCCAGGCGTCGGCCAGCGGCACCACGAAGTCCAGGGCGATCGTGCCGCTGACGGAACGTGCCGTGACGGTGCGCCCCACGTAGGGGTCGAGCAGCCGGCCGGCGGTGACCACGCACTGGTTGCCGGCCCGTTTGGTCGCGGTCAGGTCGCGGGCCAGGACGTCGTTGCCGGTGTCGCAGCCGTTGCCGTCGGGGTCACCCCATCCGGTGCCGAAGGCCGACCGGAGGTAGGGCGTGGTCGCCTGGTCGGTGCGGGTGATCAGCGCGCTCAGGGCAGCGGTGGCGTCCTGGGGGATCACTCCGGCCCCCGCGCCGGGGCTGGAGGAAGCTCCCCCGCTGGACGGCGTGGCGCTCGCTGTCGCCCCACCGGAGGGCGTCGGCGCCGAGCGGACAGCCGCCGTGGCGGCGGGCCGCGAGATGGGTTCGCTGGCCTCGGGGCGGGTGCTCATCCACAGGGCCACCGCGCTGGTGCCCAGCACCGCTGCTGCCGCCGCAGCCGCCAGCACCTTGCGGCGCATCCCGGTGTCGCTCAGCGGGTCCTCGGCCTCGTCCGAGGGGTCCGGGACCTCACTCAGCGGCCAACCGTCGGGCGCAGGCAGCAGGGATCCCGGGGGCGGAGCCTGTGGCGGGACCGAGGCCAGCAGCGGCCCGGCGGGGGAGTCCGTGCCGGGGCGCGTGATGGGCAGCGAGCCGGTGTCGGACGGCGCCGCGAGCGGTGGCGCGGGCGGTGCCGAGACAGGTGGCGACGAGGGGATCGCCCACGACGGATTCGCCGCCGCGGCCGGCGGGATGGCCTGGGCCATCGCCGGCTCGGTGGGGATCGCGGCGGTGGGGATCGCACCGGTGGTGACCGAGTGTGGTCCGGCCTGCTGCGGGATCAGCGCCTCAGCCTGGGGGCTCGGCGCCGGGCGGGGGCCGTCGTCGACCAGCCAGAACTCCCAGTCCACCGGTGGCGCGGGCCAGCTCGGGTCGGGGATCCAGTTGGGGGTGGGCCGCCAGCCCTCGGGCGGCGCCGGCCAGCCGGGCGGCGGGTTGAATCGGGAGCCCATCCAGTTCCTCTGTGCGTGACGGCAAGCCTCTGCCGCCATCCTCCCCCGCCTCACCTGCCGACCCAAGCTCGGGCGGGTCGGCCGAACGGCCGAAATCCTCCCTGCACCTGGCAGGCTGACCGGTATGACCGCACTGCCCCGCTCAGCAGCCGCCGGCCTCCCGAGCCCGGTGCGGGTGTCCCGCCGAGGCCGGGTCGAGCCCTTCCACGTGATGGAGGTGCTCAAGGCCGCTGCCACCCGCCAGGCGGCCCACGGCGACGTGATCTCGTTGTGTGCCGGCCAGCCGTCCACGCCTGCACCCGCACCGGTGCTGGCGGCGGCCCGCCGGGCGATGGCCGGTGAGGTGCTCGGGTACACCGAGGCGGTCGGCATCGCACCGCTACGTGAGGCGATCGCCGCTCACCACCGAGAGCGCTACGGCATCGCGGTCGGCCCGGACGACGTCATCGTCACCACCGGTTCCTCCGGGGGGTTCACAGCCGTCTTCCTGGCTGCCTTCGACGCCGGCGACACCGTGGCGATGACGCGGCCGGGGTATCCCGCGTACCGGAACACGTTGCAGGCGTTGGGATGCCAGGTGGTGGAGCTCGACTGTGGCGACGACACCCGATTCCAGCCGACGGTGGCCATGCTGGCGGCGCTGGACGAACCACCGGCGGGCCTGATCATCGCCAGCCCGGCCAACCCCACCGGCACCATCATCGATGCGGCCGAGCTGGCCGCCATCGCGACCTGGTGTGAGGCCCACGGCACCCTGTTGATCAGTGACGAGATCTACCACGGCATCGACTACGGCCGACCCTGCGCCACCACCTGGCACACCAGCCGGACCTCGGTGGTGGTCGGTTCGTTCAGCAAGTACTTCTCGATGACCGGGTGGCGTATCGGGTGGCTGCTGCTGCCCGAGGCGCTGCGCCGTCCGGTGGAGTTGCTGGTGGGCAACCTGAACATCTGCCCGCCGGCGGTCGCCCAGGTGGCCGCCGTGGCGGCCTTCGACCCGGCCTCGCGGGCCGAGCTCGACGGCCACGTCGCGCGGTATGCCACCAACCGTGACCTGTTGCTCGAGGCCCTGCCCCGGATCGGCATCGGGCACCTGGCCCCGCCGGACGGCGCGTTCTACGCCTACTGCGACATCGGACACCTGACGGACGACGCGACGGCCTGGTGCGCCCAGGTGCTGGCCGCCACCGGAGTGGCCCTCACTCCCGGGGTGGACTTCGACCCGGTGGCCGGACACCGGTTCATGCGGTTGAGCTTCGCCGGTTCGACGGCTGAGATCGAACAGGCGGTGGAGCGGCTGGCGGCCTGGCTGCGCTGACCGCAGTGCGTGATCGCGATGCCGGTCAGATCTGCGGGTCAGGTTCTCGTTCCCGCGGCGGCTCGGCATCGGTGAGATCCTCGTCCGACCAATCGGTCCCGAAGGCCTCGCGGTATCCCTTGCCGGCCTTGTTCAGTGTCGGGAAGAACGTGATCCGTTGCAGGACAGCGGGCAACCCGTAGGCCTCGAGCTTGGCGCGCACCGGGTCCTTCAGCTCGGCGAACACCAACTGGGTTCCCTGTTCGGCGAGGTCGTCGACCAGCTCGGCGAGCATGTCGGCAGCCGTGGTGTCGATGTCCGTGATCGGTTCTGCCGCCACGATGATCCACTTCGGTGGGCTGCCGCCGGCGTCCAGCTGCATCACCTGTTCGGCGAAGGTGCGGGCGTTGGCGAAGATCAGGGGCGCGTCGAAGCGGAACACCACCAGGCCGTCCATCTGCCGGGCACTCGGGTACCGGGTGATGTCGTGATAGCCGGGGACGCCGGGCGCCCGGCCGAGAACCGCCTGGTAGGGCCACCAGGCGCGGCGGAACACGTTCAGGATGGACAGTCCGACCGCCAGGCCGATGCCGGGCAACACCCCGAACACCGCCACCCCGGCCGTCGCGGCGATCGACAGCCAGAACTCCATCCGCCGCTGCCGGTACAGCTGACGCACCCCGGGCAGGTCCGACATCGAGATCGCGGCCACCACGACGATCGCGGCCAGGGTCGGGATCGGCAGGTCGGCCAGCAGGTTCGGGGCGACCACCAACAGCACCACGATGGCCAGGGCGCCGACCAGTCCGGCCACCTGGGTGCGGGCGCCGGCCTTGAAGGCCACCGCGGTGCGTGAGCCGCTGGTGCTCACGGCGAACCCCTGGAACAGCCCGGACAACACGTTCGCCAGGCCGATGCCGACCATCTCCTGGTTGCCGTCGACCGGGGTGCCCGCCCGACGGGCGTACGCCGAGGCGGTCGAGATGGTGTCGGCCAGGGCGACCAGCGTGATGCCCAACGCGCCGGCGATCAGCAGCCCGATGTCGCCGAGCGAGATCAGCGGCAGGGCGAACGGGGGGAAGCCCTGTGGCAACTCGCCGACCACCCGAACCCCCTGCCCGGGCAGGTCCAGGATCGTCGAGGCCGCCGTGGCCGCCACCACGGCCACCAGCACCGCCGGGATCCGGGGCAGCACCCGCTGCAGCACCAGCAGGACGACGAGCGAGGCCGCCCCGACCATCAGCGCGGCGGAGTTGGTCGCCCCTTCGGCGATCCGTCGGGCAGTGCCGGTGATCTCACCGACCAGGCCGTCGCCCTCGATCGAGAAGCCCAGCAGCTTGCGCACCTGACCGACCAGGATGGTCAGCGCCAGACCGTTCATGTAGCCGATCTGGGTGGGTTTGGACAGGAGATCGGCAACGAACCCGAGCCGGGCCACCCCGGCGCCGATCATGAACAGGCCCACCAGGATCGACAGCACCGAGGCCAGGACGACGGCGCGCACCGGGTCACCGCCGGCGGCCAGCAGGGGCAGCAGGGTGGCGGCGATCATCGGACCGAGCGAGGAGTCGGGGCCGAGCACCAGCACCCGGGACGGCCCGGCGATGGCGTACGCCACCAGGCACATCACGCTGGTGTAGAGGCCCGTGATCGGGGGCAGGCCGGCCAGTTGGGCGTAGGCCATGCCCTGCGGCACGAGCAGCGCCGTCAGCGCCAGCCCGGCAGTGACATCCTCGCGCAACCAGCCACGCTGATAGCTCGGGAGCCACTCCAGGATGGGCAACCATCGGCTGATCCCGGCCCGAGGTGCCGACGTCGGGGTGATGGGGGCGTGATCGGACACGGCCTGAGTCTGGCCTGTCCATGAACGCCGCGGAAGCGGTTCTCGGTGAACGGCCGTCCGCATCGGCTCGAGCTGCCGCGTAGCCTCCCGGTCACCCGGTCAGACCAACCGCGCTCGGCAAACGCGACGTGAACTCTTGTCCAACCGGCATTGAGCTTCACGTGTGCCCCAGGCCACATCCGCAGGTCGCCGCAGGGGCTGGGCGACATGCGTCGTTCACGGGTGCTTGACGGTGGGTTCTAAGTCCCGTTTTCGCAGGTGGATGCCTCTGTCATCCTGACGACGCCCACCACAGGAGGATGCCGTGGATCTGTTACTGCTCACCGTCGTTGCGGTTGTCGCGTTGGCCTTGTTGTTCGATTTCTCGAACGGGTTCCACGACGCCGCCAACTCGATCGCGACCGTCGTCGCAACCCGGGCGCTCTCGCCCGTGCAAGCTGTCTGGCTCGCCGCCGTCTGCAACTTCGCTGCCTACTTCTTCGTGGGCACAGCGGTGGCCAACACCGTCTCCAAGACCGTCAAGGCCGACTACATCAGTGTCGCGGTGATCTTCGCCGCGCTGATGTCCGCCATCGTCTGGAACTACGTCACCTGGTTCGTCGGGATGCCGTCCTCGTCCAGCCACGCCATCATCGGCGGTCTGGTCGGCGCCGGCCTGGCTGTCGGCGGCACCGCGGCCGTCGGTTGGTCCAGCGTCAAGAAGGTCGTCTACGCGATCGCGCTGTCCCCCATTGTGGCGTTCACCGTCGCTGCAGTGGGTGCCGCACTCGTGTGGGGCCTGCAGAAGCTCACCCGCTGGGATGACGACGCCAAGCCGTTCAAGGGTCTGCAGATCGTCTCCGCCGCTGCCGTCTCGTTCGGTCACGGCGCCAACGACGCGCAGAAGACCATGGGCGTCATCGCCGCCGTGCTCGCCGGTGGTGGCTACCTGGCCGCCGACGCCGGCGGCAAGTTCCCGGTGCCGACCTGGGTCGCCCTCTCGGCCTACGCCGCCATCGCCGTCGGTACGGTCTGGGGCGGTTGGCGGATCATCGAGACCATGGGTATGAAGCTGACCAACCTGAACGCTCGGGTGGGTGTCGCCGCCAACATCGGTGCCACCACCGCGATCTTCGGGGCCACCAGCCTCGGCATCCCGATCTCGACCACCCACGCTGCGGCCTCCTCGGTCGTCGGTGCGGGCGCGGCGTCCGGCCGTGGCGCCAACTGGAAGGTCGTCGGCGAGATGGTCATCGCCTGGATCGTGACCATCCCGGCCACCACGGCGCTGGCGTTCGTCTTCTTCAAGATGACCCAGTTGCCCGGTGTCTTCGATGTCATCGTGACCAGCGTGGTCACGCTGGCCATCGGCGTGGCGATCGCGTGGGCCATGACCCACTCGATCAGCCACAAGGACCTCGAGGCCGAGCTCCAGCCGGAAGAGACCGTGATCATTCCGGACGAGGCCAAGGCGACCACCGCCTGAGCCGACTCCACACCGCTCGACATCACGACGGGCGTCCACTTCGGTGGGCGCCCGTCGTCCGCGTGGCGAGGGCTTCTTGCTGGTACTTTGCCCCATTCGGGGGTTGCCCAGTCTGACCGATGAGCACATATGAGCACGGAGGCGTGATTGGACGACGACGCCGCCTCGCTGCTGGCCCGTGCCGGCAGAGGTGACCAGGGCGCCTGGGACACTTTGGTCGACCGGTACAACGGGCTGCTGTGGTCGATCGCCCGCTCCTACCGGCTGCGCGACGCCGAGGCCTCCGATGTGTTGCAGACCGCCTGGATGCGTCTGCTCGAGCACCTCGACCGGATCGAGGACCCCGAGCGGGTCGGCTCCTGGCTCGCGACGGTGGTGCGCCACGAGATCCATCGGCTCTACCGCCGCTCCCGGCGAACCGTGTTCACCGATGACGATGCCGTCCTGGACGCCGCGGTGGGCCCGTCGTCCGGCCCGGACGCCGCCGTGGTCCGCACCGAGCGCGACCGGCTGCTGTGGGAGGCCTTCGCCGAGATCAGCGACCGGTGTCAGCGGTTGCTGCGCATGTTGATCACCGGTTTCGGCGCCACCGAGGCGCTGTCGTACAAGGACGCGGCCGTGGCCATGGGTATCCCGATGGGCAGTCTCGGGCCCACCCGGATGCGCTGTTTGAGTGACCTTCGTCTCGCGGTCGAACGCCGTGGTATCAGCGGAGAGCCCGATGACTCTGCTTGAACAGGAGACCGCCACGGTCTCCCAAGGCTCGACCTTTCTGCCGCAGGAGGACCGGTGACACACGACGACCGTGACGCGCAGCTGCTCAGCGAGCTGGCAGCGCTGTTCGGGCGCCAGGAGGCTGTCCCCGAGCTGGTGAGCCGGATGGCGAAGGCGAGCTTCACGATGCGCGCGATGGACATGGAACTGGCGATGCTCACCTGGGACTCGAGCGTCGATCGCCCCCTGGTGGCCCTGCGCTCGACAACCGAGGACGAGCTGCGCAGCCCGCGGGAACTCACGTTCGAGCGCGGCGATCTGGCCGTTGAGGTCGAGGTGGCCGCCCCCACCCGGGGGTGGCGCATGATGGGCCAGCTCAGCCCGGCTGAACCAGCGCGGATGGAGCTTCACCGGGCACCCGGCGACGCTGCCGTCGAGCCCGAGGTCACCGAGATCGAGGTGGACGACATCGGTCGCTTCTCACTCGCCGATCTGGCCCCCGGCCTGGTGCGCTTGGTGGTGCACCGTGACGGTGAGCGGCCCATCGCCACCGACTGGTTCCGCATCGACTGAGCGTCGGGCGGCTCAGCCCTGCGGCATCGCGCGAGGTAACACCACCCGGAAGGTCGTGTCCCCCGGACGGCTGTCGAGATCGACCCGGCCGCCGTGGGCCTGCACCACCGAGGCCACGATCGACAGCCCCAGCCCGGTGCTCCCCGCGGCGCGCGAGCGTGAGGAGTCGGCGCGGGCGAACCGGTCGAAGACCGCCGGCTGAAGCGACTCGGGGACGCCAGGCCCGTCGTCGTGCACCTCGAGCTCCACCTCGCCGTCCCGCTCGCGCAACCGCACCGTGACCCGGGTGCCGGCCGGGGTGTGCACCCGCGCGTTGGCCAACAGGTTGGTCAGCACCTGCCGCAGCCGCGCGGCGTCCCCGAGGGCGACCACCGGTTCGTCCGGCAGGTCGAGCTGCCAGTGGTGTCCGGGGGCCAGCACGTGGGCATCGTTGGTGCAGTCGATCGCCACTGCGGTCAGATCGACCGGTTCGTGCCGGATCGCCGCCGCCTGCGGGCTCTCGTCGAGGCGGGCGAGCAACAGCAGATCCTCGACCAGGCCGGTCATCCGCACCGCCTCGGACTCCACCCGCCCCACGGCGTGCAGCACCTGCTCGGGCAGGTCGCCGCCCTGACGCCGGGTCAGCTCGGCATACCCCCGCACCGAGGCCAGCGGGGTGCGGAGCTCGTGACTGGCGTCGGCGACGAAGCGACGCATCCGGGCCTCGCTCGCCGTCCGGACGGCCAGCGCGCCGTCGATGTGGCCCAGCATCCGGTTGATCGCCGTGCCAACCTGGCCGACCTCGGTGCGCGGGTCGGTGTCACGGTCCGGTACCCGCTCGTGCAGGGTCACGTCGCCCCGTTCCAGGGGCAACTCGGCGACTCGCGACGCGGTGGCGGCCACGCGGCGCAGCGGACGCAAGGCCATCCTGACCAGCACCAGGCCCGCCAGCACGGCCACCGCGACCGCCAGCAGGGCCACCACGGCCACGACCCGGGCCAACTCGGCCACGGTGTGTTCGATCCCCGAGTACGGCAGCCCGATCACCGCTCGGCTGTCCCGCCCCGCCGGGACCACCTGAACCAGGTAGTCCCCGAGCTCGCCACGGAGTTCGACCGCATGGGGGGCGCCGTCCTGGGGAACTGCCGCCAGCAGGCTCTGCTGCCCGGCGGTCGGCGTCCACGTCGCGCCGATCACCCCGTGTTCCACGAGGCGATCGCCCTGGAGCAGGACGCCGAGGGTTCCCTCCGCCTGGCCGCGAAGGTCCAGGAAGGCCGGGCCGTCGTCGTCCTCGTGGGGGCCACCGTTGTCGTCATCGTCGCCGTCGGAGCCGCCCGAGTCGGACAGCGCCGGCTTGGATCGTGACGTGGCGGCATCGAGCTGCTGGTGCAGCTGGCCGCTGAGATTGCGTTCCAGGGCGATCAGGCTGGCCGCACCGACCAGGACGGCGATTCCCGCCGTGAGCATGGCGAGCACCAGGACGAGCTGAGCGCGCAGGGTTCGGGGCATCGGGGCGTCAGTCGGCGGGTCGCAGCACGTAGCCCGCGCCCCGCAGGGTGTGGATCATGGGAGCGCGTCCGGCATCGATCTTCTTGCGCAGGTAGGAGATGTACAGCTCGACCACGTTGGCCTGCCCACCGAAGTCGTAGTTCCACACCCGATCGAGGATCTGGGCCTTGCTGAGCACCCGGCGCGGGTTGCGCATCAGATAGCGCAGCAGCTCGAACTCGGTGGCCGTCAGCTGGATCGGGGTGCCGTCGCGCTCGACCTCGTGGCTGTCCTCGTCCATCGTCAGGTCGCCGACGATCAGGCGGGAGTCGACGAGGTCGGTCATCAGCGTCGTCCGGCGGATCAACCCCCGCAGCCGGGCCACCACCTCCTCGAGGCTGAACGGCTTGGTGACGTAGTCGTCACCGCCGGCCGTGATGCCGGCGATCCGGTCGGCCACGGCGTCCTTGGCGGTCAGGAAGAGCACCGGGACGTCACTGTCGGCACGCAACCGGCGCAGCACCTCCAGCCCGTCGATGTCGGGCAACATCACGTCCAGCACGACCGCGTCGGGTCGCATCTCGCGCGCCGCCCGGACGGCGCCCAGCCCGTCGGCCGCGGTGCGCACCTCACAGCCCTCGTAGCGCAGCGCCATGGACAACAACTCGGACAGCGCGTTCTCGTCGTCCACGACCAGGATCTTCACCGGCCGGCCGTCGGGGTGGTGCATCAGCGTCCGCTGTGCGGGCAGTGACGTGCGCGGTGACGAGGGCGGTGACGAGGGCGTCGTGTTCATGAGGGTCAGTCTGCGCCGCCTGCCCGACGCCACGCTGTGGCCACGCTGTGAGAATCCTGTGTGGGCTGGACGGGCGAGGGTGCGTATCCCTCGCTCAGCCGCTGCACAGCCGGGGCACAGACTGCGGGCGCAGCCTGCTCGTCATGACTCTCGATCTCACGACCGCATCCTGGTACCTGGCCCGGGGGAGCGGCGTCACGGCGCTGGTGCTGTTCTCCCTGGTGGTCGCACTCGGCATCATCACCCGCTCGGCCCGCCCGGTGCCGGGGGTACCGCGCTTCGCGGTGGCCGCGCTGCACTCCTCGGCAGCCTTGCTGGCCACGGTCTTCCTGGGCGTTCACCTGGTGACCCTGCTGCTGGATCCCTATGCCCAGCTGCGTCTGCTCGACCTGGTGGTGCCCTTCGCCGGGGCCTACCGCCCGCTCTGGCTGGGGCTGGGCACGCTGGCGCTCGACCTGATCCTGGCGATCGGGGTGACCAGCCTGCTGCGTGCCCGGCTGGGGGCGCGGGTCTGGAAGGCGGTGCACCTGTCGGCCTACGCCCTCTGGCCGCTGGCGGTGCTGCACGGCCTGGGCACGGGTAGCGATGCGGGCACCACCTGGTTGCGGGCCACCACGCTCGCCTGCGTGACCGGGGTGCTGGCCGCCGTCGCCTGGCGCCGGGCGGCCGCCGACCCGCGCTCGAGCTGGACGGCGCGCGCGAGCCTGGGCGGTGCCCGATGACCACGACGGCCGAGCCGACGATCGCCGCACCCCGTGCCCAGGGCCTCGTGCCCGCCCGGCTGTTGCGCCCCGGAGCCACCGATCTGGCCTCCCACCGGGCTCGCCACGGCGAGATCGCCTGGCGCGGCGGTCCGAACCACCTCACTGCCTCGCTCGAGGCCGCCGGCCTGACCGGGCGTGGCGGCGCGGGATTCCCGACCTGGCGCAAGGTGGCCTCGGCCTCCGGCGCCGGACGTCGAGCCGTCGTCATCGCCAACGGCGCCGAGGGTGAGCCCGCGAGCAGCAAGGACGCCGTCCTGCTCACCCTGGCGCCCCACCTGGTGCTGGACGGCGTCCAGCTGGCCGCCGAGGCGGTCGGCGCTGATCGGGTGGTGGTCTACGTGAAGGCGGGCGAGGCGGGCATGGCCCAGGACACCGTCCGCCGGGCGCTCGCAGAGCGGCAGATCGCCCGGTGCGACCGGGTGGAGCCGGAGGTCGTGACCGCCCCGACGGGCTTCGTCTCCGGCGAGGAGTCGGCGGCGGTGGCGGCGGTCGAGGGACGGGCTGCGCTGCCGACGACCAAGCGTCATCTGGTGACCGAGCGCGGGGTCGGGGGCCGGCCGACGCTGGTGCAGAACGTCGAGACGTTGGCTCACGTCGCAGTGATCGCCCGGTACGGACCCCAGGAGTTCCGGACTGCGGGTACCGAGGCCGAGCCGGGCACGTTCCTGGCCACCCTCGGTGGGGCGGTGACGCAGCCCGGGGTGGTCGAGGCCGGGTACGGCATCGGCCTGGTCGACCTGCTCGGGCTGGCCGGCGGGGCCGATCGGCCGCTGCGCGCCGTCCTGGTCGGGGGGTACCACGGGGCCTGGGTGCCGGCGGAGGAGCTGGCGAGCACGTCGATGTCGCGGGCCGGGCTGGCACCGTTCGGGGCCACCCCGGGAGCCGGGATCGTGTGGGCGCTGGGGGTGCAGGACTGTCCGCTGGTCGTGACGTCCGCGATCGTCGGTTACCTGGCCGGGCAGAGCGCCCGGCAGTGCGGCCCCTGCCTGTTCGGGCTGTCCGCGCTGGGGCACGACCTTGCCCGGTTGGCCGACCCGGCCGCCGTCCAGGGGCTGGACGAGCTTCCGGGTCATCTGGCCGCGATCGCCGGTCTGGTGACCGGGCGCGGGGCCTGTCGGCACCCGGACGGCACGGTGCGGTTCGTGCGGTCGAGCCTGACCACGTTCGCCGACGAGATCACCGCCCACCTGGGCGGCCACTGCACCGGAGGTGCGCGATGAGTTCCACCCCAACCACACCTGCAGCACGCAGGTCGACCCGCTCGGCCGGCACCACACTGCACATCGACTGGGTGGCGTGCGACGGCCGAGGGCTGTGCACCGAGATGCTGCCCGAACTGCTCACCGAGGACCCGTGGGGCTACCCCGCGCCGGTGGCAGTTCAGGGACGGGATCCCTTGCCCCCCAACGCCATTGCGGTACCGGACCGGTTGCTGGGTGAGGCGCGCGAGGCGGTGGCCGCGTGCCCACTCCTGGCGTTGCGGCTCAGCCGCGCAGGTGGGCCACCAGCTCCCACGAGGGGTCGTGCTGCGCGGTGACCTCGACCCGGCCCTGCCGCCAGCCCGAGACGGCGGCGCGCAGTTGGTCGGCCGCCGGCGTGGCTCGGTCGACGTAGTAGCTCAACAGCCGGACGCCGCCGTGGGTCTGGTGAACGACCAGACGTCCGCTGGAGCCGAGCCGATGGGTCAGGTGGTCCTCGAAGCCGCGCAGCTCGGCCAGGCTGTCGGGGCCGGGAAGGCCCTCGGGGGTTTGGTCGGTGAACGGCACCACCACCCGCACGCAGGTGTCGAAGTGGGGTGCGGTCGAGGCCCGCAGCGGTACCTGGGCCATCGCGATCACGGGTGCGCCGTCGTCCGCGGTGCCGGTCAGCATCGCCCACGCCGGGTTGCCGTCGTCGTCGGTGTACTCGGTCTGCAGATGGTCGACCACGGTGCGCAGGCCGAGCGCCGGGATCGGGTCCAGTGGCTTGACGGTGGTGGTGGAGATCTCGTGCACCCAGGTCTCGACGGCGTTCTCGCCGAGCACCCAGTCGAGGACGAGGAAGGCGGCCTGGAGTCGCTGCGGTTCGGCGAGGGAGGCGAACGCGGGGTGGTAGAGCGTGGCATCGAAGCCTGCTCCGGTGACCCGCGCGGCGACCTCGACCTCACTGGGAGCGATCTCGGTGTCCTCCAGGCGCAGCGTCATGGCGGCCAGATCCGCCACCGGCTGGCGCGAGTCGGCGTAGCTCCAGACATCGTCCGGTGCCGGGGCGGCCAGTAGCCAGCGGCGGGCCGTGGCCCGTAGCGCCGGATTGCCCCCGGGCGAGACCACGAGCAGGTGCCGGCTGAGGCCGTTGCCGGGTGAGAGTTCCCAGGACAGGTCGGCATCGATCGCCGCGACCTGTTCGGCGATCGTCGGGGCCATCGCCTCGACGGTGCTGCTCTCGATGGCCTGCGCGATCTGGTCGGCGCCGGTCGCGTGCCACCAGGACCAGAACCGGCTGATGCTCTCTAGCGCGGCGGTGGCATCCGGGGCGCCGGAACGGGGGCGTCGGCGAAACAGGGCCATGGCCGGTCACCGTAAGCCCACTCGTTGGTGATCATGCAATCCGTGCACACGGTAGGACAATCCGCCCACCTGGTTCCGTCGCTCCGCTCGGTCAGAACGGTGGTGGCTCGCTGTCGCGACCAGAGTCTGCCGGCGGGAGTGGCCAGGCGCCGGGGAGGTCGCCTTCGGTGGCCAGGGGTGGTGGCATGTCGGGTGGTTCGCTGACCAGGTGCCCGGACGGCGTGCGCCAGGTGACCTGCCCGGTGGTCGGGTCCAGGGTCGGGGTGAAACCGGCGTGGTGCTTCAGCAGGTGGTGGAACCGGCACAACGGGGCCAGGTTCTGCTCGCTGGTCGTGCCGCCCTTGCTGTGGGCGGTGACGTGGTCGAGGTCGGCCTCGATCGCGGGGCGTCCGCACCCGGGGTGGGAGCAGCGGGGCCGGGCCGCCTTCACCAACGTCTTGACGAATGGGGACGGCGTGTACCCGGGGTCGGTGGCGGCGCGTCCGATGGCGATCAGGGTGCCGTAGGTGGGTGAGTCGGGTCGGTCGTCGAGGACCTGGCAGCGCCACAGGGCGCGTTGGCCGTACTTGTCGAGGATCGTGGCGAGGGCCTCGGTCGGGATGGGTCCGTGGCCGGCCGCTTCGACCCATCCGGATCCGGTCGGGGGTGGTTCCCCGGCCCAGAGCGCGGCGAGGACCTGGAACGGGATGGTCACGTTCAACGACACCTTGGGTTCGACCCGGATCCCCGGGCAGGCCGGTGCCGGGGCACTGACGGCCCCGC
This sequence comes from Kineosporiaceae bacterium, assembly GCA_016713225.1. Taxonomy (NCBI): domain Bacteria; kingdom Bacillati; phylum Actinomycetota; class Actinomycetes; order Kineosporiales; family Kineosporiaceae; species Kineosporiaceae bacterium. The sequence continues at coordinate 616,669 of JADJPO010000002.1, forward strand.
CGCCGAGCAGGCCACCACTGGTCACGTCGTCACCGGTCGCGTCGTCACCGACCACCTCGTCACCGGTCGCCGGGGCCGTGGTCGCCTGGGTCGGTTGCGTTCGGGTGTGTGCGGGGTAGTGGTGTGCTGGGTGGTGGTCGCGGTGTCCGGGTCACCGTCGCCGGGGCTGCCGGGTGTGGTGGGCAGTAGTGGGGGGATGGTGTCGGGGTCGGTGATCAGGTCGAACATGACCTGCGCCATCGAGGCTGCTTGACGTTCCCGCTGCCCCACCGAGCCACCACCCCGGACGCCGTCACCCCTGCCCGCACCGGTGTCCGCGTCGGTGCCCGCGCTCGGGTTGGTGCCGGTGGCGGGGCAGGTCGCGGCCCGGACCCGGTGCAGCAGCGCAGCGTGCAGCTCAGCGACGTTGGTGAGCGAGCCGCGGTAGGTGATGGCCGCCCGCCCGTAACCCTGCTGGCTGACCTTGACCGTGTCCTTCTCCGCTGCGGCGTCGTCCAGGATCCGCCGATACGCCACCGCATCGGCTTGGGCGATCAGCCGCTCGATCCGGTGACGCAACCCCACGGTCCCGAGCTGCTCGGCGACGGGCAGGATCATCTGTTCCACCCAGTCCCGCGCCCGACCTGCTGCGAGGCGTGCGGTCTGGCGGGCCACCTCCCGTGCCCGGGTCGTGGAGATCGACCCGTCGAGCAGGGCACGGTAGAGCCGGCCGTGGTCCTCGGGCCAGGTCGCGAGCATCTCCACCCGCGCCCGGAGTCCCGACGGACTGATCCGCGCCACCGCGGCGACCTCCTCGATCGCCGCCGTCACCGCCCGCTCCTCGGGGTCACGGACCCACTCGGGCAGGTTCACCTCGACGTCCAGGTCCAACTCGTGGGGGTGACGGGCCTGGTACCGCCACGCCAGTTCCCGGGTCAGCTGGGCTTGGGTGAGTTCGATGTGGGTGATCGCCTGCCGACACGCCACCGCCGCCGAGACCACCTCGGCATCCGAGAGCCCCGACGGCTGCGACTGCGCAAGAGTGACCGCCGCGACCGTCACCAGGGAGGGCTCCACAGTCCCCGGGGTCAGGAACGTCCGGCAGATCCGCCCCGCCACCACATCCCGGTCGTCTTCGTTCTCCGGTCCACCATCGGTGAACCAGTCCCAGACCGCCTCCCGCGCCGACAATCGCGCAGCGTTCCCGGCCGCCTGCTTCCGCAACGTGACGTTCTCGGCCCCCAGCATCTTGACCTGCTCGCGCAACGACCTCGACGCTGAGCCGGGCAACCTCGGCGTCCGCGTCGTGCAGTAGGTCGGCCGTGAACATGCCTCCAGTCTACTGGAACAAATGTTCGACCGCTATGGGTTGGCTTGTCGAATCGCATTGCGCCATAACGGTTTTCACGCCTACCCATGCCGCAGTGGGTTGAGTGAGAGGGTGGGGTGGGTGGGTTGTTGCGCGCGGCTGGCTGGGTCTGGCGGGAGCGCGAGCCTGCGAGCGCGGATGGATCGCCGCGCGCAACAACCCCACCCACCCCACCCGGCCCCGAGGTGCCCACGAATAGACTCCACCTCGATGAACGCGTCCGCACTCCCCGCCGGTGACGCGGCAGCGGACGCCCCGATTTCGGCCACCTACGCCACTCGACTGGTGAGCCCAGGTGTCGACGAGTTGCTCGCCGCCGACGCCACCCCGCACGATCATGCCGCCGATCTGGCCGCGACCATCGAGCACCTGGGCCTGCCCGGCCTGCTGACCCGGCGCGCCGAGATCGCCCACCTGGTCGAGGACGAGGGCGTCACCTACGGGTCCTCGCGCACCCAGCGTCGGTGGCGGCTCGACCCGTTGCCCGTGATCCTCGACCCGACGTCGTGGTCGCACCTCGAGGCCGGACTGACCCAGCGCGCCCGGCTGCTGGACCTGATGATGGCCGACCTGTACGGCCCCCGAAACCTGCTGCGCCACAAGGTGATACCGCCAGAGGTGATCCTGGCCCACCCGGGCTTCATCCGCGCCGCCGACGGGGTCACCGTGCCGGGCGCCCACCAGCTGATCCTCACCGCCACCGACCTGGCTCGGGCCGAGGACGGCCGCTGGTGCGTGATCAGCGACCGTACCGCCGCGCCGTCCGGGGCCGGCTACGCCATTCAGGCCCGGCGCATCGTCGGGCGTGTGCTGCCGGGCCTGTACCGCGACACCCGACTGCATCGCCTGCGCAGCTTCTTCGACACCTTGCGACTGGCCCTGCGCGACGTGGCACCCCGAACCGCCGAGGCCCCCCGCGTGGTGATCCTGATCCCGGGGCCGAGCGAGCAGACGCCGTTCGATCACGCCTTCCTGGCCACCTTGCTCGGCTACCCCCTGGTCACGGCCGAAGACCTGACGGTGCGCGGTGGCCGCGTCTACCTGCGTTCCCTGGGCCGGCTCGAGCCGGTGGACGTCGTGCTGCGCCGCCTCGGCGATCTCGACGCCGATCCGCTCGAGCTGCGTGCCGACTCCGACCTGGGCGTGCCGGGCCTGCTCGAGGCGGTCCGCCGTGGCACCGTCTCGGTGGTCAACCCGATCGGCGCCTCGGTGCTCGAGACGCCGGCGCTGGCCCCCTACCTGGACGCCGCGACCCGGGCGCTGCTCGACGAGGAGCCGCTGCTCTCCTCGGTGCCCACCTGGTGGTGCGCGGATGACTCCAGCCGGCGGCGGGTGCTCGACCGGCTCGACGAACTGGTGCTGCTGCCCGTCGTCCGATCGCCCGGTGCGCCGGTGGCCATCGTCGGCGCCGCCCTGTCGCAGGCGGGCCGCGACGAGTTGCGCCGGCGCATCGAGGCCCGGCCCCACGCCTGGTGCGCCCAGGAATCGTTGCCGTTGACCACCACGCCGATCGTCACCTCGGCCGGGTTGGCGCCCCGGCGCTTCACGCTGCGCACCTTCGCTGTCGGCCACGGCGGGGGGTATCGGCTGCTGACCGGAGGTCTGGGACGGATCGCCCCGGAGGTCGGTAACCACGCTGCCGGCAACAGTGATCAGGCACCGGCCAAGGACGTCTGGGTCCTGGCCACCGCCGAGCCCGCGGTGCCCGCCTCGGTCGATCTGGCCTGGCCCCGTGCCCTGGCCATCCCGGCCCCGGCAGCCGAGGTGCTGCCGCCGCGGGTGGCCGAGAACCTGTTCCGGCTGGGTCGGTTCGCCGAGCGGGCCGAGGACGCCGTTCGGCTGCTGCGGGTGGTCGACGACCTCACCGAGGACTGGACGGCTCGCCCCGGTACGCCCGGCGCCGCAGCGCTGGAGGTGATGCGTGGAGCCCTGATGCACGACGGCTCACCGGAGACCAGATCCGAACCCGGATCCGAACCCCGATCCGAACCCAGCGTGCGTGCCCTGGTCGGGGATGCCGACCTGCCGGGCAGCGTCGCCGCCTCGATCCGGGCCACCGTGGCCGCTGCGCAGGCCCTGCGTGAGCAGCTCTCGCTCGACACCTGGATCGTGTTGGGCAGCCTGGAGCGGGTGTTGGCCGAGACCGCGGCGTCCCCCGAGGGCGAGGCGCCGCTGCAGCCGGTTCTCGCGCGGGTGCTCGAGGGCCTGCTGGCGCTGGCCGGGCTGGCGGCCGAGAGCATGGTGCGCGACCTCGGGTGGGCCTTCATGGACGCCGGCCGTCGCATCGAGCGGGCCCGTCAACTGATCACTCTGTTGCGCCGCACCCTGGACGTCGAGTACTCACCCGCCGTCCAGACGCTGGTGGTCGAATCGGTGCTGGTGGCCGGCGAGAGCATCATCACCTATCGGCGCCGCGAACCCGGGCGCTCGGGTACGGCGCAGATCGCCGCCGTGCTCGACCTGCTGCTGCTGGATCGCGGGAACCCGAGATCCGTTGCACTGCAACTGGATCGGTTGCTGGATGACCTCGCCAGGTTGCCCGACGCGACGCCGTTGCAGGCTCGGGCCCGCGCCGTCCAGGCTCGGTTGCGCGAACTCGATCCCCAGGTCGCGGCGCAGGCGGTCGACGGCCGGCGGGGCGGGTTGAGCGCCGTCCTGGACGCTGCGCTCACCGAACTCGACCGGCTCGCCCTCGACCTGACCGACACGCATTTCGGCCATGTGGCACCGCATCACACCACAGCGGCGATCCGGGGGTGGGACGCGTGAGCAGGCTGTATCAGGTGCAGCACACCACCCGGTACTCCTACCAGCAGGAGGTGACCGAGTCCTACGGCCGGGCGCACCTGGCCCCTCGCGACGGGCACGGCCAGCGGTGCCTGCAGCACGAACTCGCGGTCACCCCCCGGGCCGACCTGGTCAGCGAACACAGCGATTTCTACGGCAACCGCAGCGTCTACCTCGAGGTGCTGACGCCACACACCGAACTCGTGGTCACCGCGACCAGCCGGGTCGAGGTCGAGCGGGACGCCGCCGCGTTGAGTCGGGCGCTGGTGGCGTGTACCGCTCCGTGGGAACAGGCCCGCACCCGATTCGACGAACCCCGAGAGTGGTTGTGGGCGAGAGACTTTCTGCTGCCCTCGGTGCACGTGCCGTTCGCGACACCGGGTGCCGATGCGCCGGACGCCGCGGTGGCCGACTTCGCGGCATCCGTGTTCACCCCGCGTCGTCCGGTGGGCGAGGCGGTGCGCGAGCTGGTGCGCCGGATCTATCGCGACTTCTCCTACCGATCGGGGGTGACCTCGGTGAGTACGACGCTGGCCGAGGTGCTCGATCGCCGCGAGGGTGTCTGCCAGGACTTCGCCCACCTGGCGGTCGCCGTGCTGCGCCGCTGCGGCCTGCCGGCCCGCTATGTCAGTGGCTACCTCGAGACCCAACCTCCGCCCGGCCAGCCGAAACTATTGGGCGCCGATGCCTCGCACGCGTGGGTCTCGGTGCTGCTGCCCGGCCTCGGCTGGATCGACCTGGACCCCACCAACGACGCCGTCGTCGACGAGTCGTATGTGCTCACGGCCTGGGGACGGGATTACGCTGATGTGCCGCCGCTCAAAGGGGTCATCTTCTCCGAGGGCAGTGTGAGCACTCTCGCGGTCGCCGTCGACGTCGTCCCGCTGAAGTCCGGAGCCTGAAGTCCGGAGCCTGAGGTGCACGATCGCCGTGCGCCGATCCTCTGAGGGGAACACCACCCGTGATGTCCACCCGCCCCGCGTCGCTGCGGGCGCTCAATCTGGAGAACATCCACGCCGAGGGGGACGCCGCGCTGCGTGCGGCCGACATCGACGTCATCAGCCGGCCCGACGCCCTGGGCGAGGCCGAGCTGATCGAGGCGTTGCGCGGCGTCCAGATCCTGGGGCTGCGCTCGAACACCACGGTGACCGCCGCCGTCCTGGACGCCGCCCCCGACCTGCTCGCGATCGGCGCCTATTGCATCGGCACCAACCAGATCGATGTCACCGCTGCCGCGCGGCGCGGTATCGCGGTGTTCAACGCGCCGTTCTCGAACACCCGCAGCGTGGTGGAACTGGCGCTGGCCGAGATCATCGCGCTCACCCGTCGGCTGACCGAGAAGGATCGCGACATGCACGCCGGGGTGTGGCGGAAGTCCGCCTCGGGCGCCCACGAGGTGCGCAGCCGGCGCCTCGGCATCGTCGGCTACGGCAACATCGGCACCCAGCTCTCGGTGCTGGCCGAGAACCTCGGCATGCAGGTGATGTTCTACGACACCGCCGACAAGCTCGCGCTGGGCAACGCCCGGCGCTGCGAGAGCCTCGACGAGCTGCTGGCCGAGGCCGACATCGTGACGCTGCACGTCGACGGACGCCGCGGCAACAGCGGGTTGTTCGGCGAGCGGGAGTTCGCCCAGATGCGCCGGCGGTCGATCTTCCTCAATCTGTCGCGCGGGTTCGTGGTCGACTACGACGCGCTGCGCGGCCACCTCGAGTCCGGTCACCTGGCGGGCGCGGCAGTCGACGTCTTCCCGACCGAGCCGAAGTCGGCGGGGGAGGAGTTCGTCTCCCCGTTGCGCGGCCTGGCGAACGTGATCCTCACCCCACACATCGGCGGGTCCACCGAGGAGGCGCAGCGCGACATCGGCGCCTTCGTCGGCGGCAAGCTGGCCGACTACGTGCGCTCCGGCTCGACCGCCTTGTCGGTGAACCTGCCGACGCTCACCCTGCCCGAGGCCGCGGGCGAGCACCGCATCGTGCACGTGCACCGCAACACCCCCGGTGTGCTGGCCCAGATCAACAGCGTGCTGGCCGGCGACGGGGTGAACATCGACGCGCAGTTCCTGAGCACCCGGGGCGAGATCGGTTACGTGATCACCGACGTCGGGGCGAGCCTGGAGCAGACCACCTGTGACGTGCTCGAGAAGCTGCCCGAGACCATCCGCCTGCGCGTGCTGTCCTGAGCCCCACCCCCCCCAGAACCCTCGGTGATCATGTAATCCGTGCACAAAACGTGCACGGATTACATGATCACCGAGGGTTTGGGGGTGGGGCACCACGAGGTTCAGAGGATGCAGGGCGGGCTGACCGAGGCGAACGAGTCGAACCAGGTGTACCGGTTCTGCCACGAGGTGGACGCCGAGCGGGCGAACCAGGCGAGGTAGGCCTCGTCCTGGTAGGCCAGGGTGTTGATCCGGATGAACTTGCCGACCACGGGGTCGCCGGACTCCAGGTCCTCCATGCAGCCGTACTGGGGTGCCAGCGGCGAGATCCATTCCGGCACCCGGTTGTCCAGGTAGGGATCGGTGAGCCACTCGGCCAGTTCGTGGCTCATCGGCCCGATGTCGGTGAACCCACTCGCGCTGCCGAACAGGGCGGGGTTGAGGAACGACTGATACGTGTAGGTGTGGGTGCCGTTGGGGTCGGTGACCGCGCTGTGGAAGCCGCCGATGCCGCACGCCGACAGGTCGACGGTATAGGGCGCGCAGGCCACCACATTCGTGGTCAGCAGCTGGGTGAGGACATTGGCCTTGGCCGCCCGCACGACGGGCAGCAACGTGGTGTCCAGCCAGTCGGCGTCCACCATGGCCACCGGGACGCCGCCGATGGTGCCGATGGTGCCCTTGCCCGACGGCACGGTGAGAGTGATCGTCGGCTTGACGGTGGGGGCTGCCATGACCACGTGCCAGTTCTTGGTGCCGCCGTTCAGCTCGCTCCAGAACTGGGTGCGCATGAACACGTCCCCGTACTGCCCCGTGCCGCCGGGAAAGGTCCTCGAGGTGAACAGTCCCGAGCTGGTGACCGCTCTCACCGTCGAGGCGGTGGTCGGGATGGTGACCCCGCTCGCCTTCACGGCGATCGGCACGATGGTGTTGGCCAGTGCAGTGGTGTGCGCCGAGCCCGCCGGGCTGCGGCCGACCATCCGGTAGGGGTAGAGATCGCCGTTCCAGGTGAACGTGTTCGAGAAGGTGGGCAGGGCCACCGGGCCGGCCTTGCCGACCGGGCTCGCGCCCAGGGTCGAGTAGCCCTTGCCTGCCGCCGTGGGCACGGCGCCCCGCACGACCTTGGCCGGCACCTCGTGCCCGCGCGGCGTCAGGGGGGTGGCCAGACGCCGCAGGGACGACGTGGTGGGTGATCCGGTCCCGGCTGCCGACGCCGACGCCGAGGGACCCACGGCCGCGAGCCCGGCCGAGGCCAGGATGGCGAGCATCGCCGCGGCCGCGCCGGCCCCGGCGGTGTGCGTGCCGCGTGCTCGCTGGTTCCCCCAGGTCGTCATGACCTCACGCCCCTCGTCCGTCCCTGGCGAGCCACCCCGATGGGGGTGTTCACCCGGGCCGGTCGGTCAGCGGGCCGACGGGATGAGAGGTGGCCGGTCAGGGGACCCGGACGGACCAGCTCGACGATCCCTCAGGTGAGTCGTCGCCGTCGCCGCCGCAGGACGCCGGTCACGGCCCCGACCACGAGCCCGGGCAGACCCTCACGGCCGGCGCCCAGGCGCACCAGCTCGCTGCGCCGGGGGCCGGCCGGGACGTCGCCGGGCAGGGAACCGGCCGAGATCAGCCAGCGGGGCAGCTCCAGCAGTCGCAGCACCGAGTCGAGGCGCTCGGATTCGAACACGCTCTCGGGGTCGAGCTCCTCCTCCAGTACCTCGGTGAGCTCGCCGGTCGCCTCGGGGACGCCGCAGGACCGGGCGTAGCTCGGCGCGAATTCGGCGCCGACCGGCTCGGGGTAGACCCCGTCGTCGTGGGCATCCACGCTCGGATCGCTCAGATAGCTGCCCAGCGGCTCGGGCTCGTCGTGCCCGTCGTCGTCGGTGCCGTCCCAGCCGTCCAGGCGCAGCACTCGGTCCCGCTCCACCCGGGCCACGATCACGACGGCGCCCAGAGCGTGGGCGAGGTCGCGCGCCAAGGTGGTCAACGCCGTCCCGCCCCCGGCGACCGCCCCGGTCGCCTGCTCGGCCACGGCCAGCACCCAGTCACCCTCCTGCGGCCCGAGCCAGCCGCTGAAACGCCGCTGGGCCAACTGGTCCAGCAGCAGGCGACGGTCGGCGTTGACGAACACACCGGCGTAGCTGAGCCCCTGCGAGGCCGAAGGGTCCTCGGGTGCGCCGATGGGCAACGTCATACCCAAAGGGTGCCAGCGCGCACCGACCGAGGCGAGAGGGTGCCGCAGGGCACCCGATCAGGATCGGCTCAGAACACGCCGCGGGTGCGTCGGGGGTTGGCGGAGCTGGCAGGGGCCGCCGGCTCGTGCGCGCCGAGGTGCCCGCCATTGGCAGCCAACCGGGCCACCGAGCGCTCGACCTCGGCCTCGGCCTCGACCCGACCGGCCCAGTGGGCGCCCTCCACGCTCTTGCCGGGCTCGAGGTCCTTGTAGGTCTCGAAGAAGTGCTGGATCTCGAGCCGGTCGAAGTCGGAGATGTCCTCGAGGTCCTTGATGTGGGATCCGCGCGGGTCGCCCGAGGGGATGCACAGCACCTTGTCGTCGCCGCCGGCCTCGTCACGCATGTGGAACATGCCGATGGCGCGGCAGCGGATCAGGCAGCCGGGAAAGGTGGGCTCGTCGAGCAGCACCAGCGCGTCCAGCGGGTCGCCGTCCTCGCCGAGGGTGCCCTCGATGAAGCCGTAGTCGTGTGGGTACCGGGTGGAGGTGAACAGCATCCGGTCGAGGCGGATCCGTCCCGTCTCGTGATCGACCTCGTACTTGTTGCGCTGGCCGGCCGGAATCTCGATCGTGACGTCAAACTCCACGTGAACCCCTTCATGTGCGATGCCGCCCGTGGGCCGGGCGCCGTCGGGGGCTCTGCCGAGCCCCCTGTCGCGTACTACTGTCCCAGACCGAACGCATCCGGCACGGTCCAGCCTGCGACGAGGGGAGTGATGGTGCGACGAGCGGTCATCGCCGTGGTGGGGATCACGCTCTCGGCACTGCTCGGATCGGCTGCGTCGTCCGATGCGGGGACGACGCCCGCCATCTCGCCCGCGGCCTCGGCCCTGCCGGTACCCGGCGCCGTGATCCCGACGCGCCCGGCTGTCGTGTTGCCCGCCCTGGACGAGGCCGCGCCCACCCCGGCGTCGGGGCTCGGCGGGCACCTGGACGGCGTCCTGGCCGCCGCAGCGCTCGGGCCCTCGGTGGCCGCCGAGGTGGTCGACGTCACCTCCGGGGCCAGCCTGTTCGGGCAGTCCCCGACCGTGACGGCGGTGCCGGCGTCCACGGTCAAGATCCTCACGGCGACGGCGGTGCTGTCGGTGCGCAGCGGGGCCGAGCGGCTGGCGACCACAGTGGTGCAGGGCGCCGCCGGCGAGATCGTGCTGGTCGGGGGCGGTGACGTCCTGTTGGCCCCCGGCCGGGGCGACCCTTCGGCCGTCATCGGACGGGCCGGTCTGGACGATCTGGCGGCGGCCACCGCCACCGCGCTGCGGGCCAAGGGCACCACCTCGGTGGCCCTGGGCCTGGACGACACGCTGTTCGCCGGCCCGACCGTGAGTCCGCTGTGGCAGCCGGGTGACACCACGGGCGGGTTCGTCGCCCCGGTGGCTGCCCTCGAACTCGACTCCGGTAACGCCTCCCCGGGCCGTCGTTCCCCGGCGGGTCACCCGTTTCCCCGGGTGAGCGATCCGGGCATGGCCGCCGCGCGGGCGTTCGTCGTCCGACTGCGGGCCCACGGTGTCACGGTGGCCACCGCGCCCCGCCGGACCAGCGCGCCCCGTGACGGCGAGGTGCTGGCTCAGGTCTTCTCCGCGCCGTTGGCGCGACTGGTCGAGCAGGCATTGGAGGACAGCGACAACACCGTCGCCGAGGCGTTGGCGCGGCTGGTGGCGATCAGCGGGAACCGCGAGCCGACCTTCGCCGGGGGTGGCCAGGCCGTGCTCGACCGGCTGGCCCTGCTCGGCATCGACGTCACGGGGCACACCGTGGCGGGCGGCAGCGGCATGGGCCGCGGCTACGCCGTCAGCGCACGCACCCTGGTGTCCGCACTCGCCCTGGCCGCCTCGCCGGAGCACCCGGAGCTGCGCCCGGTGCTGAGTGGGCTGCCCCTGGCCGGCGTCACCGGCACCCTGGCGGAGCGGTTCGACGCCCCGGCGGGCCGGGCGGCCATCGGGGTGGTGCGGGCCAAGACCGGCACCTTGACCGGCGTCAGCTCGCTGGCCGGCATCGTGGTGGACGCCGACGGCCGTCAGTTGGCCTTCGCGGTGCTGGCCGACAAGGTGCCGTCGACCGATCCCGCACGGACCGCCCTGGACCAGGTGGCGGCGACGCTGGCCCGGTGCGGCTGCCCCTGACGCCCTCCCGTCCCGGCTCTCGCCTTGCCGTCGAGCGGCTGCTCCGGCTGCCACGTACGGTGGAGCGCATGACCTCGACCACGTCGCCGCCGGTGGACCTCCTGGTGGACTGGGACCTGGCGGCGCGTACCGCGGCCACCCTCGCCGGTGCCGGTCCGAGGCTCCCGGCCGAGCAGGCGGCGCAGGCGGTCGCCGAACTGCGGCAGGCGGCGGGGATCGCCACCGGGCACGTGTCCGAGGTGTCCCGGTTGCAGGCAGGGCCTGGCGCACCGGTGCTGGTGGTCGATCGCCGTGGCTGGGCCGAGGCCAACTGCCAGGGATTCCGGGGCCTGCTGGAACCCGTTGTGGCCGAGACGTTCTCGCGGCGAGGTGGCAAACCGCCCAGCACGGCCCTGGCTGCCGTGGGCAGTCGGGTGACCGGTGCCGAGGTGGGCTCGTTGCTGGGGTTCCTCGGCTCCCGGGTGCTGGGTCAGTACGACCCCTTCGCCGAGCCGTCCGGCCGGTTGCTGCTGGTGGCCCCCAACGTGGTGGCCACCGAGACCGAACTCCAGGCGGTGCCGCGCGACTTCCGGCTGTGGGTGTGCCTGCACGAGGAGACCCACCGGGTTCAGTTCACCGCCAATCCGTGGCTGGCCGATCATCTGCGCGGCCAGATCCGTTCGCTGGCAACCGATCTCATGGCCGACCCGAGCGAGTTCGCGGTGCGGTTGGCGCATGCGGCACGCAGTTTGCCCGACCTGTTGCGCGGGGGCGGTGACGGCCCGTCCAGTGGCGCTCCGCTGCTCGATGCCGTGCAGTCACCCGAACAGCGTGAACGGCTGGCCGCCCTGACCGCGGTGATGTCGTTGCTCGAGGGGCATGCCGATGTCGTCATGGACGAGGTCGGCCCCCAGGTGATCCCGACCGTGGCGTCCATCCGGGCGGCGTTCACGGCCCGCCGTGCCGGACGCGGTGCCCTCGACCGGTTGCTGCGCCGGTTGTTGGGGCTCGAGGCCAAGATGCGCCAGTACGCCGACGGCGCCCACTTCGTGCGTGAGGTGCAGTCCCGCGTGGGCATCGATGGGTTCAACGCGGTGTGGGCGCTGCCGGACCATCTGCCCCGGCCGACCGAGATCGCCGACCCGGCGACCTGGGTGCGGCGCGTGCACGGCTGAGGGCGCCGATGAGCGGTCCCCACCCGGCCGTGGCGGCGGTCCGCCGCGCGCTCGCCGACGACCTGGCCGACCTGCCGGACGACGCACTCGTGCTGGTGGCCTGCAGCGGTGGCGCCGACTCGCTGGCCCTGGCCGCGGCGGCGGCCTTCCTGTCCGGCGGCCGCCACCGCACCCGGGGACGACGGCTGCGGGCCGGGGCCATCGTGATCGATCACGGTTGGTCCGCCGAGTCGGCCGAGGTGGCGGCTCGCGCGGTCACCGTGTGCACCGAGTTGGGGCTGGCCCCGGTCGAGGCCGTGGCCGTGGACTGTGCCGGTCGCGACGGCGGACCCGAGGCGGCGGCCCGGGATGCCCGCTACGGCGCGCTGCAGGCCACGGCAGAACGGCTGGCGGCCCACGCCGTCCTGCTGGGGCACACGGCCGACGACCAGGCCGAGACGGTGCTGCTGGGTCTGGCCCGGGGGTCGGGCACCCGTTCGGTGGCCGGTATGGCGGCCCGCCGGGGGCTGTACCGCCGTCCGCTGCTCGGGGTGCGACGCACCACCACCCTGGCCGCCTGCGAGGCCTTGGGGCTGCGGCCCTGGCACGACCCGGCCAACGCCGATCCCGCCTACGCGCGGTCACGGCTGCGGGCGGTGATGCCGGCGTTGGTCGAGGCCCTCGGACCCGGCCTGGTCGAGGCACTGGCCCGCACCGCCGACCTGGCCCGTGAGGACGCCACCGCGTTGGACCAGTGGGCGCAGCAGGTGCTGGACGCGGCAGTCGACCCCGACCTGCCGGGGTATCGGACGACGGTGCTCGCCGCCGCCCCGGACGCCGTCCGGCGCCGGGCGCTGCTGTTCGCCCTTCGTCGGGCCGGCTGCCCGGCCGGGGCGTTGTCTCGGCGACACGTGCTGGCCGTGGACGGGCTCGTGACCGATTGGCGCGGGCAGGGACCCGTTGACCTGCCCGGTGGCATCAGAGCCCTCCGGGACTGTGGCAGGCTTGCGCTGGCCTGATGCAACCGCGGGCCTGATGCAACCGTGATGCAGCCTGATGCAGCGTGGTCGCGCCGGATTCGAGCCTGATGGAGAGCCGTGGACGCCAGTGACCTGGCGGGGGACCTGACCGCCGTCCTGCTCACCGAGGACCAGATCAATGCTCGGCTGGCCGAACTCGGCGCCGAGATCGATCGCGACTACGTGGACAAGAACCCGCTGCTGGTGGGGGTGCTCAAGGGCGCCGTCATGGTGATGGCCGACCTGACCCGCGTGCTGCACCTGCCGGTGGAGTCCGACTGGATGGCGGTCTCCTCCTACGGCTCGGGCACCAAGTCCTCCGGCGTCGTGCGCATCCTGAAGGACCTCGAGCGCGACATCACCGGGCGCCACGTGCTGATCATCGAGGACATCGTCGATTCGGGCCTGACGCTGTCGTGGTTGATCGCGAACCTCGGCTCGCGGGGACCGGCCTCGGTCGAGGTCTGCACCCTGCTGCGCAAGCCCGAGGCAGCCAAGGTGGAGGTCGACGTGAGGTACGTGGGGTTCGACATCCCGAATGAGTTCGTGGTCGGCTACGGGCTCGACTACGCCGAGCGCTACCGCAATCTGCGGGTGGTCGCGACCCTGGCCCCCCACGTGTACGGCGGGTGACCCAGCGGATTGGCCGCCGAACTGCGGAACAGCGGATCCGGGCGCGCCGTTGGTTCAGGCGGACGGCGTGTACCGTCGATGAGACGGTGGGCGGCGGTACTGCTCCGCTGCTCGACGCCGTATCAACTCCCAGCGACCAGGAGGGACGGGGCGCCCGCCCTGCGTGATGGATCTCAAACGACTGACCCGCGGTCCGGTGATCTGGGTGATCATCGGACTCATCGTGCTCATGTTCGGGGCACGAGCCCTCACCCCGAACCAGTTCTCCCAGGTGAGCACGTCGACCGCCGTACGGTTGATCACCGAGGGCAAGGTCAAGTCGGCCACGTTGGTCGGTGGTGACCAACGCATCGAACTGGTGCTGAAGGCCCCCGAGAACGAGAAGACCCGGGTGGTGGCCTACTACGTCGACGCCCGCGGGCCCGAACTGGTCGAGCTGCTCGCCACCCACAAGCCCGACGACGGGTACAACGACCGCATCGCGACGCCGTCCTGGTGGAGCACGCTGCTCGTCTCGGTGCTGCCGATCCTGCTGATCCTCGGTCTGTTCTGGTTCCTGATGGGCCAGATGCAGGGCGGTGGCTCGCGGGTCATGAACTTCGGCAAGTCCAAGGCGAAGCTGGTCAGCAAGGACACCCCGAAGGTGACGTTCGCGGACGTCGCCGGAGCGGACGAGGCGGTCGAGGAGCTCCAGGAGATCAAGGAGTTCCTGGCCGAGCCCGCCAAGTTCCAGGCGGTGGGCGCCAAGATCCCCAAGGGGGTGCTGCTCTACGGCCAGCCGGGCACCGGCAAGACGCTGCTCGCCCGCGCGGTCGCCGGTGAGGCGGGGGTGCCGTTCTACTCGATCTCGGGGTCGGACTTCGTCGAGATGTTCGTCGGTGTCGGCGCCAGCCGGGTGCGCGATCTGTTCGAGCAGGCCAAGGCCAACGCCCCGGCCATCGTCTTCGTCGACGAGATCGACGCCGTCGGGCGTCACCGCGGTGCCGGTCTGGGTGGTGGCCACGACGAGCGTGAGCAGACCCTGAACCAGTTGCTGGTCGAGATGGACGGCTTCGACGTCAAGACCAACGTCATCCTGATCGCGGCGACCAACCGGCCCGACATCCTCGACCCGGCGCTGCTGCGACCGGGCCGGTTCGACCGTCAGATCGCGGTGGACCCGCCGGACATGGTCGGGCGCGAGCACATCCTCACCGTGCACGCCAAGGGCAAGCCGATGGCACCCTCCGTCGACCTACGGGCCGTGGCGCGGCGCACCCCGGGCTTCACCGGGGCCGACCTGGCCAACGTGCTCAACGAGGCCGCACTGCTGACCGCGCGGGCCGGCGCCCGGCTGATCGACGATCAGGCGCTGGACGAGGCGATCGATCGTGTGGTCGCGGGCCCGCAGAAGCGGTCGCGCATCATGAACGAGAAGGAGAAGAAGATCACCGCCTATCACGAGGGCGGTCACGCCCTGGTGGCAGCGGCGATGCGGCACACCGACCCGGTGACCAAGGTGACGATCCTGCCCCGGGGCCGGGCCTTGGGGTACACGATGGTGATGCCGACCGACGACAAGTACTCCACCACCCGCAACGAGATGCTCGACCAGTTGGCCTACGCCCTGGGCGGGCGGGTGGCCGAGGAGATGGTCTTCCACGACCCGACCACCGGCGCCAGCAACGACATCGAGAAGGCCACCGCGATCGCGCGGGCCATGGTCACCCAGTACGGCATGTCCGAGCGGGTGGGGGCGATCAAGCTGGGCTCCTCCGGCGGCGAGGTGTTCCTCGGGCGCGACATGGGCCACCAGCGGGACTACTCCGAAGAGGTCGCGAGCATCGTCGACGAAGAGGTTCGTCGGCTGATCGAGGCGGCTCACGACGAGGCCTGGCACGCCCTGAACGACAACCGTCAGGTGCTGGACGCTCTGGTGTTGGCGCTGTTCGAGAAGGAGACGCTCAACAAGGACGAGTTGGCGGCGATCTTCACCGAGATCGTCAAGCGTCCGGAGCGTCCGATCTGGTTGTCGAGCAACCAGCGGGCGGTCTCGACCATCCCACCGGTGCTGACCCCGACCGAGCGGGCGGCGTCCAATGGATCGCGGGTGCCCGCCGGCGCCGTCGAGTCCGAGCCGGGCACGGGTGGGCCGAGCTCGCTGCCGCCGTTCGGTGAGCCGGGCTGACCACGGGCGATCCGATGACCATCGCGGACGATCAGGCCCGCCGCGACGCCGCTGCAGCCGACGCTGTCGATGCTGCCCGGATCACTGCGGGGCTGCAGGGTGCCGAGCGCGGCGAGCGACCGCCGTACGACGCGGCACGGGTCGAGCGGGCCGTCACCGAGATCCTGCTGGCCATCGGTGAGGATCCGCAGCGCGATGGCCTTCGGGACACCCCGGCGCGGGTGGCCCGGGCCTACGCCGAGATGTTCGGTGGGCTCTGGCAGGAGCCCAAGGACGTGCTCACGACCACGTTCGACCTGGGCCACGACGAGATGGTGCTGGTCAAGGACATCGAGGTGTTCTCGTGCTGTGAGCACCACCTGGTGCCGTTCCATGGGGTGGCCCACGTGGGGTACGTACCGGCCCGTGACGGCCGGATCACGGGTCTGTCCAAATTGGCCCGGGTGGTCGACGTGTTCGCCCGCCGACCCCAGGTGCAGGAGCGGCTGACCACCCAGATCGCCGACGCGCTGACCGACATCCTGCAACCGCGTGGGGTGATCGTGGTGGTCGAGTGCGAGCACCTGTGCATGTCGATGCGTGGGGTGCGCAAGCCGGGCTCGCGCACGGTGACCTCCGCCGTCCGCGGCCTGTTGCGGCGCCCGGCCACGCGAGCCGAGGCGATGAGTCTGATCCTCGACCGCCGCTGAACCCCTCGCGCCGCTGAACCCCCTCGGTGATCATGTAATCCGTGCACAACCCACCCGTGATCATGCAATTCGTGCACAAAACGTGCACGGATTACATGATCACGGGGTGGGTTGGGGTGGGGTGGGTCAGGTGGGGGAGTCGGGGGTGAACTCGTGCAGCGCGGCGAGCGCCCCCACCTCACGCCAGCGGCTGGCGATGTTCTCGTAGCCGTCCAGGTCGGTGTCGTCCAGCTCGTCGAAGTAGTCGCTGGCCTCGTCCATCGCGGCCTCGGCGGCCGCTGCCGCCCGGGCCGCCACGAACGCCGGTGACTGCTTGGCGCTCTTCACCCCGGCCGAGATCGAGTGCCAGATCCGACCCTCGCCGAGTTCGTCCAGCACCCCCGCCCGGTCGAGGACGGCGCGGACGTTGCCGAACACCCGCACCAGGTAGAGCTCGACGTGGCGATCGTGCAGTTCGCGGATCAGACCGCGCAGCTGTTCGGCCGCCGTGGTGTCCATCTGGTTGCTGGCCTCGATGTCCAACAGCACCGCCAGGGCGTCGGGCCGGGCGTCGATGCCGTCACGGATCCGATCGAACACCGGCCCGGCATTGGCCCAGAAGATCGGCCCGTCGGGGCGGAGCACACAGATCCGCCGCACCCGCTTGCGGGCCGAGTCGTTGGCCAGCGAGCCCCAGGCCGCCTTCTCGCCCGGCACCTTGCCCATCTCGTCGATGTTGACCTGCATCGAGCGGTAGACCAGGCCGGCCAGGGACTGGGCGATGGCGAGCAGCAGCCCGTTGAGCGGGCCGAGCACCAGCACGCCACCGAAGGCCACCACGGCGGCGAGGCCGTCGTTGCGCCGCACCTTGCGATAGCGGGCGAACTCCTTGGGGTGCAGCAGGCCCCAGACGGCGTGGATCACGATCGCGGACAGCACCGCCTTGGGCAGTGGTGCGATCAGTCCGGTCGCGAACAGCAGCACCAGCAGGACGGCGGCCGCCGCGGCCAGGCTGCTGACCTGAGTGCGTGCCCCGGCCCGGGCATTGGCCGCGGTCTTGGACAGGCTTCCGGCCACCCCCATGCCACCGAACAGCGCCGAGGCGATGTCCGCGGCACCGTTGGCGACCAGCTCGGAGTCGTCCTTGAGGCGCTCGCCCTCATCGCCGGCACCGGAACTGGAGAAGGTCTTGGCGGCGGCCAGTCCCTCGGCGATCCCGACCGCGGCGATGGCAGCGCCACCGGTGATCAGGGATCCGATCTGGGACAGCTCGATCACCGGCAACTGCGGCAGCGGCACGCCGTTCGGCACGGACCCGACGACGCGAGCGCCGTGCCCGGACAGGTCGAGGATTCGCGAGGCGGCGATCCCGCCGACCAGCACCACCAACGACCAGGGCAGCCGAGGCGCGATGTATTGCCCCCCGAACAGCACCAGCAGAGCCGCCAGAGCGACCAGCAGGGTGGTGGGCTGTGCCTTGTGCGCCGTGGTGATCAACACCCACACCCGGTCGATCAGGGCACCTGAGGGCGTCTTGAGCCCCAGCAGGCCGGGGATCTCGCCGACGATGACCAACACCACCAGGCCCGTGACGAACCCGGTGACGATCGGCTCGTTGAGGAACTGGGCCACCCAGCCGATCTTGAGCAGACCGGCCAGCAGCAGGATCACGCCGGCGGTCAGCGCGAGGGCGGAGGTCAGGTCCGCGGCGCGGGCGACGTCATCCCCGGCCAACTGCCGCACGATGGTGCCGCTCAGGACGGTCACGGTCGAGACCGGGCCCACGAACAGCAGGCGGGAACTGCCGAAGAGGAAGTAGGCCAACAGCGCCGGGGGCAGCGTGTACAGCCCGACCTGGACCGGGACCCCGGCTACGGTGGCATACCCGAGGGCCTGGGGGACGGCGAGCGCTGCGACCAGCAATCCAGCCAGCAGATCACCCGGCGCGAACTCGCGTTTGTAGGAGCGCAGCTGCTCGATCCCCGGAAGGGACGGCGCGCGCAGGGAGAATTCACCTGGTGGACGCACATCGTTAGTGTGCCGTTCGATGCGCGATCTGTGGGTCTCCGGAGGCCATGAATTGTTCCGGCGGCGCAGGTATGCGTTGAGCGGGAGGCCGTGTCATGGCGTGTCGGCTTCCTCGTCGAGACCTCGGACGGCTAGACATGCAACAAGGCCCCTCCAAGCATGAGTTGGAGGGGCCTTGCTGTGTGGTTGCCTGCCGCCCGCAGCATCCCCGGGGGGAGGGGCCGAGAGCGAGACGCGGGGGGTGGCTCCCCAGCGGATCGTGCGTTCGAGACCTGCCGTAGCCGACCGGCCCCGCCGCAGAACCGCCGCTCGGCGTCACGGCGTGAACCGCGACGAGCGAACCGTGCAACCGGGTGGCACGGCCCGAAACAGACCTGTCCGCGGGCCATCCACGGTCACCGCCCGGGTGGGCGGCACGGTTTGCTCGTTCTCCGCACCGGCGCCGACAGCAGTCGGGATCCGAGCTGCGACCGCCATCGGGTGCCCCCGACGTCGACCGCCCTGGCTCCGGGTGCCCCCGGGTCACGGTGCCCGTGAGAGCGGCCCCGCCGGGTGGACCCGGTTCGGTCGATCTCACCGCTGCTGCTGGCGTGGCAGATGTCTACTCCACCCCGGGGGTGCGCGCAACCCTTTCCAGGAAGAAATCTGGGTCGCGAATGTCGTTGTGCCCCAAGGAGTTTCGGCAAAGATCCGATGTCGACTGTGGATGACCGACGTGATACCTGTGGACGTGGTGTGGATGAGATGTGGACCGACTGGGGATGGTCCAGGTCCGGGCCTGTGCACCACCGGCCGCCGCGTCGTCCCCGACCTGTGGATCGACACTCGCCCGGCCCGTAGGGTGAACCTCGTGCACGAGTTGCTCGGCCTGCCCGCCGCCCTCGACGGTCACGACCGGTGCTTGGTCATGGGCGTGATCAACGTCACTCCGGACTCGTTCAGCGACGGTGGCCGCTGGTTCTCGCCGGACGAGGCGGTGGCCCAGGGGATGCGGCTGCTCGCCGAGGGTGCCGATCTGCTGGATATCGGGGGCGAGTCCACTCGGCCCGGCGCGCTGCGGATCGACCCCGAGGAGGAACTGCGGCGCGTGGTTCCGGTGGTCGAACGCCTGGTCGCGGCCGGCGCGGTGGTCAGCGTCGACACGATGCGGGCCGGCGTGGCCCGGGCGGCGATCGCGGCCGGTGCACAGTTGGTCAACGACATCAGCGGGGGTCAGGCCGACCCGGAGATGATCGCCGTGGTGGCCGAAGCGGGGGTGCCGTACGTGGTGATGCACTGGCGCGGGTTCAGCGACGTCATGGAGTCGCTGACCCACTACGACGACGTGGTCAGCGATGTCTGCTCGGAGCTGTCGCGTCAGGTGGCGGCGTTACGGGCGGCGGGGGTGGACGAGCGCCGGCTCGTCCTCGACCCCGGATTCGGCTTCGCCAAGAACGCCGAGCAGAACTGGCAGGTGTTCGCCGCCCTGGATCGGCTGGTGGAGCTGGGCCGACCGGTGCTGGTCGGCACCTCGCGCAAACGCTTCCTGAGCGAGGCCGTGGCCCGCGACCCCGTCGGCACCGGACTGTCGGGGCCGGCGACTCGGGACGACGCCACGGCGGCGACCTCGGTGCTCGCCGCCGCGGCGGGTGCGTGGGCGGTGCGGGTGCACGAGGTGGCGGCCTCGGCTGACGCGGTTCGAGTGGCTGCGCGGACGGCGCGGGCCCGGGCCGGGGCCGGTCTCGGGACGGCCTCATGAGTGCGCTCGCCAGCCGCTTCGAGCCCCTCGACCGCATCGCGCTGTCGGGGTTGCGGGCAACCGGGTTCCACGGTGTGTTCGACCACGAGCGCCGAGATGGTCAAGAGTTCGTGGTCGACGTCGTACTCCACCTGGACACCCGGGCGGCGGCCGCCACGGATCGCCTGGCCGAGACGGTCGACTACGGGTCGCTGGCCGTCGATCTGGCCACCATCGTGCGCGGTGATCCGGTCGATCTGATCGAGACCCTGGCCCAGCGGCTGGCCGAGCGGTGCCTGCGCGATCCCCGGGTGGCTGCCGCCGACGTGACCGTTCACAAACCGACGGCCCCCATCTCGGAGACCTTCGCCGACGTGGCGGTGCAGATCCACCGCCGCCGAGAGCGGCCGGTGGCGGCCGTGCTCGCCCTGGGTTCCAACCTGGGTGAGCGATTGGGCACGTTGCAGGCGGCCATCGACGACCTGCGAGCCCTCGACGGCGTCCAGGTGACCGCGGTCTCGCCGGTGGTCGAGACCGATCCGGTCGGTGGGCCGGAACAGCCGGACTACCTCAACGCCGTCGTCGAGGTGCACACCACGCTGACCCCGGCGGCGCTGTTGGCGTGCTGTCACCGGATCGAGCAGCGACACGGCCGGGTGCGCGAGGGCCGATGGGGCGCCAGGACCCTCGACATCGACCTGATCGCCTTCGGTGACCTGGTCCTGGCCACCGAGGCGCTCCAGGTGCCGCACCCGCGAGCGGCCGGCCGGGCGTTCGTGCTGGTGCCCTGGGCGCAGATGGACCCGCTGGCGTTGCTGCCCGGGGCGGGGCCGGTGGCCGATCTGGCCCACCAGGCGCCCGACCGCAGCGGTCTGCGGTATCGGCCCGACCTGGTGGTCGGCTGATGCGCTCCACGCGGCTGGTGACCCTGATCGCCCTCGCCGTGATCGTCGCGGGCGCGAGCTGGGTGATCCTTGACGCCCTGCAGCGCAACGGGGCCGACCCGTTGCCGGTGCCCTGGACGGCGCCGGCCGGGTTGATCGTGCTCGCCGGCGTGGTGCTCGTCGCGGCCCGAGAGGTGCGTCGCTGGGTCGAGGGTCGTCGTCCCCAACCCCTGAGCCCACTGACCGCAGCCCGGATCGCGGTGCTGGCCTCGGCGTCCAGTTCGGTGGGGGCCGTGCTGACCGGTTGGTACGTCGCCCAGGCCGCGGTGGTCCTCCGGGCGCTGGTGGGGGAACGCCGGGAGCTGTTCTGGATGGCCGTCGGCAGCGCGCTGGCGGCCGTCGTGCTGGCAGGGGCCGGGCTGATCGGGCAGCGGTGGTGCCGACGTCCGCCCGGCGAGGACGACCGCGGCGAGTCGCAGGCCGCCTGAGCCCGTCGGTCAGTGTCGGTCAGTGTGGTCTGTGCCGGTCAGTGCCCGTCAGCTCTCCGGAGCCGAACCCAGTTCGCTGCGCGCGGCGTCCAGCGCCTGAAGACCGTTCCAGCCCGGCGGGGCCGGCTCAACCGGCTCGACCGGCGGGACGACGGCGCTCGGGGTACCGGGACGACGCGCCGCCTGGACGGCCGAGACCAACTGGTCGCGCAGCGGCCGCAGGAAGGGCCAGACCACCACCCCCGCCACCTGGCGCACGCGGTCGGCCGCGGCCAGGTACCGGGCGGAGCGGTCCACGCCACCGCGGACGAGGACCAGGGCGGCCACCGCATCGAGACAGTTGGCGGTGCCCTCGGGATCGTGCAGGTCGAGATGGATCGGCACCGAGCGCCGCAGGTGGCCGGCGGCCTGCTCGGGTCGTCCCGTCAGCAACGCATCGGCGGCGAGTTGGTCCAGCGCCAAGGCGATCAGGTGATCGTCCTCGATGTCCTCGGCGTAGGACAGCGCCTCGGTGTGGCACCGGGTCGCCGTGTCGACCTGTCCGGTGAGCAGCTCCAGGGTGCCCAGCGGCAGCAGGGTCAGTGCCTGGCCCCAGCGGTCGGCCCGGCGTTCGAACAGCGCCAGGGCCTGCTCGAGCAGGGAGCGCCGGGTCGCGGCCGGTGCGATCAGTGCGCTGCTGAACAGCGCCTGGGCCAGCAGACGATCATCGCCGCGCGCCCGGGCGCCCTCGGTGGCGCGGGTCAGCAGGTCGCGTGCCTGGTCGTCGTCCCCGGTGGCGATCCGGATCGTGCCTCGACACCAGGCGAGCAGGTCCGTCTCGGCCGGCGTCAGCGTCGAGAACGAGCTCAGCCCGGCCACCGACTCGGCGAGCGCGAGCATCTCGGGCAGCAGCCCTCGGCTCCACCAATAGCGGGCCAGCGCCGCGCTGATCTGCACCGCCAGTGCTGCGTCATCGCTGTGCAGCGCCCACGTCAGCGCGGCTCGGACCACGTCGAGTTCGGCGTCCAGTCGCTGCCGCCAACGACGGGATTCGTTGCGGCACAGGCCATCGGCGCCCTGCACAGCGAGGCGGTGGACGTAGCCCGCCAGTCGCTGCATGGTCGCCGGGTACTCACCGGCGGCCTGGAGCTGTTCCAGGGCATAGGTACGCACCGCCTCGAGCATGCGGAATCGCGGCTCTCCGGTCGCCGGCAGCTCGACCCGCACCATGCTCTGCTCCACCAGTCGGGACAGCTGGGCCAGCGTGGCGTCGGGGTCGGGGTCGGGGTCGGGGTCGGTGCCGGTCACGGCCTGGGCTGCGGGCAGCGTCCACCCGCCGGGCAACACCGCGACGGCGCGCAGCGCGGCCTGATCGGGCTCGGCGAGCAGGCTGTTGCTCCAGGCGATCGTGGCCCGCAGGGTCTGGTGGCGCGTGGGCATGTCGAGGTCGGCCGAGGCCAGATCGAGTGCGCTGGCGGGCACCACCGAGGCCAACGGCAGCAATCGCAGCCGGGCTGCGGCCAGCTCCAGGGCCAGCGGAATGCCCTCCAGCCGGTTCACGATGGCGGCCACCTCGGCGGCGTTGTCGTCGGTGACCGCGAACGACGGGCGAACCTGTTCGGCCCGGTGTACGAACAACTGGACCGCCTCGACGTCACGCACCAGATCGGAGGTCGGGTGATCGTCGGCGGGCGGCGGAACCGGCAGCGGCCCGAGCTCCACCTCGTGTTCGCCGCGCAGGTGCAGTACCGCGCGACTGGTCGCGAGCACCCGGGTCTCGGGGCACAGAGCGATCAGCCGGGCGATGTCCGGGCCGGCCGCCAGGACGTGCTCGACGTTGTCCAGCACCACCAGCACGCGATGGCTGTTCAGGACGTCGACGAGCACCTCGGCCACCGGGCGGGCGCTCGGGTGCACCCGCAAGGCGGTAGCCACGGCGCCCAGCACCTCGCCGGGCTCGCAGACCACCGACAGATCGACGAAGCACACGGCGTCCAGTCGCGGTTGGCACGCTTCGGCCACCGCCAGGGCGAGCCGCGTCTTGCCGATGCCCCCCGGCCCCAACAGCGTCACCAGCCGGGCCTCGGGGCCGGTCAGCAGCGAGCGGAGATGGTCGAGCTCCGCCGTCCGACCGATCAGCGGGGACGGCGGGTGGGGCAGCGGGGCGGGATCCAGGACGGGGCCGGCGGCAACGCCACGGAAGCGCTCGGTGAGCAGGACGGCCAGATCGTCGATCACCCGGCGACCGAGGTCATCGGCGTCGGAGTAGGGGGCGGTCGAGACACCGGAGGAGGCCCACATCCGTTCGATCAACGCGGTCAACCGCGGCTCGCGCGCCGCCGCCGGGGTGCGCAGGTAGAGCAGCTTGGGACGGTCGCCGGCCAGCAGGTACTCCTCCTCCAGCCCCGAGATGGTGCTGCCGGGCGCGATCCAGCCGTACCGCTCGCCGTAGACACCGATGAAGACGTCGCTGTGCTGCAGGTAGGCCAGGTAGAGCTCGCGCGGGGGGTGGGCCCGGGCACCCAGATCGAACATCACCGGCGTCAGGTGCAGCTGGGTGATCGCGGCCCGGACGGCGGCACGCTCGGCGGCCAGCTCCTCCAGCGTCGAGGAGACGAACACCCGAACCCGTTGGTCCCAGGTCTCGATGGGCGGGGCGGCCGTGGGCCCGGTGGTGGCCTGCGCCGGATCGGTGATCATGCCTGGCCTCCTGGCGTGGTGGTGGCCGGGCGAGGGGGTCATGTGCGCGCGCCACCTGGAACGGGTGCCCCTACTCTGGGCGATTCATCACCTATGTGAGGAAAGAGGAGTCGAGGGGGTTTTCGGCTTGGGTGGGGTCTTCGTGACGATGCCGCAGAGAGTCGCTCAGCGCGACCTGGGGTGGACGGTCACCGCGGTGCTGATCGGGTTCGGGGCGCTCACTGCGCTCGCCGTGATCGCGCTGTGGGTGGGCGCCGACCGGACGGCCGATGTCTTCGCGTGGACGATCCGGCCGCCCCTGTCGGCCGCCTTCCTCGGTGCCGGGTACGGCGCGGGGTGCGTCCTGGTGATCGCGATGCTGCGAGACGGGCGCTGGGCGGCGGCCGGCGGCCCGTGGCTCACCATCTGGGTGTTCACGCTGTTCACATTGCTCGCCACCGTGCTGCACCGGGATCGGCTGCACCTGAACGACGATGGCCTGCCGCGCCTGGCCGCCTGGTTCTGGGTGATCGTGTACGTGGTGGTGCCGGCGACCATGTGCGGGGTCCTGATCGCTCGGTCGCGGTGGGTTCACCGGCGGGCCGGCGCGGCGGTGCCCCGGGCGCGAACGGACGGCACCGGAGGCCTGCCCCGGCCGATCCGGCTGTCGCTGCTGATGCAGGCCGTGCTGTTGAGCGTCTGCGGCGCGGGCCTGGTGCTGGCCGTCGACCCGCTGCTGCAGGGCTGGCCCTGGGCGCTCACGCCGTTCATGGCGCGGATCACCGGCGCCTGGGTGATCGCCTTCGCGGTGGCAGCGGTGTGGGCGGTGCGTACCGAGGCCCACCTGCTGGTTCCCGCCGCCCTCGGGTACACCGCCTTCGGAACGCTGGAGCTGACAGCGCTGGCGCTCTTCCTGGAGGATGCCCGCCGCGGACCCGCCCTGGCCGGCTACGTGGTCATGGTGGTCTGGGTCGGCCTGACCGGTGTGGCGGGGTGGCGCGCGGCGACCCGGGCGGCGGGGACGTCGTCCGGGGCGCGGGGGGCGTCATGACCGCGGACGGCGGCGCGCCCGACACCCGTCCGGTGATCCTGGCGGCCAGCCGCGAGCCGCATGTGCAGGCCGCCCTGGATGCCGCACTGTCCGGCCGGTATGGCACCGACTACCGGGTGATGGTGCTGTCCGATCCGGACGAGGCGAGTGGGGCGGTGGCGGATCTGGCCGGCCGGGCGCCGATCGCCATGATCCTGATCGGCTACGGCGGCGCCGACCCTGATGGCCTCGACGTCCTCGCCCGGGCCGGAGCCCTGGATCGCAGTGCGTTGCGCGTGGCGGTGGTGCGCTGGGGGGACTGGTCCACCACCGGCCCGATCTTCGAGGCGATCACCCTCGGCCGGCTGGACCGCTGGGTGATGCGGCCCGGGCCGACCCGCGACGAGGAGTTCCACCGCAGCGTGAGTGAGGTGCTCGAGGAGTGGTCCTCGCGGGCCGGGCAGGGGTTTCAGGCGGTGCGGGTGGTCGGTCCCCGATGGTCACCGCGCACACAGGAGTTGCGAGATCTGTTCGCCCGCAACCGGATCCCTGCGGCGTTCATCTCCGCCGAGGAGCCCGAGGGGGAGGCAGCGCTGGCCTCGATGGGGCTGGTCGAGCCGGCGCTGCCGGTGGTCGAGCTGCGGTTCACCGCCGAACCGACGGTGCTGTGCGCCCCCTCCGGTCTCGACATTGCCCAGGCCTTCGGGTTGATGAAGCCGCTGGCCGAGGACGACGTCTTCGACGTGGCGATCGTCGGCGGTGGGCCGGCTGGGCTGGGCGCCGCGGTCTACGCCGCCTCCGAGGGACTGCGGACGCTCGTGATCGAGGCCGAGGCGGTCGGGGGACAGGCGGGCACCAGTTCGCTGATCCGCAACTATCTCGGCTTCCCGACGGGGCTGAGCGGCAGCCGGTTGACCTTTGCCGCCTATCAACAGGCGTGGGCCTTCGGGGCACGATTCCTGTTCATGCGCTCGGCCACCTCGCTCGAGACGGTCGACGGGGCGCTCCGGATCGGGCTGTCGGACGGGACGGCGGCTCGGGCGCGCACGGTGGTGCTGGCGCTGGGTGTGACGTATCGCCGATTGGGGGTGCCGGAGCTGGAGGCGCTGCAGGGACGCGGTGTCTTCTACGGCGCCGCGGTGGCCGAGGCTCAGGCGATGCGGGGCCGGCATGTCTTCGTGGCCGGTGGCGGCAACTCCGCGGGCCAGGCCGCCGTCCACCTGGCCCGGTATGCCCGGCAGGTGACCATCCTGGTGCGCCGGGCCGGGCTGGCCGAGACCATGTCGGACTACCTGGTGCGCGAGATCGAGTCCCTGCCGAACATCAGCGTTCGGCCCAGGGTGCAGATCGTGGGGGGTCGGGGTCAGGGCTTCGTCGAGGCGATCGAGCTCGAGGACCTCGACAGCGGCCGGCGCGAGGCGGCCGAGGGGGTGCTGTTCGTCTTGATCGGCTCGGTGCCGCGCACCGACTGGCTGCGCGGTGCCGTGGCGCTGGACCGCTGGGGGGCGATCCTGACCGGTCCCGAGGTCGTGGCAGGGTCACCGGACGACGCCTCTGACAGCGCCCCGGACGACGCCCTGGACGGCGCCCTGGACGACGGACCGGTCGAGCCGCGATGGACGCAACAGCGTCCGCCGATGGCCCTCGAGACCTCTCGACCCGGGGTGTTCGCGGTCGGCGACGTTCGGGCCGGGGCCGTCCGGCGGGTGGCCTCGGCGGTGGGCGAGGGAGCGCTCGTGGTGACCCTGATCCACCGCTGTCTGGCCGCGTCCGAGCCTCGTCACGGCGACGATGTCGGTGTGACCACTGTGACTGGTGAAAAGGGTGTTGCGAGCACGGGTACGTAGGGTGAGTAGCCGCAAATCGGACACAGAAGTGGGGGCGGCGATCGGCGTCCTCGGCGTGACCAGCGGCGCTGTCCGCAGAGTGGCTCGAAAAGACCTCGTCAGAACACGTCGGTGTGTCGAGGCCCGGTTACCAGATGTGTTGGGCCGATCCGCCTAGGTTTGGTCGCCGTGAAGGGACGCCACACCTCGGGAGATGACGGGCAGCGCTGGGCGCCGAATGCGAAGCAGGCCGCCCTGTCGATAGCACCCATGACCGCGCTCGTGATAGCGCTCGGCGCCGGCGGCGCCGGCCTCGCGCTGCACCGCGCCGACCTGGCCGCGGCCGGTGCCGCCTCGGGTGTGTTCGGGGTGGCGCTGGAACAGGCGAACTCCCGAGCCGGCCGACGGCGACTGCGCACCGACCGGGCGCAGCTGCGTGCCCGGATTCGGGACCTCGAGCTCGCGGTCGCCGAGGCGCACCGCGAACGGGACGCCGCGCCATCGGTGTTGCGGCCCACGCCGCCGCCCTCGCCGATCACCGGTCCGTTGCCGATCGTGGACGCCTTCGACCGGGCCGCCTCGCCCGCGACACCTCGGTCGTTGCCGATCCTCACCTCGAACCGCCGGGGGCTGCAGTCCTGTGCCCCTGGTCTGCCCGGGACGCCGGTGCCGGCTCGATCGGCGGCCGGGCTCGGCCCGTTGAACCTGTTCGGTCTGCCCGCGCAGCGCCCGCCGGCGACCCCGATCACCGGCCTCGAGATGTCGATGACCCGGGACCCGTCGCTGCCGGTGCTGCCGCCGGGGCCGGGTGCCCCGGTGCTCGCCACGGCCGGGGTTCCGGTGCTGGAGCCCGGACCCACCGAGTCGGTCGAGGCCCACAGTGGCTCGCGCGCCGGGGTGGGACGACACGCCGGCCACGGCCGTCATGCCGTCATGCGCCCCGAGGACGAGCAGCGACGCGTGACCGCAGGGCGAGCCGAATCGCAGCCGTCCTTCGACGCCCTGGCCGATCTGGCTCTGATCGGTGCTGCCCTGGCCGATGATCTGGCCGCCGCCGCGGTGGTCGACCTGCGCACCGTGCCCGAGCGGCACCCGGCCACCGCGACCATGGCCCCCGACCAGGTCGAGGCCCTGGTCTACGCCTCGATCAGCAGCGCGGCCGCCCAGGACGACTTCGTCCTCACCCTGGAGCGTCCCGAGCCGCGCCCGGCGAGCCTGTTCGAGCCGGCCTCGCGGGGGCACCACGACGCCGGCGAGCGGTCGGTCGTGGTCGATCAGGCCGCGATGCGCCAGTTGGCCGAGGGAGCCCGAGCCGCCTCGCGGGCGATGCGTCCCGGTGTGCCGCCGTCCCCGTTCTTCACGCCCGGGGCCTTCGTGCCGGACGACGCCGCGCGCACCGCGTCCTGACGCCTCGCGGTGCGCTCGCGCGGCAGGTGAGCCTCGGGCTCACTTGTCGACGTCGCCCACCACGAAGAACATCGAGCCCATGATCGAGACCATGTCGGCGACCAGGGTGCCCGGCAGCAGCTGCGAGAGCACCTGTACGTTGTTGAAGGACGCCGAGCGCAGCTTGAGCCGCCACGGGGTCTTCTCGCCCTTGGAGACGAGGTAGTACCCATTGATCCCCAACGGGTTCTCGGTCCAGCGGTAGATGTGGCCCTCGGGCACCTTGAGCACCTTGGGCAACTTGACGTTGATCGGTCCGCGGGGCAACGAGGCCAGGGCGTCCAGGCTGGCCTGGGCCAGGTCGAGGCTGACGTGTACCTGTTCGACCAGCACCTCGAGCCGGGCGAAGCTGTCCCCGGCGGTACGGGTCACCACCCGTCCCGGCCCCCCCGGCGCGAACAGCTCGCCGTAGGCCAGATAGGGGTCGTCGCGGCGCAGGTCGACGTCCAGGCCGCTCGCCCGTCCGATCGGCCCGCTGACGCCGTAGGCGGCAGCCAGCTCGCGGGGCAGCACGCCGACCCCCTGGGTGCGTCCGCGCAGGATCTCGTTGCCCAGCAACAGGTTCTCGAGATCGGGTAGGCGCGAGCGGACGGCGGCGATGGCTGCGGCCACCCGGCCGATCCAGCCGGCGGGCAGGTCCTCCTTGAGGCCGCCGACCCGGTTGAACATGTAGTGCATCCGGCCGCCGGAGATCTCCTCCATCACGGCCTGCAGCTCCTCCCGCTCGCGGAAGGAGTAGAAGACAGGGGTGATGGCGCCCAGCTCGAGCGGATAGGAGCCCAGGAACACCAGGTGGCTGAGCACCCGGTTCAGCTCGGCGAGCAGGGTGCGTGCCCAGACCGCCCGAACCGGCACCTCCATGCCGAGCATCTGCTCAGTGGCCAGCACGACGCCCAGTTCGTTGGCGAAGGCGCTCAACCAGTCGTGGCGGTTGGCCAGCACGATGATCTGGCGGTAGTCGCGCACCTCGAACAATTTCTCGGCGCCGCGGTGCATGTAGCCGACCATCGGCTCGGCGGCGGTGATCCGTTCGCCGTCCAGCACGATGCGCAGCCGCAGCACGCCATGGGTGGCGGGGTGCTGGGGGCCGATGTTGAGCACCATGTCGGCCGTTGCCAGCGAACCGGCTCCCAGGCCCACCTCGAGTTCGCGCGCCGAGCTCACGCCGCGAGTCTGCCACGCCCCTGTGGGATCCTGCCCGTATGGCAGGTTCCGACCCGTTCGACGTGGCCGGCGTCCAGTGGCGTCCGGTCTCACCGAAGCTGGCCACCGTGCGCCGGATCGTGCTCGCGGTCTGGTGTCTGGTGGCAGCGCTGCCGCCCCTGGTGGTGGGGGTGTGGCTCGGCCGGTGGTGGGTGGGTGCCCTCGCGGCGCTGCCCCTGGCCGGCCTGGCCTGGGGGTCGTGGCTGATCGGGCGTCAGGTGAGTGCCTGGGCCTACGCCGAGCGCGATGAGGATCTGCTGGTGCGGGCCGGCCGGATCTGGCGACGCATGGTCGTGGTGCCCTACGGCCGGTTGCAGTACGTGGACGTCGACGAGGGGCCGATCGCGCGGATGTTCGGCCTGGCCTCGGTGCAGTTGCACACCGCCTCGGCCGGGACCGACTCGCAGATCCCCGGCCTCGAGGCGGCCGAGGCGGCCCGGTTGCGAGATCGGCTCACCGAACGCGGTCAGGCCCAGCTGGCGGGGTTGTGAGCGAGCCGCTGCCCGAGCGTTTGCCCGACGCATTGCAGGCCGCTCTCGCCGACGGCTCCTGGAAGCGGGTGCACCCACTGACCCCGCTGATCCGGTCCTGGCAGGCCGTCGCCATCGTCGGCTTCTTCATCGTGCGCGACCTGGGCGAGAGCTGGTTGCGCAACGACGGCGGGCGAGGTGACGGATCAGGCGTGCCGCTGCCCGGACGCGACGTCTCGCTGCGCGTGTGGCTGGCCGGCGGCGGGATCCTGGTGGTGGTGCTGGTCGCTGTGATCGCCCTGATGGTGCTCTCGTGGCGGATGACGCGCTACCGGGTCACGGCCGACGCGCTGGAGCTGCGCCGGGGAGTGGTGTTCCGCCAGCACCGGCTGGCCCAGCTCGACCGGCTGCAGGCGGTGGACGTCGTCCAGCCGTTGTTGGCCCGGATCTTCGGCCTGGCCAAACTCACCGTCGAGGTGGCCGGCGCCGGGCACTCGGCCATCGAGCTGTCGTATCTGAGTGAGGCCCGGGCCCGGGCCGTGCGCAACCATCTGCTGGCCTCCGCCGCGGGACTGGACTATGCCGCCGCCGGGGTGGCCGAGGCGCCCGAGGCCCCGGAGCACCATTGGCTCGAGGTACCTCCGGCACGGTTGATCGGCTCGATCGCGCTGTCCTCGGCCACCGTGGTGCTGGTCATCAGTGCGATCGTGCTGATCACGGTGAGTCTGGCCACCGGCGAGATGGCGCCGTTCGCCGCCCTGGTTCCCGCCGCCCTGGGTCTGGGCGGTGGGTTGTGGTCGCGGTTCAGCCGGGGCTTCGGCTTCCGGGCGGCGATCTCGCCGGACGGGTTGAGACTGCGCCATGGTCTGCTCGAGGCTCGGACCCAGACGGTGCCGCCGGGCCGGGTGCAGGCGGTGCGCCTGCGTCAGTCGCTGCTGTGGCGGCGCGCGGCCTGGTGGCAGGTGGAGGTCAACATCGCGGGCTACGGCGGGAGCGGGGACGCCGCCCAGGGCAAGACCGAGACCCTGCTGCTGCCGGTCGGCACCCGGCAGGAGGCCATCGGGGTGTTGGCGTTCGTCCTGCCCGACCTCGGCGCCGAACCGGACGAGCAGCCGTATCAGCTGCTGGACGCCGCCCTGGTGGGCAGCGGGCCGGCGCACGGCTTCGTCACCTCACCCCGGGCGGCTCGCCGGTTCGACTGGATCTCGTGGCGTCGCAACGGGTTCCGGGCGACCCGGACGGCGCTGCTGATCCGGCGAGGGGTGCTCAACCGCACCCTGGTCGTGGTGCCTCATGCCCGTACCCAGAGTCTGGGCGTGACCCAGGGTCCGTTGCAGCGGCGGTGGGGGCTGGCCTCGTTCGCGTTGCACTCGACGCCCGGGCCGATCACGCCGGTGGTCGAGCACCTGGCCGAAGGTGTTGCGGCTCAACTGCTCTCGGATCAAGCGGCACGAGCACGGCAGGCGCGCGCGATCGCCGGCCCGGAGCGCTGGATGCGCCGGCCTTGAGCCGGCCCTGAGCCTGTCGGATCAGTAGGCGCCCTCGATCAGACCGTTCCCTCGGCGAGCGCGTTCACGTCGATGGCGGGGGCATGCCGGTGCGTGGCCAACCGGACGTAGGTGCGGGCCGCGGCGTCCTTACCCGCCCCGAGGACCGAACTCAGCATGCCGACGCCCTGGGCCACCTCATCCGAGGGAGCGGTGTCCACCCAGCGCTGCCACATGGTCTGCTCCAGGGCATTGAAGGTGGTCTGCACCTCGATCAGGTCGAAGCCGGCGTTGAAGCGTTCGGCGGCAAGGCCTTCGCAGTGCCTGATGATGTGCGCCAGGTCGCGGTGGTGCAACGAGATCATGATGTGCTCGTACAGGTCGCCCAGACTGGCGCGCGTGAGCTGGTCCCCCCAGGACTCGTAGTGCGCGAAGTGGGCCGTGCGCAGCGTGTGTTCGGCCGCATCGAGAATCTCGGTGGTCATGTTCTTGAGCACCGCATAGACGTCCATACCCTGCGTCCTCCCATGGCTGTGGACATCGGTCCGACCACCATGGTTACCGTCGGCGCCCGGCGGGTCAGGGGGCCAACGTCCTCGGGCACATGAGCCTCACATCACGCGTTACCCGCTTCACGGATGCTGTACCAGCCATCCGAAGGCTCCCAGACCGGCTGCATCGATCAGTTCGGCCTCGGCCGCAACCCGCGCCAGCGCGGCCGCCGACCACCCCTCACCCTCCAGGAGCCGGCCCCGGACGCCGAGTCGGCGCAGCGCCGTCCGCTGGTCGGTGAGCTCGACGGTGCGCGCCCCCGACCGCTCGCCGGCAGCGGCCACGGCGTCCAGCGCCACGTGCGCCGTGAGATCGCACGAACCGTCCGGGACCGGCGCCACCAGTCGGCCGGCGCGGTAGCCGACCAGGCTGCCGCCGGGCGGCCGGTCGTCGCGATGGTGGGCGTAGTCCACCGCCAGCACCGCCCTCGCGCCGCCCGCCCGGGCGCGCGACAGCAGAGCGGCCCACCAGGCGTCCCGCGTGGTGCCGGCCTCGGCGCGCTCGCCCTCACCCACCGGCCACCAACGTCGGCACCAGTCCTGTTCGTCGGGGCCGGCCTGCTCGCCGAGCTGCTCGGTGCCGTCACGCTCGACCAGGACGACGCGCAGCGCGCCGTCCTCGCGCGCCACCACCGGGCAGGCGACCACGTCGAGCACCTCCCAGGCCACCACCAGGGCTTTCTCGAAGACGGCTGCGTCGGTCTCGTCGAGGCCGCCGGACCAGGTGACACTCGCCGGCAGGTCGGGGGGACGCTCGACGACGTCCACCCCATGGAGTCGCAGCGGCGGCGAGCCCGGCAGGGCGCTCGTCGCCATCGCCAGTGCGGTCAGCAGCTCGCCGCGGCCGGCGCCGACGTCGACCACGGCGGTGGCGCCGTGGTCGGTGGCCAGGCGCAGCAGCGCCCGGGCCAGGGTCGGCCCGGCGGCGTGGCTGGCGGTGCGGAAGTGCCCCGCCGGTCCCTCGGGCCGACGGTAGAAGCCGTGCGGACCGTAGAGTGCGGCCGACCACGCGGCGTCCCAGGGCATCACGTCCCCAGAGTGGCATCGCCGCGGCTCCGGCGAGGACGTGTGGGGTCAGGAGGGCTCATGAGCGATCTGGAGGCGGCGCGGCGGGCCGCGAACCGGGCCGCGTCGGCGGCCGGTGTGGTGGTGGTCGAGGTCGAGGGAACCGATGCCCGGCGCGGCACCGCCGCGGTCGAGCGGGTCTTCGACGCGATCTGGGACACCGGCGGCGCCTCGGTCATGCCGGACGAGATCCTGCGGATGTACGCCCTCACCGGGCAGTACCTGACCCTGGCCTGCGAACCGGCCCAGGCTGAGGGCGAGGCCGGCGCGGGTGAGGTGATCGCCGCCAGCCTGGCGCTGTTCGCCGCCCCTGCGGGTACGGCGTTGCACAGTCACATCACCGGGGTGCTGCCTGCCGGGTTGGGGCGCGCCGTCGGGTATGCCCTCAAGCTGCACCAGCGCGTCTGGGCGCTGGAGCGCGGCATCGAGGTGGTCAGCTGGACCTTCGATCCGCTGATCCGGCGCAACGCCTGGTTCAACCTCGGCAAGCTCGCCGCGCGGCCGGTGCGCTATCTGGTCGACTTCTACGGCGCCATGCCGGACGCGATCAACGCCGGTGACGCCACGGACCGGCTCTACCTGCACTGGCGGCTGGCGTCGGCCGAGGTGTGTGCCGCGGTGGACCGGCCGGACGGCCCGCCGCCCGAGGTGCTGGAGGCAGCTGCCTTGCGCCGCAACGGGTTCGTCGACCTGATCGAGCTCGCGAGCGACGGCTCGCCGACTCCGGTGAGGCACGGGGGAGAGTCGGCGCCGGGGGTGTTGGTGGCGATCCCCGCGGACATCGAGGCCTTGCGGCGCACCGATCTGGACGCCGCGTTGCGCTGGCGGCACGTCGTCCGGCAGGCGCTGACCACCTCGCTGGTAGCCGGGATGCAGATCAGCGGGATCACCCGGGACGGGCACTACGTGTTGGTGCGAGCTCAGGAGGAACGATGAAACTCATTGGTGTGGAGGGCATCCGGATCGCGATGCCGCTGGTGTCGCCGTTCCGGACCTCGTTCGGTACCGAGACGGCGCGGGACGTGCTGCTGCTGCGGGCCGAGTTCCGGCTGCCCGACGGGCGCGACGTCGAGGGCTGGGCCGAGTGTGTCAGCGACAACAACCCCTACTACAGCAGCGAGTACGTCGAGGGCAGCGTCGAGGTGCTGCGCCGCTACCTGGTGCCGATGGTGGCGGCGGTCGACGACCTGCACCCGGATGCGGTGGCTCCCGCCCTGGCGCGGGTGAAGGGGCACCGGATGGCCAAGGCTGCCCTCGAGACCGTGATCCTCGATGCCTGGTTGCGCGGTGCCGGCGTCCCGCTGGCCCGCCACCTGGGGGCGACCCGGGCCGCGGTGCCCTGCGGCGTCTCGGTGGGGATCATGGACTCGATCCCGCAGCTGCTCGACGCGGTCGAGGGCTACCTCGCCGAGGGGTACGTGCGGATCAAGCTGAAGATCGAGCCGGGCTGGGACGTCGAGCCGGTGCGCGCCGTCCGGGAACGCTTCGGCGACATCGTGTTGCAGGTCGACGCCAACACCGCCTACCACCGCAGCGACGCCGCGCACCTGGCCCGGCTGGACCCGTTCGACCTGCTGCTGATCGAGCAGCCGCTCGACGAAGAGGACGTGCTCGGTCACGCCGCGCTGGCCCGGGCGATCCGCACCCCGGTCTGCCTGGACGAGTCGATCGTCTCGGCGCGGGCCGCTGCCGACGCCATCGCGCTGGGCGCCTGTCACATCGTGAACATCAAGCCGGGCCGGGTCGGGGGCTACCTCGAGGCCCGGCGGATCCACGACGTCTGCGCCGCGGCGGGCATCCCGGTGTGGTGTGGCGGCATGCTCGAGACCGGCATCGGTCGGGCGGCGAACCTGGCGCTGGCCGCGCTGCCGGGATTCACCCTGCCCGGCGACACCTCGGCGTCCCGGCGGTACTACGCGCGCGACGTCACCACGCCCTTCGAGTTGGACGGCGGCACGATCGACGTGCCGACGGGTCCGGGCATCGGCATCGACCCGCTGCCCGACGTGCTGGCCGAGCTGACGACGTCCCGTACCCGCCTCACCGCCTGACCACCACCCCGTGATCATGTAAGAAATGCACAAACCGCCGGTGCGGGCGAACCGGCGCAGGGTCCAGGTGTCGTTGTGCCAGATCAGGGCCGTCCCGTCCGACGCGCCGTCGTCGCGTGGCGCCGATGAGGTGCAGTGGCAGGTGGCCGGATCCTCGCCGTCCCGGGGACGTTCGGTGCCGGTGAGCGGCCGGACTGGATGGGTACGGGCGTCGTCCGCGCGCTGGAACGGGAAGGCGTCCCAGCGCGTGGTGCCCTCAGGCGGGGACGCCGCGAGCGTGCGCTCGTCGTCCAGTTCGGCCTCGACCCGCCATGATCACCGTTCTATCGTAGTTTGCTCCGGCTGAACCGGTGGAGACTGCGATCTCACGGTGATCATGGTGGGGACCTGGGGGTGGTGAGCGTCAGAACTCGGCGATCTGCGCCAGGTCGGACAGTGGCACGGCATCGATGGACGGCGCCAGCGGAAATTGTTCGTACCCAGGGTGAATCACCGCGATCCGATCGAGCTCGAGATCATTGACAGCGTTGCGCATGGACGGGGTGACCCGTGGCGAACTGGTGCGCTTGATCTCCACGCCGATGCTGCGTCCGCCCCGAGCGAAGAGCAGGTCCAGCTCGGCTCCCGATTGTGTTCCCCAGAAATAGAGCGGCGTGGGATCGAGCAGCTGGGAGATCTGCTCGATCACGAAGCCCTCCCAGCTCGCTCCGACCTTGGGGTGGGCCAGAACGGAATCCATCGAGTCGAGCCCCAGCAGGGCGTGAACGATGCCCGAGTCGCGGATATACACCTTGGGGGATCGCACCACCCGCTTGCCGATGTTCGCGTACCACGGCGGCAGCTGTCGGACGACGAGCGCATCGGTCAGCGCGTCCAGGTACCGCCGGGTCGTGGGTTGCGAGACCCCCAGTGCGCGTGCCAGTTCAGAGCCGTTCCAGGTTTGCGCGTGGTAGTGCGCGAGCATGGTCCAGAAGCGACGCATGTGGCTGGCGGGCAACCGGAACCCCAGCTGGGCGAGATCACGTTCGAGAAACGTGGCGATGTAGTTGGAGCGCCACGTGAGCGAGTCGTCGAGGTCTGCCGTGAAGGCCGCTGGAAGGCTTCCCTGCAGCCAGAGTCGGTCCGAGCGAGCGCTGCCGACGTCGCCGAGGCGTAGGCCCGAGAGTTCGATGATCTCGACCCGACCTGCGAGGGACTCGGCCCCGAGGCCGACCAGTTCGGGAGAGGCGCTGCCGAGAACCAGGAACCTCGCCGGGCTGGGGCGGCGGTCGGCCAGGACCCGCAGGACCGGAAAGAGCTCGGGTGCGTGTTGCGCCTCGTCGATCACCACCAGACCCTGCAGGGACTCGAGGGCCAGCATCGGGTCGCTCAGGCGCGCGGCGTCCCGGGGGTTCTCGAGGTCGAAGATGGCGGCGGGTTCGTCAGCCGCCACCTCGCGCGCCAAGGTCGACTTGCCGGCCTGGCGAGGGCCGACCAACAAGACCACGGGTGAGCGGGCCAGGGCCGTGCGAACCCGCGCCAGATCGGCTACGCGTGCGATCATTCAGCCAACTTACCAGGTCTTTTGAATGTGACACGTTCAATTTACATGGTGAAATGGGCAAAGGGTGAGGAGCTGGCAGCTCACGTTCGCCATGATCACTGTTGGATCGCAGTTTGCTCCGGCTGAACCGGTGGAGACTGCGATCTAACGGTGATCATGGCGGGATCCGGGCATGAAGGGAGCAGGAAGCCAGGGAGGGAGGGGGGAGAGCGAAGGCGACGCGCGCGACGGCGCGTCAGATCGGACGGCGCAGCACCAGCGCGACATCCGTGACCGTGAACAGGAAGCGCCCATCGTCGGCGAGCTTGCGCAGGCCGGCGACCCAGGCAGCCGCCTTCGCTGCGAGTTGGGCGTCGTCCGCCGCGGCGGCCAGGACGCCGCGGGCGACCTTCCAGCCGACGGAGTGTTCGTCGAAGCGACGGTGGGTGTCGGCCCAGGTCTCGACGGTCTCGATCTCGAAGCTGGTGGCTCGCGCCAGGCCGAGCAGTTTGCGGCCCATGAAGCCGTCGGCGCGTTCGGCCCACTGGGGCACGCTGGAGACGAACCGGTCGACCAGTAGTCGGGTCAGGGCGTCGTCGTCGCTGGCGAACAGGGTGGTGTCCCAGTCGCTGTGGGCCAGCACCAGCAGCCCCCCGGGTCGCAGCACCCGGTAACAGTCCTCGACGTGTACCAGGGCATCGGCCACGTGCTCGGCCACGTTCACCGAGACCACCCGGTCGAGGCTGACGTCGGCGAAGGGCAACGGCTCGTCCAGATCGGCGATCAGTGAGCGCACCCGCACGTCGCCGAGCAGGTCGTCGTCCAGGTCGGACGAGGTGTCGACGGCGTGGAATCGCACCGGACAGTCCGCGGCCTCGGCCTCGACGATCATGGCCCGCAGCGTGCGACCGTAGCCGGTGGCCAGATCGGCCACCTCGAGCACGTCGCGCACGGCATCACCCACGGGCCTGCGTAGGTCCGCGAGCTGGGCGATCCGGTCATGACGTCCCACGTTCGTCAGGCTAACGTCACTGCTCGTGACATCGGAGCCATCGGCCGCCCTGCGGGTCAGACCGTGAGCACATCGTGACCGACCCGACATTCAGCTCAGCCTCCCCCGATCCCTCCGAGCGCCCGGGACGCCTCGGTGTCGGCGTGGTCGGGGCCGGCCGGGTGGGTGCGGTGCTCGGCAGTGCGCTGCGGGCGGCCGGGCATGCCGTGGTGGGGGCCTCGGCGGTCTCGGCCGCCAGTCGTGAGCGGGTCGAGGTGATGTTGCCGGGGGTGCCGGTGCTGCCCGTGCCCGATGTGATCGAGCGCGCCGAACTGGTGCTGCTCACCGTGCCGGACGACGCGCTGACCGAGCTGGTCGCCGGGCTGGCGACCGCGGGGATCTGGCAGCCGGGTCAACTCGTGGTGCACACCTCCGGCCGATTCGGCTGGCGGGTGCTGACCGCCGCGGCCGGCCGCGGCGCGATCCCGTTGGCGTTGCACCCGGCGATGACCTTCACCGGCACCAGCCTGGACCTGTCCCGGTTGGTCGACTGCTGCTTCGGGGTCACCGCGCCGAATCCGGTGTTGCCGATCGCGCAGGCCCTGGTGGTCGAGATGGGCGCCGAGCCGGTCGTGGTCGCCGAGGAGGCCCGCCCGCTCTATCACGCGGCGTTGGCCCACGGCGCCAATCACCTGGTCACGCTGGTTGCCCAGGCGCTGGACCTGTTGCGGGGCGCGGGAATCGAGCCCGCGGATCGGGTGCTGGCCCCGTTGCTGTCGGCCGCTCTGGACAATGCGCTGCGCGCCGGGGACGGCGCCCTGACCGGCCCGGTCGCCCGCGGGGACGCCGGAACCGTGGCGGCACACGTGCAGGCGTTGACCGCGGCCGATGCGGTGGCCGAGGCGGCCGGCGCCGCTCCGGCGGTGCTGCCGCTGTATCGCGCGATGGCCCGGGCCACCGCCGAACGGGCGCTGGCCTCGGGGCGGTTGAGCCCCGAACGCGCCGAAGCGTTGCTCAGTGCGCTGGCGCAGCCCCCCGAGGAGCCCTGACCATCGGCTCGGCAGGAGCACTCGCCGCCGCGCGCCTGGCGCAACTGATCGCAAAGTGATATCACTTTGCCATCTCGGTGCGCTGTGCACCGCCGGTGAGCTCCTGGAGGAGCCATGAACGACACGTCCGTGCCTGCCGTCCCTGCCCGGTCTGCCGAACCTGCCGTGGCACTCGTCGGTGCCGTCGACATCCGCGAACGCCGGGCCTGGCACGTCAACGGATTCCTCGGTCTGCTGATCGCGTTGATCCTCGGCGGGCTGGCGGTGGTCCTGCTGTTGTGGTCGGCGAGCCGGACCGGCACGTCGCTGCCCGATGGTGACATGACCGGCAGCGTCGGGGTCGTCGACATCGCCCTGATCGTGCTGGCGCTGCTGTGCCTGGTCCTCGCGGTGTCGCTGCTCGCCTCGACCACGGTGATCCAGCCGGGGCAGACCCGCGTCGTCCAGCTGTTCGGCCGCTATGTCGGCACGGCGCGTACCGCGGGGCTGGTGACCCTGCTGCCCTGGACGTCGCGCCGCAACGTCACGGTGCGGGTCAACAACTTCGACACGCCTCGGCTGAAGGTCAACGACGCCGCCGGCAACCCGGTCGAGATCGCCGCGATCGTGGTCTGGCAGGTGGCCGACACCGCCAAGTCGACGTTCGCCGTCGAGAACACCATGGGCTTCGTCCAGGTGCAGGCCGAGGCCGCCGTCCGGCACGTCGCGCGCTCCTACCCCTACGACGGCCCCGAGGGCAGCGAGTCATTGCGTGGGTCCACCGACGTGATCTCCTCCGAGCTCGCCCGTGAGGTCGCCGAGCGGGTGGTCGCGGCGGGGGTCCAGATCCTCGAGGTACGCATCTCCCACCTGGCCTACGCCCCCGAGATCGCGCAGGCGATGTTGCAGCGCCAGCAGGCCGCGGCCGTGGTCGCCGCGCGCAGCACGATCGTCGAAGGGGCGGTGGGCATGGTGCAGCTGGCGCTGGCCGAACTCAGCCGGCAGGGCGTGGTCGACCTCGACGAGGAGCGCCGCGCGGCCATGGTCTCGAATCTGTTGGTGGTGCTGTGCGGGGACTCCCGGGTCTCGCCGGTGGTGAACACGGGCACCCTCTACGCGTGAGCGGCCCCGAACCGGCCCGTCGCGGTCGAGAGCGCAAGGCGATGGTGCTGCGCCTCGACCCGGAGGTGCACGACGCGCTGGCGCGGTGGGCGGGTGAGGAACTGCGCAGCACCAACGCCCACCTCGAATGGCTGCTGACCCGGGCGTTGACCGATGCCGGACGGCTGAAGCGCCGGGAATGACCCGGTAACGTGATCGTCCGGTTCTGTGGGGCGGCGCATGAGATGGTGCGCGACCCAGTGCCCGGAGGGAGCCTCGTGGACGCCGCACCCGTCGTTGCCCGTACCCGCGCCGAACTGGACGCCGCGCGCGACCGTTTCGGCGGCACCGTCGCCGTGGTGATGACGATGGGCGCGTTGCACGAGGGCCACGCCACGCTCATGCGTCAGGCCCGCACCAGCGCCGACCACGTCGTGTCCACCATCTTCCTGAACCCGCTGCAGTTCGGGCCGAAGGAGGACCTGGCCAAGTATCCGCGGACCTTCGACGCCGACCTCGACCTGTGCACCCGCGAGGGGGTCGACCTGGTCTTCGCACCGGGGCCCGACGTGATCTACCAGGACGGTGACCCGGGGGTGAAGGTCTCGGCGGGTCAGCTCGGTGAGGTGCTCGAGGGGCACAGCCGGCCCGGGCACTTCGACGGAGTACTCACCGTGGTGGCGAAGCTCCTGCACCTGGCCCGTCCGCACCTGGCGCTGTTCGGGCAGAAGGATGCCCAGCAGTTGCTGTTGATCCGGCGCATGGCGCGTGACCTGGACTTCCGATGCGAGATCGTGGCGGTGCCCACGGTGCGCGAGCCCGACGGTCTGGCGATGAGCAGCCGCAATGCGTACCTGAACACGCTCGACCGTGAGGTGGCTCTGACGTTGCCGCGGGCGTTGCAGGCGGGGGAGGCCGCCGCGCCCGAGGGGGCCAGCGCCGTCCGGCGGGCCGCGCGTGCCGTATTGGTTCGCGAACCGCTCTGCCTCGTCGACTACCTCGTGCTGGTGCACCCGGAGACGCTGCGGGACGTGCCCGAGTGGTACCGGGGGGAGGCGCTGCTCGCCGTGGCCGCGCGGGTCGGCACGACCCGGCTGATCGACAACGTGCCGGTGCTGGTGGGGCAGGAGCCGTCCGGGCCGATGTTGATCAGCTCGCCACCGGTCCCGGCGAGCTGATCCGGCGAGCTGATCCGACCCCGATCGACACGACACGCGGGCATGATCTTGGGGTGCACACCGCTCGAATCCTCCCGACCGAGTACCTTCCGTTATGTGGGGGTCACACAGAGATACCTGGCAGGGTGGAGCATTCGAGCATGAGTCGACACCGCGCGGACGGCCCCCGCGCACCGTGGCAGGCAGGAACCCGGGACGCCCTGACGGCGGCCGGGCTCGAGCCGCACTGGGTGCGGGACCTGGTGGTGCGCGCCCTGGCAGAGGATCTCGGCCCCGGGTGGGTCGACGTCACCACCGCGGCCACGGTGCCGGTGGACGACGACCGCCGGGCCGAGGTGGTGGCCGGCCGGGACGGGGTGGCCACCGGGCTGTTGTTGTGGCCGGTGGTGCTCGCCGAGGCCGCGGCACGGCTGGACCTGCCGGTCCCCACGGCCGACCTGCGGGTGCACGACGGTGCCTGGGTACAGGCCGGCGACGTGCTGGCCGACCTGCGCGGCCCGACCCGGGTGCTGCTGGTGGCCGAGCGCACCGCCTTGAACCTGGTGCGGCACCTCTCGGGAGTGGCCACGCATGCGGCGGCCTGGGTGGCGGCCCTGTCCGGCACCGGCACCCGCCTGCTCGACACGCGATGCACCACCCCGGGTCTGCGCCCGCTGGAGCGCTACGCCGTCCGGTGCGGCGGCGGCACGAACGGTCGCGCCGGTCTCTACGACGCGGCGCACGTCACGGTGGCCCATGCGGCCGCCGCCGGCTCGGTCGCGGGGGCGCTGGACGCCGTCCGGCGCCGGTTGCCGGGCGCGCTGGTGCAGGTGGACGTCCAGACGCCGTTGCAGGGGGTCGAGGCGGTGCACGCCGGCGCCCGGTTCGTGGTGTGCGAGCAGTCCGCCCTCGACCAGCTGCCCTCGATGGTCAATCAGATCCGCGCCGCCACCTCGGAGCGGGTCGAGGTGGCCTGTTCGGGTGGTTACCGGCTCGCCCAGGCGCCGCACGTCGCGCGGGCCGGGGTCGACCACGTCTATGTGGACGCCCTGGTGCAGGAGGCGCCGGCTCTCGACATCACGTTGCGGATGTACTGATGCGGGTGCACTGATGCGGATGCACCACCTCAGGCGCCTCGAGCACGATCAGGCG
The DNA here is from genome assembly GCA_016713225.1 of Kineosporiaceae bacterium. NCBI lineage: Bacteria > Bacillati > Actinomycetota > Actinomycetes > Kineosporiales > Kineosporiaceae > Kineosporiaceae bacterium. The sequence goes on from JADJPO010000002.1 coordinate 658,781, forward strand.
CTGCCCAACAGGGCGTCGTAGATCGACCGGTGGCGTTCGCACACCGTGACGCGTTCGTTCCACCGTGCCGCCGGGTCGCTGCGGTGCACGCCGTCCGCCTCACCCACGGCCCGCAGCACCCCGGCCAGGGAGTCGGCGACCTGCTCGACGTCCTCCCCCGGGGTGTAGTCGAGCGTCGCCGGCCGTTGCCGGCTGGCATGCGAGGACGACGGCAGGACCGCCTGGGTGCCCAGGTCGGCGCACGCCTCGGGCCAGACCGAGTGCGAGCCGTGCACCCCCGGCACCACGGAGACGTCGAGGGCGGACAGGTGATCCCACAGCTTGGCCTCGGTCAACGGCCGGTGCACCAACAGCGAGCCGCCGACCGACTGCACCAGGGCGGCGATGGCCCGCATGGCGTGGGGGGCATAGGCGGTCGCGCCGGCGTCGGTCACCGATTCGTTGACGTGCACCCGCAGGTGGGCACCCGGGGTGGCGGCCACGGCACGGGTCAGGGCGTCGACGAACACCACCGGATCCACCGGCAGGCGCAGGGAGCCGAGATGGGTTCCGACCACCAGCCCGCGCCGACGCGTCGGGCGCGGTGAGCGCATCCGGACGAAGTCGACCGCATGCGGGTGTGGCAGCACCGTGGAGGCCAGGTTCCAGCGTCGCGCGATCTCGCCGGCGGCCGAGTCGGTGAGCGTGAGCACGGCGTCGGCGCGAGCGAGGAGTTCGGCCAGTCGCCGACCGAAGGTGTCGTCGTCGTGGCCCGCCGGATCCCTCAGGTGATAGGCCGTCACCACCAGCGGGGTGCCCGAACGCCGGACGGCGTCCACCGCGGCCCGGGTGGCGTCCACCGAGTCCGGCCCGGTGCTCGGCGGCAGCCCGAGAACGTGCACGATGTCGATCTCGTCCAGGTGGTTCAGCAGCCACGCGACGTCGAAGGAGCCATCGCGTGGCGCTGTCCCCAGCATGGAGACGGTGGTGCGGTGGATGCCGTCGATGCCTTCAGGGTGCGACAGGTGCCGGGCGTAGAGGCTGCGGCCGGGAAGGGTGGCGACGCGGAGCACGCGGCGTCCCTCCCAGGCCGGGCTGGCGCGGCGACGGGTGCGTGACGGTGACACGGGGCGACTCCCGGGGCCGGACGAGATACCTACGTCCTCACCATTCCCCGCAGCGCGGGCTGATAATCACCCACCCTCGCGACATTCCGAGCCACCGTCGCGGCGTGATGACACTGTGTCATTGAAGGACTACTGTGAGCGCCATTCACGGGGGCCACGACAGCGAAGGAACAGACCCGACATGGTGGTGTCGACCCCGACCGCAGGCACCGACCCCCCGACGCAGCCTCCCGCGGCGGATGTGCCGGTACGAGCCCCGGGTCCCCGGGTGGCCGGTGGTGTGGTGCGTCAGCTGCTGCGTTCGGCGGTGACCCTGCAGGCGGAGGACCTGCTGCGCACCATCGGCGCGATGGCCATCGAGCAGCGCGACGTGCGGCAGTGGACCGCGCTGGTCGAGCGGGATGTGCGCGACCTGTCGCGGCTGGCCTCGATCGCGGTGGCCGCCGGCGCGGCGCTCCCGGCGGGCTTCGACGGCGGAACCCCGGACCCGAACGCGCCAGGTTCGGTGATGGAGGGGCTGCTCGCCAGTCACGAGGCCCTGATGAGCGTGCTCCGGCAACTCGCCGAGCGGGCGGATGAGCCCGCGATCAGCCGCGTGGTGGCCGACGTTCTCGATCACCGTGCCGAAGAGGCCGCGGTGCTGCGTGGTCTGGGCGCCGGTCACGGTCTGCCGGCGATGGAGCGATTGGTCCACGGCGCGCTGTCGAAGTACAGCTGAGGCCGGTGAGGTGGCCGTCTGCCCGCGGACGTATCCTCCTGACGTGGTGGATTTCCTCGAAGCGGCGCTTCCCTCGGTCGGTGCTCTCGTCTTCTTCGCGATCGGTCTGCGGGCCTTGGTGCACGCCGACCGCCGCGAACGTATGGCGCTGGCGCGCTATAACCGTGAGGTCGACCACCCGGTAGCCGGTCGCGTCGAGACCGGCCCGGATGGTCCGGGTGGCCCGGATGGCGCAGAGCCGTCGGACGATGTGACCGGCTCCGCCGCGGAGCGCCCAGCAGAGCCCGCCTGAGGTGGTGCGGCTTTCTGGACCGATGGTCGACAACCTGTCAGGTGTAGCGCCGATCGAGTGATGTCGGGGTCGTTCGAAAGCTGTGGCCGAAACGCGTTCACGGGTCCGGTGAAATAGGGCGGCGACACCGGAGTGCGGGTCGGCCGAACCGACGGGCACGGTCATGTTGCCGGGTTGACGAACGGTCGTTCTACCGTGTTCCCCGGTGTTCTTCAGTGGGTTTGGGCGCGCGCAACGATCGCCTGCGGGTCCTTTCGCGAGACCTCGCGATGCTCTTGTTGTGATCAATTCCGGGAAGCGGACCGGAGTTCCCTTCGGGGGCGATGAGTGATCTCGCCCGCATTTCGTGGATATCGATCCCGAGGCCGAAATCGATGCCGAACATGAATCCCTCACGTGCTTTGACTTTTCGACTATTTGGATCCACACTGTCGCTTGCAGTTCCCTCCCTCCCTCCTCCGTAAACAGGAGCAATTCATGGCTCAGAAGGTCCAGGTCATCCTCGTCGACGACGTCGACGGTGGTGAGGCTGAAGAGACCGTCAGTTTCGCGCTGGACGGCGTCAGCTACGAGATCGATGTCTCGGCCGACAACGCCGAGGCACTTCGGGAGTCGATCGCACCGTGGATCGGACATGCTCGTCGCGTCGGTGGCCGTGCATCCGCACGGCGCAGTGCGACTCCCAAGGCTGCCCGCAATGGTTCCGCAGCTCGCGCATCCCTGGGGGATGTGCGCGCCTGGGCTCGCGACAACGGCTTCCAGGTCAGTGACCGGGGCCGGGTCTCGGCCGAGGTGATGGCCGCCTACGAGGGCGCGCACTGACGTCGCGCCATGACATGAACGGTCGGTGATCGACCGTTACCGGGGTGGGCATCGGCCAGATGCCCACCCCGCGTCATGTCCGGGCCGATGGCGCGAGGCCCTCGGGCGGTGGGGTCACCGGAGCAGTCGGCGCAGGATCTTTCCCGACGCCGACTTCGGAATCGACTCGACAAACGTGACATGTCGGATCTGTTTGAACGAGGCCACTTGGCCGGCGACGAAACTCTTGATGTTCTCTTGATCCACCGAGGCGCCCGGGCGGACCACGACAAAGGCGCTGGGGACCTCTCCGGCGTCCGGGTCCGGTGTTCCGACGACCGCCGCATCGGCTACGTCGGGGTGGGTGAGCAATACCGCCTCGAGTTCGGCGGGCGCCACCTGGAAGCCCTTGTACTTGATGAGCTCCTTGAGCCGGTCCACCACGAACACATGACCGTCGGCGTCGACGTGCCCGATGTCCCCGGTGTGCAGCCAGCCCTGTGAATCCAAGGTGAGCTCGGTGGCGGCGGGATTCTTCAGATAGCCGCGCATGACCTGGGGCCCGCGAATCCACAACTCCCCGTCGGCACCGTCGGCGACGTCCTGCAGGGTGGCGGGGTCCACGATGCGCATCTCGGTGTTCGGTGCCGTCACCCCGACCGAGCCGGGCTTCAAACCACCCAGGGGGGTCAGGTGCGAGACCGGCGACATCTCCGTCATGCCGTAGCCCTGCACCACCTCGCAGCCGAGTCGGCGGCCCGCCTCCTCGGAGAGCTCGGCCGACAGCGGGGCGGCACCCGAGAACACCTGCCGCAGCGCCGAGAGGTCGTAGGAGTCCACGATCGGGTGCTTGGCGAGGGCGACCACGATCGGCGGTGCCACGAAGCTGCGCGTGACGGCGTACCGCTGGTGCAGGTCGAGGAACTGCTCCAGGTCGAAGCGGGGCATGGTGATCACGGTGGCGCCCACGCGGAGCCCGCAGTTCATGATCACCTGCATGCCGTAGATGTGGAAGAACGGCAGGACGGCGATGAGCTTCTCGTCCTCGGCCAGGCCGGCCGGCGCGATCACCTGGGCGATGTTCGCCACCAGGTTGTGGTGGCTGAGCATGACCCCTTTGTTCACCCCGGTGGTTCCGGAGGAATAGGGCAAGACGACCACGTCGTCCGGATCGACGGGAACCTGGGTGGCGAGCGGGGCGCCGAACAGGGTGGCCAGGGCCTTCGCGGGCAGGGCCGTGGCGACGGATTCGTCGTGGGAATCGGGGCTGGAGGCCTCGCTCGGGGCGTCGTCCGCCGGACCGATCAGATAGAGGTCCGTGACGGCCGTGCCCTCGCTGGCGGCGCGGGCCACGGGCAGGAAGGGGGCCACGGTGATCAGCAGCGTGGCCTCGGCGTCCAGGAGCTGTTTGTGGACCTCGCCGGCCGTGTAGGTCGGGTTCACGGTGGTCAGCACCCCGCCGGCCATGGCCACCCCGTGGAAGATCACTGCGTACTCGGGCAGGTTCGGCGCCATCAGGGCGACGACCTGGCCGGGACGCAGGCCGTGAGCGACCAGTCCACCGGCCAGGGATCGGATCGACTGCTCGAGCTGGGCGTAGGTGAGGGTGCGGCCGGTGGGGCCGTCGATCAGCGCCGGTTTGTCCCCGAGTTCAGCGGCACGGGCCAGGACATAACCGGTCAGGGCGACGCGCGGGATCTCGACGTCCGGCAGGGGGCTGTGGTGAATCATGTCCAGATCTTGCTGTGACGGGCGTCACTTGGCTAGTCCCCGACCGCCACATCGGCGGTGCCCCATACCCACGGCGACCCGGATTCGCCCTCGTGACGCTTATGCCAGCAGCGAACAGCCGAACCCGGATCGGCAGCTGTGGAACACGAAAGTGCAGCTCACCGTTGGCCGAAGCACCGGGTAAGCAGGGAATCGCCACCGTGACTCGTGCGACACGTCTGGTGATCCCCCTGGATGCCACAGATAGCATCGAGAGGTCAAACGAGTCGACGGCAGGCCGACCTGTTGTCACCCGCCCGACCACACGAGGAGCGCAGATGTTCGAGAGGTTCACCGACCGCGCCCGCCGTGTCGTCGTCCTGGCTCAGGAGGAGGCCAGGATGCTGAACCACAACTACATCGGCACCGAGCACATCCTCCTCGGCCTGATCCACGAGGGTGAGGGAGTCGCCGCCAAGGCGCTCGAATCCCTCGGCATCTCACTGGACGCCGTACGCGAGCAGGTGCAAGAGATCATCGGTCAGGGGCAGCAGGCGCCGTCCGGGCACATCCCGTTCACGCCGCGCGCCAAGAAGGTGTTGGAGCTGTCGCTGCGCGAGGCGCTGCAGCTGGGGCACAACTACATCGGCACCGAGCACATCCTGCTCGGCCTCATCCGTGAGGGTGAGGGCGTCGCCGCCCAGGTGCTGGTGAAGCTGGGGGCCGACCTCAACCGGGTCCGCCAGCAGGTGATCCAGCTGCTGTCCGGCTACCAGGGCAAGGAGCCCGCGACCGCCGGCGGGACCCAGGAGGGCACGCCGTCCGGCTCGCTGGTGCTCGATCAGTTCGGCCGCAACCTCACCCAGGCCGCCCGCGACGGCAAGCTCGACCCGGTCATCGGGCGCGAGAAAGAGATCGAGCGGGTCATGCAGGTGCTCTCGCGCCGCACCAAGAACAACCCGGTGCTGATCGGTGAGCCCGGCGTCGGCAAGACCGCGGTCGTCGAGGGCCTGGCCCAGGCGATCATCAAGGGCGAGGTCCCCGAGACGCTGAAGGACAAGCAGCTCTACACCCTGGACCTCGGCGCCCTGGTGGCGGGTAGCCGCTACCGCGGTGACTTCGAGGAGCGCCTGAAGAAGGTGCTGAAGGAGATCCGCACCCGCGGCGACATCATCCTGTTCATCGACGAGATCCACACCCTGGTGGGTGCCGGTGCCGCCGAGGGCGCGATCGACGCCGCGAGCATCCTCAAGCCCATGCTGGCCCGCGGTGAGCTGCAGACCATCGGTGCCACCACGCTGGACGAGTACCGCAAGCATGTCGAGAAGGACCCCGCGCTGGAGCGGCGGTTGCAGCCGATCCAGGTGCAGGAGCCCTCGCTGGCCCACACCATCGAGATCCTCAAGGGTCTGCGCGACCGGTACGAGGCGCACCACCGGGTCTCGATCACGGACGGCGCGCTGGTCGCCGCCGCCACCCTGGCGGATCGCTACGTCAACGACCGGTTCCTGCCGGACAAGGCCATCGACCTGATCGACGAGGCCGGCGCCCGGTTGCGGATCCGTCGTATGACGGCGCCGCCGGACCTGCGCGAGTTCGACGAGAAGATCGCGCAGACCCGCCGCGAGAAGGAGAGCGCGATCGACGCGCAGGACTTCGAGAAGGCGGCCTCGCTGCGCGACACCGAGAAGAAGCTGCTGGCGGCCAAGGCCGAGCGCGAGAAGCAGTGGAAGGCCGGCGACATGGACGTCGTGGCCGAGGTGGACGAGGAGCTGATCGCCGAGGTGCTGGCGACGGCGACCGGCATCCCGGTGTTCAAGCTCACCGAGGAGGAGTCCTCGCGCCTGCTGAACATGGAGGCCGAGCTCCACAAGCGGATCATCGGTCAGAACGACGCGATCAAGGCGCTGTCCCAGGCGATCCGGCGTACCCGCGCCGGGCTGAAGGACCCGAAGCGCCCCGGTGGCTCGTTCATCTTCGCCGGCCCCACCGGCGTCGGGAAGACCGAGCTGGCCAAGGCCCTGGCCGAGTTCCTGTTCGGTGACGAGGACGCGCTGATCCAGCTCGACATGAGCGAGTTCAGCGAGAAGCACACCGTCTCGCGGCTGTTCGGCTCCCCGCCCGGGTACGTCGGGTACGAGGAGGGTGGCCAGCTCACCGAGAAGGTGCGGCGCAAGCCGTTCTCGGTGGTGCTGTTCGACGAGGTCGAGAAGGCCCACCCGGACATCTTCAACTCGCTGCTGCAGATCCTGGAGGACGGTCGCCTGACCGACAGCCAGGGTCGGGTGGTCGACTTCAAGAACACCGTGATCATCATGACCACGAACCTGGGTACCCGTGACATCGCCAAGGGTGCGCAGATGGGCTTCCAGTCGGGCACCGACACCAAGACGGCGTACGAGCGGATGAAGGCCAAGGTCAACGAGGAGCTGAAGAACCACTTCCGCCCCGAGTTCCTGAACCGCGTCGACGACAACATCGTCTTCCCGCAGCTGTCGCAGGAAGAGATCGTCCAGATCGTCGACCTGATGATCGCGAAGTTGGACGAGCGGATGAAGGACCGCGACATGGGCATCGAACTGCGCCCCGCGGCCAAGGCCCTGCTGGCGATCAAGGGGTACGACCCGGTGTTGGGGGCGCGGCCGTTGCGCCGCACCATCCAGCGCGACATCGAGGACGCCCTGAGCGAGAAGATCCTGTACGGCGAGCTGAAGGCCGGGCAGATCGTGGTGGTCGACGCCGAGGGTGAGGGTGAGAGCGCGCACTTCACCTTCACGGGAGCGGTGAAGTCGCCGATCGCCGACCCCACGCTGGTCGAGCCGGCAGCCGCCGGTGGCAGCGGGTTGAGCGAGACACCCGCGGCCGAGGGGTGAGCCGGGGTACTCGTCGGCACTGATCGCATCGAAGGGGCACGGCCCACCTGATCGGGTGGGACGTGCCCCTTCTGCATGCCGGTCTCACAGCTGGTCACAGGCTCGGCACAGAGCCACACCAGGGCGCGATCAGGGGCGGATCCGAACCTGGTCCTGTGATCGCAACGGGCGATCGAAGGCCGCGAGAGAGGCACGCATGATGACCCAGGATCCGATGAACGAGCCCACCACGGACCAGCCGCAGACGAGCTGGGGCACCTCGGCGACCCCGTCGGGGACAGCCGACAAGCCCCGGGGTCGTCACCGCCGGGGCACCGTGGCCGCGGTTGGGCTCCTGGCCGCCGGCGCGATCGCCGGCGGCGTGTTGGCGGGCACCCTGACGGCGTCTGCCGAGACGACCCCCACGCCCTCGGCGTCCAGTGCACCGAGCGCCTCGGGCTCCTCGGACAGCGCAGCGGGGCCGGACGCCGCGACCGGTCAGCAGGGTCGCAGCGGAGCGCAGCGCGGGTCGAACGGCGGCGCCGACGGGCAGAAGGTGCACGGCTCGGCCCCGGTGCGCGACGACGAGAAGGCGCTGAGCACCGCCGATGCCGCGACGGTGACGGCAGCCGCGCTGAAGGCGGTACCGGGCGGGACGGTCTACCGGGTCGAGACAGACGCCGGTGACGGCGAGTACGAGGCCCACATGACCAAGGCCGACGGCACCGAGGTCACCGTGAAACTGGACGCCGATTTCGCGGTGACCGGGGTCGAGGACGGTATGGGCACGGGCGACCCCGCGCCGAAGGGCGGTCCCGGTGGCGGTGCCCCGAACGGCACGGCCCCGAATGGCGCTCCCCACGGCACGGCGAGCGCGACGCCGTCCACCCAGGGCTGATCGCCGACAGCCACCCCGGGTACGCCGCACCCAACCCGCGGTGATCATGCAATCCGTGCACGAAACGTGCACGGATTGCATGATCACCAAGAGGGCTTGCCACGCTCCTCAGAGCTGGTCGGCGGGCACGAATTGGTAGCCGAGCTCCTGGATCCCGTCGATCGTGGCGGCCAGGTCGGCCAACGGGTAGTGCGGGTGGAAGAAGAAGCTGGCCACGGCCTGGGTGACCACGAGGTTGGCGGCCGCGTTGTGCACCAGGTCCTTCGGGGTGCGGGCCGGGTGCTGGTTGTAGGGCAGCGGCTCGATGTTGCCGAGATTCTCGGGCAACACGACGCCGCCGTAGACGTCGTGCACGCGATAGGGGAAGTACTGCCCGATCGAGTGCGTGGGATCGGCCCCGGCCCGCAGCGTGCCCCCGAACAGTAGTTCGCGTTCGTACCGGGTGCCGTAGATCCGGCGCATGCCTCGGTACGCGGCGGCGCTGGCGGTGTAGTGCGGTGTCTCGAAGATCGTGGGCGGGTCCAGTCCGGCCTCGGCGAGGGCCTGGCGTCCCCGCAGCACCCGGTCGGCAGCCCACGAGGGCGAGTCCTCGGGCAGCGGTGCCACCAGGCGCACCCAGGACGCCGCCTGGCAGGCCTGGAACTGATACGGCGGGTCGGGATTCGCCGAGCACCGGGCACGGAAGAACTCGAAGTCCTCGCCGCTGACCCCGTTGTAGGGGTTGGCGATGGCGCCGTACTGGTGGGTCAGGCCGTGTTGGACGAGGACCCCGCCGTGGGCCTGGGCGTACCGCAGCGCCTCGACCATCTCGGGCCGGTCCCGGAACGTCACGGTCTGGGGGGTGCCCTCGTTCTGAGCACCCGTCGGGTCGAGGTGCACCGGCACCACCCCGACCTGGAACGGAATGTGGTGCGCGGCAAGGTAATCGGCGAACTGCCGCAGCACGGCAGGGTCCGAGACCGGGCTGACGTCCTCGAGGCGCACGGCGGCCTTGCGGCTGGCCGGGGCATCGGGGGCCAGCGCGGCGAACAGCAGATCGGCATAGGCCAGGTACCGGTCGTCCTCGGCCACGTACGAGAACGGGTTCTCGCCGACATAGGTGAGGTTGGCCGAGCGGATCGCCCACGGCAGGCCGCCGTTGCGCAGCCGGGTGCTCGCCCCGATGCACGGCACCACCCGGCGTGACCGGGTGCAGCGGGCCTCGGCCAGCACGGTCACCGCGGCCGGCGACACCAGACGGGGCGCCAGGATGCCTGCCTGGTTGAGTGGCGAACGGGACAGCGTGCGGCCCTTGTAGTCGACCGCGGTGACGGCGTCCCGCAGGTCCAGACGCGAAGCGGTCGGATCCCAGCCGTATCGGGCCAGGAACGCCGAGTGCGTGGCCGACCCCGCCGCCCCGGAGAGCCTCCAGGGGTTCAGACCCGACCAGATGACGGGCACCGTAGAGGTGCGGACGTCGTCCAGCAGCGAGGGCGGCAACGGGGCGTCGTAGGTGGTGCCGAGGTAGATCAGGGCGCGGAACCGGCGGATCTGGCCGGCGCGGTAGCGCTCGGCGGGAATCGCGGTCACCGGCCCGAAGTGACTGGCCAGGTTGCCTGCGGCCTGGGCGTAGAGCTCTCCGATCCAGCCGTGCTCGCCGGCGGTGTCGTAGAGCACGAGCGTGGACGGCGCGCCGGGACCTCCGAAGGTGGTCACCGGTCCGGCGGGGACGTCGGCCCCGCCCGGCAGGGCGGCCGGTGCGGCTCCCGAGGTCGCCGGATACGCGACCGGCGTCCGTGACGGGGTCGTCGGGAGCGAGACCACCCCGGCCGTGGCCCCGGCGAGCACCAGACCGACCGCGAGCGACCACCGCCACCGGGCGCGGCCCACCGGCCTCACGGGGTGCCTGCGGCTCGGTCGGGGCTGGGTCCGGTCAGCGGTCCGGTCAGCCGCCCGGTCAGCGCGGGACGACCGCCCGGTAGGCCGCCGCGAAGGTGGCCCACAACCGGGTTCCCGGTCGGGCCTCCTGCGGGAAGTACCACCAGTACGTACCGCCGCCGGAGTACCGGTACCCGAGCACGGCCCGGGTGTAGAGGTCGGCCACGGCGGTGCGACCCGCGCCCCGCGGATCGGTGCGTGAGCCCCACCACCACACGTGGCTCAGGTCCGCGCTGCCGTACCCCAGTTCGGTGATCGAGATCCGTTGTCGGGGGAAGGCGGAGTGCAGGGTGGTGATCACCCGATCCAGGGCGAACCCCATCGGCGCCTGCTCGGGGTAGATGCTCACCCCGATCTCGTCGATCCGACGCAGCACCGAGGTGCTGAGGTTGCGCCGAGCCCAGCTGAACATCGAGGTCTGCGGGGTGTCCTGACCGAGCTGCCAGTACAACGTGACCAGGGTCCGAGCCCGTGAGTGGGCCTTGACGTAGGTCGCGGCGAACGCGACCTTCGCGGCCGCATCGCGACCCAGCCAATCGCCGTTGACCTCGTTGCCGACCTCCCAGACGTCGACCGCGGGCAGTCCTCGCACGTAGGAGGCGACTCGGGAACGCCACTGCGCCAGGCTGATCCGCGCCATGTCGGAGGAATCGAGCAACTGCCCGACCACCCGCAGGCCGGACCGGTGGGCGGTCGCCACGGCGGTGGCATACGAGGCCGGGGAGCGGCCGAGGTCGAACACGATGCGCAGCGCGCCGTCCCGCCGTGAGCCGCGCACGATCGAGGCGGCGGCGGCACTGGCCGTGCCCGCCGTCTGGGAGGAGTCGGTGGTGAATCCCCAGGCCGGGCGCAGCGACCGGTGGCCGGCGGCGAACTGCGTCCCGAACTCGGTGAGCAACAGCAGATCGGCCCGTACGGCGGCGTCGTAGGCGGACCAGGCCAGGCGCGCCCGATCGCCCTCGGCACGGGCCCGGTGCGCTGCCGTCAGGGCGGTCTGCGCGGCCTGCCACGTCGTGCGGAACCGGGCGCTGCTGCGGTAGCCCGGCCGGGCGATCAGCGCGGCTCGGGTGCGGCGCACGGCGTCCGTGGCCATCAGGTCGCTGAGCAGGTAGGTGCCCGGTCGGGGCAGATCGAGGATCACGGCGGAGTAGCCCTGCGAGCTGGGCCAGGAGAAGCCGAGCGCGGCCGGTGTCGCGGGCCGGTCCAGCGCCACGTCGCCGCCGTGGGCGTACAGGGGCCAGCCGCGCAGGACGCGCAGACTCGACGGGTCGAGCAGCATGTCGTCGTACCCACCGACACCGTGGCCGTTGGACTGCAGTGACCGGAAGGCCGACCAGGTCAACCGCCGTCCGCGCACGTCGTGCACCCGCAGTACCACCCGGCCCGCGGCGGACGCGACGACGGGCGGGGCGGCAGGGACCGGCAACCGCGGGTAGGCCAGGGCAGATCGGGCTGCGGACGGCGTCGCCGGGGTGCGTGCGTCCCGTCCGGGGTCGACCGGGGGTCGGCCGGACGGCGAGCCGGTGGCGAGCGTGAGTGCCGCCAATGAGCCCAGGGCGGCCGTGGCCAGCACGGCCACCAGACGGTGGCGGGTTCGCGGCGCACCGGGTGCGGCGGGCCGGAGCGGATTCGGCCCGGGTGGCCCTCCCCCCGACGAGGGGGGAGGGCCAGCGGCACGCCGAGTCATACGGTTCAACTCGGCTCATCGGCGATCAGAGCTGAGCCGCGGGGACGAAGGTGTACCCCAGCTGCTTGATTCCGCCCACGATCGCGTTCAGCTCGGCGAGCGGGTAGTCCGGGTGGAAGAAGAAGCTGGCCACCGACTCCGTGACGACCTGGTTGGCCGCCGCGTTCGCCACCACCTGCGCCGCAGTGCGGGGCGGGTTGTTGTTGTAGGCCTCCGATTCGAAGTTGCCCAGGTTCTCGGGCAGCACCTTGCCGCCGTAGATGTCGTTGACGCTGTAGGGGAAGAACTGGCCGAACACGTTGGCGCTGCTGCCACCCGACCAGATCGAGCCGCCGAAGAGCAGTTCACGCTCGTACCGGGTGGCGTAGACCTGCCGCATGCCGCGGTAGTCGGCCGCGGTGGCCGAGTAGTGCGGCGTCTCGAAGATGGTGGGCGTGCCCAGGCCGGCGTTGGTCATGAGCTGGCGCCCCGAGGTGACACGGCCCGCCGCCCAGGACTGGGAATCACCCGGCAGGGCACCGGTCAGTCGCACCCACGAGGTGTCGACGCAGGTCACGAACTGATAGGGCGGGTTCGGGGTCGACGAGCACCGCGCCCGGTAGAACTCGAAGTCGTCACCGCTGACCGCGTTGTACGGGTTGGTGACGTTCGAGTACTGGTGGGTGAACCCGTGCTGGATCAGCACGCCCCCCTTGGACTGCATGTACTTCAGGGCCGAGACCACCAACGGCCGGTTGGCCAGCGAGATCGTCGAGGCCGTCCCGCCGGTGAAGACGCCTCGCGGGTCGGTGTACCGCGGGATCACCCCGACCTGGAACGGCACGCCCTGGCTCGACAGCGAGTCGGCGAAGGCCCGCAGCACCGCCGGGTCGGAGGTCGGATTGACGTCCTCGAGCCGGACGGCGGCGCGCTTGGACGCGGTCGCGCCCGGCTTGAGCGCCGGGAACAGCAGGTCGGCGTAGGCCAGATAGCGGTCGCTCTCGGACATGTACGAGAACGGGATCTCGCCGACGTAGGTGAGGTTCGCCGATCGGATCGCCCACGGCACGCTGGTGCCGGTGCTCTGCGCGATCGCGGCGCACGCGGTGGGTGCGCCGGCGGCCGTGGTGCAGTTGGCCTGACCGAGAACGCTCACCGCGGCGGCGTTGGTGATGTGCGGGCCGAGCAGGCCGCCGGTGTTCAGGGTCGAGCGGGTCAGCGCCCGGCTCTTGTAGCTCACCGAGGCCATCGTGTCCGTGGTGTCCAGGTAGGACGTCGTGGGGTCCCAGCCGTACTTGGTGGTGAACGCCGTCTGGGTCGCCGATCCGGCGGCGCCCGAGAGCTGCCAGACGTTGAATCCGCTCCAGAGCACGGGCTTGGTCGAGGCGACGACGTCGTTGAGGAACGCCGCCGGGAGGGGCTCGTTGTAGGTCGAGCCGAGGTAGACCACGGCGGTGTGGTCGTTGATCTGACCGGCCACGTAGCTGGTCACCGGCTCGGCGGTGACCCGGCCGAAGTGCGTGGCCAGGTTGCCGGCCGCCAGGGCGTAGAGCTCACCCAGCCAGCCGTACGCGCTGGTGGTGTCGTACAAGACCAGCGTGGACGTGGTGCCGCCGGTGGGGCCGAAGCTGCGTGCGGTCGCCGGCGGGGTGACCGCCAGGGCCGAGACTGCCATCGGCGCAACCGTTGTCGCGCCGGCCGCGACAGTGGTCGATGCCGTGCGAGTGAGGGTGCGGGTGCGGGGTTTGGGCGCCGGGCGCGCGGGGATCCGGGGCCGGCCGGACGGTGGCGTCGGCGGGCTGATCAGCACGGGCTGCCGCTTGTCGTGGCGGCCGCCGTGTTTGCCGTGCCCCCCGCCTGCCGCCGGGGCCGGCTGGGCGGTGGTGAGCAGCGCCGTCAGGGCCACGCCGACGATCAGCGCCCCCCGGACTCGGGAGTGACGTGCCATGGACTTCCTCTCGTGATGGGTCATGCGGGCAGCAGTTCGAGCTGTCCCGAGGGCGGCCCGGCGAGGTCGGCGACCTCGTCGGGTAGCTCGATCCGGACCGGGCGGGCCGGGTCGAACTCGGTCGGGCGCTCGCCGCGACCGAAGAAGTGGGCGAGGGCCTCGACACTGCGCCGCGCCGCCTGGCCATCCCCGTAGGGGTTGGTCGCGTGCGCCATCGAGGCGTAGGCGGCAGGGTCGTCGTGAAGGGTGCAGACGGCGTCCACTACGGCGTCCTCGTCGGTGCCGATCAGGCGCACCGTGCCCGCGTGCACCGCCTCGGGGCGCTCGGTGGTCTCGCGCAGCACCAGGACCGGCTTGCCGAGCCCCGGGGCCTCCTCCTGGACGCCGCCGCTGTCGGTGAGCACGATCGAGGCGCGTTGCAGCAACCGGCAGAAGCCGCCGTAGGGCAGTGGCTCGGTGATCACGACATTCGCCAGCCCATCGAGGTGCGGCAGGATCGCCTCGCGCACCAAGGGGTTTCGGTGAGCGGGGAAGACCACCAGCAGGTCGGGGTAGCGCCGGGCCAGGCGGGCCAGGGCGCGCCCGATGCGCTGCATCGGTTCGCCCCAGGACTCGCGACGGTGGGCGGTCACCAGCAGCACCCGGGCGTCGCCGGCCAGCCGCCGTTCGAGTTCGTCGTCGCCGTAGGCCGGCACGCTCGCCAGGGTCTGGTGCAGGGCGTCGATCACGGTGTTGCCGGTGACCACGACCGCATCGGGTGAGACGTCCTCGGCCACCAGGTTGGCGCGGGCGGCCGCCGTGGGTGCCAGGTGCAGATCGGAGAGCATCGTGGTCTGGCGGCGGTTGAGCTCCTCGGGGAACGGCGAGGTGAGGTCATGGGTGCGCAGCCCGGCCTCGAGGTGAACCACGGGTACCTGGGCGTAGAAGGCGGCCAGCGCCACGGCGTAGGTGGTGGTGGTGTCCCCCTGGACGGCCACGGCGTCCGGCGCCACCTGCTCGATCACCGGAGTGATGCCCGCCAGCGTCCTGGCCGTGATCTCGGTGAGGGTCTGTCCGGGGGAGTGGATGTCGAGGTCGATGTCGGGGGTGATCCCGAAGACCTCGTTGACCTGGTCGAGCATCGCCCGGTGCTGACCGGTGACGGCGACGATGGGCTCGAAGTCGGCACTGTGCTGCAGCGCATGCACCAGCGGCGCCATCTTCACCGCCTCGGGGCGGGTGCCGTAGACCACCAGGATGCGTCGCGGTGATCCGGGGCGGCGCTCTGCGGCGCGGTCGATGAGAGGGATGGTCACGGTGCGGTTACCTCCACGGCGCGGATGGAGCGGAAGCGAACCTCGGCGTCCTCGGTGTAGAAGCCGTTCGCCCCGCTGAGATAGGGCTTGTCGTCGTCGCTGAATGCGGTGAGCAGCAGACCGTCGGCCGAGACCTTGATCGTGTTGCCCACCTGGGTGACACCGACCACGTGGGTGGTGCCGATGGGGAAGGCCGGGTTGGTTCCCGAGGCCAGGAATCGTTGCCCACCAGGGTGTTCCGGGTCCTGCTTGGACAGTTCCCAGCCGTTCGGTTTCAGGGCCAGGGCGTAGAACCGGTGTGGGTCCTGGTAGTGCCACAACACCCATCCGACTTCCCAGAGGTTGGGTGAGCCGGTGCGCAGTTGGCGCTCGGTGGTGACCGAGGTGGTCAGGCTGAGGTCGCCATAGCTGCGTCGGCTGACCACCAGGGCTGCGTGGGTGTGTTCGGTGCTGTCGGCCGGGCGAGGCGACAGGTGCAGGCTCTTCGCCTCGCCTCGCACCGTGCCGAATCCGGTGAACACCACGCGCCACGGGCCGTGCTCGGAACCGTCGGACCACGACCTGGTCATCGCCACCACCACGAACATCAGGACGCCGAGGACGAGCAGGGCGGCCACGCGGGCCCTCGCCGTGCGTCGGCGGTCGACCCGCACCGGCGCCGGTCGCGGCGGGGTGCGAGGCGGCGGCACTCGGGTGGCCGGGCCGGATCCGGTCACGCGCGGGTCCGGTCGGCAACGTCGGCCGTCTCGGCGGTCTCGGCGGTCTCGACGGTCGATGAGTGGTCCAGCAGGCCCCGCAGGTCGATCGTCCCGGACGAGGTGGACCTCGCGTCGGGGGCCACCTCGAGGCGTTCCTCGAGCGGTACCGGGGCGGTCGGCTGCAAGGTGAGGATCCGGGGTGTCGTGGCACTGATCGGCCGACTGGGACGCGCGGTCCGTTCCTCGATCCGACCGGTCTTGGCCCAGCCGGTGCGCCCGCGCACCATGCGCCAGGCCGCTCGCCACCCGGCGAGGTACCACATCAGTCCGTAGACCACGTAGCCGTGAGCCAGCAGCGCCGTGCGGGTCCAGCTCGGCCGTGGCATCTGGGCCGCGCGGTAGACGGCGGCGAAGGCCAGCGTCGGTCCCACGGTGAGCAGGTAGCTGCCGAGCATCCACCAGGCGGGTTCGCCCTGCCCCTGGGCGGCCCGGATCACGTGGGCGATCACCGAGGCCAGGAACGAGGCCGACAACAACGAGGCGATCAACAGCAACAGCGGAGCCGACAGGTGGTAGGCCAGGTCGGCCCGGGCGCGCTTGGGGGGCGCCGCGCAGCACCAGCGGCAACAACCGCCAGGCCTGCAGGTGGCCCTGGAACCACCGGGTCCGCTGGCGCAGCAGGGCGCTCAGCGTGACGACGCCCTGTTGGTGCACGTCGACCGTGGGGCAGAAGTCGGTACGCCAGCCGGCCGCGATCAGCCGGATGCCCAGGTCGAGGTCCTCCGTCAGGCTGCGCGACCACGGCCGATCGCCGAGCGAGGCCAGGGCGGACAGGCGCATGAACTGTCCATTGCCCCCCAGGCCCACCGAGCCGAGGTGGCGCCGGGCGCGCTGGAAGACGCGGGTGTAGACCACGAACTCCACGTCCTGCATCCGGGCCAATCGGCTGGAGAACCGGTTGACGATCCGCACCCCGATCTGCACCCCGGCCATGCGCGGATCGGCGAAGTACGGCTCGACCTCGTCCAGCGCCCGCGCGTCCAGGCGGCCGTCGGCGTCCAGCACCACGACGATCACATCGTGCGGATCGCGACCGGCCGCCTCGGCGCGGCGCAGCACCTCGCGACAGGCGGCGTTGAGCGCCTCGCCCTTGCCCTGGCGGGCCTCGGGTGGGTGTCGCCGGAGCAGGCGCACCCGGGGGTCGTCCAGGGATTCGACCTCGGCCGCGGTGGCGTCACTCGAGGCGTCGTCGATCACCACGATCTCGAGCCGGTCGTGCGGCAGGTTCAGCAGCCGGCTCACCGAGGCGCGGATCACCCGCTCCTCGTCCAGGCACGGCACGAGGACGACGAACCACGGACGCCGTGCGGGTACCCGCTGGCTGGGCTCGCCGGGCGCTGTGGGGCGCCGAGGCCGGTGACTGGCGATCAGCATGATCAGCGCATGGCCGAGGGCGGTGGCCACGAGGGAGCCGGCGAGCAGGCGCATCGGCCACTCCACCGGTCGGTAGCCCTCGGCGTCGCCATGGTCGGTGCTCGGCGGGGGGGCCGGTGCCTGGGCCGTGGGAGCGGTGGGTGTGGGCAGGTCCACCGTGCGTACGGCGCCGTCCTGGGTCAGCGAGAGGGCCAGCGGGCTGGTGCGCGACAGCAGGGGGGGAGCGGTGAACTGCACGTGGAACTGGTGGGTGAGGTCGACCAGCATCCGCGCGGGTGCGGCCGAGAACACCCGGTCGGGGCTGCCCGAGCCCACGGTGAAGGCGCCGGTCGCGGGGGCCAGGTCGGAGATCGCTGCGGCACCGGCGAGTTCGAGAACGAACAGCTGGGTGCCGCTGGCGGCCAGCCGAGAACGCACCCGGGCCAGGGCGGCCGGGTCCGGTGGGCGCAGATCGGCGGTGGCCAGGACGACGGTGCGTCGCACCGTGCTGCCCGAGGAGAAGGCCGCCAGGGCCGTCTCGGTGCGATGGGTGACCGACGCCTGCGCCGACGAGGTCGTCAGGGTGGCCAGGTCGGCCACCACCGGCGCCGAGTCGCTGGTCAACCTGGGGGCATGGTCCGGGTCCAGCAGGACGCCGCTGCGGGCACCGGCCGGCAATGCGTGGGCGAACTCGGCCAGGGCGCGGCGCTGAGCGCTGAGCGCCGTCCCGCTGAGGGACGGTTCGGGGACGATCACCACTTCGAGGTCCTGGCCGCTGAGCGGGGTGACCCTGGTGGGCGTCGCATTCGCCCCGGTGCCCTGCAGTCGCAGCCCGCGGCGGAGGGCGGTGGCGGTCGAGCCCGGCGCGGTCAGCACGGCCGAGATGGTCGGCCATCGGGACTGGTCCACCCGGCTGACGCGCAGTGAGTTGTCCGGCCCCGTGGGGGCCGCCTCGGCTGCGGTTGCCGACAGCGGCAGCAGCAGTCCGAGCACCGCGGCCGCGAGGGCCGGCAGTCGCCGCCTCACCGATCGGACGGCAAAGACATGCGGATATCGCCTGTGCCGGAAGGGGTTTGGACCGGTCGATCGCGGTGACGCAGCGGCAGCAGGCGGCATCGTGACCACAGTCCGGCCATCGTGATCACATAGAGCCCGAACAACAGCCCGGCTCCGTCCAGCAGCAGCCGCCCGGCCAGTGCGATGGCCGAACCATCGACGACGTCGAACATGTTCATCCCCCGGATCGCTCCCCGGTGTTGTCCCGCCCGCGCACGCCGGCGGTGCAGGCTCCGCCGATGCGCGACGGCCTGCTCGTGTGGTCTGGTCCTCCCCGAGAGGTGATGCCCAGGTGCGCCGATACGCTCGGCCGGCTTGGCCGGCTCGCTTGGACGGTGCCCCCGCACACGTCGCCGGTCACTTCTAGTGAGTGATCCAACTCGGTGTGCGATCAGACTAAACAGACGCCGATGCTCGTGTCAGGCGAATCTCACAATGAGTGTTCGAATGATCACTAAATGCTGTTCGCCATCCGTCGTGATGGCCTGGTCACCGCGGGTCGGAGGTCGCTTCGTAGAGGCGGCGGACGACGTCCTCGATCTCTGGTTCGACGATGCTGAGGTCGCGCACCGACGCGTGCGCGCTGAGCCGGGACAGCACCTCGGCCGCGGTCACCGTGCCGGGAGCGAACGCGAAGCGATGACGCAGGCCGCCGCCCTCGGCAGCCAGCACCTGGACGCCGACCAGCCCGGACACGGCCTGGGCCAGCGAGGCATGGGGCTCGGCGAGGTCGACGACGAGCACCCGCCGGGCGCCGACCCTCATCGTCAGTCCGGCCTGGTCGCCGTCGTAGACCAGCCGGCCGCGGTCGACGACGAGCAGGCGTTCGCAGAGCCGCTCCACGTCGTCCATGTCGTGGGTGGTGAGCAGCATGGTGCGGCCGTGGCCCGAGGCGCCGATGGCGGCGTTCTCCTCGCGGAGGAAGACCCGCAGGCGCTCCTTGCTGAGCACGTCGAGTCCGACCGTGGGTTCGTCCAGGATCAGCAGTTCGGGTTCGTGCAGCAGCGCCGCGGCCAGCTCGCCGCGCATCCGTTCGCCGAGCGAGAGCTGGCGGACGGGTCGCTGCAGGAAGGCGCCCAGGTCGAGGCGGTCGACCAGCTCGTCGCGTCGCGTCGTCCAGCGCCGGGTCGGTAGGCGGTGAACCGCGGCCAGGATCGTCAGCGACTCGGCCAGGGGCAGGTCCCACCACAGCTGCGAGCGCTGACCGAAGACCACGCCGAGGTGGGCGGCCAGCTCACGTCGCTGCCGGACCGGATCGAGGCCGCACGTGCGCACCTGACCGGAGGTCGGGGTGAGGATGCCGCTCAGCATCTTGATCGTGGTCGACTTGCCGGCGCCGTTGGCCCCGATGTAGCCCACCGATTCGCCGGGGGCGACGGTGAAGCTGATCTCGTCGACCGCGCGTACCTGGCGGACGCCGCCGCGCAGCCGCCCGCCGACCCGGAACTCGCGTACCAACCGGTCCGCCTGGATGATGCTCACCCGCCACCCCCTTGATAGTGCTGTAACCCGTTGCGCCACAGGGCCAGAGCCGCTGTCACGGTGAGCCCGCCCACCGGCAGGGTGTACCAGCCGAGCCAGCCGGGGAGGCCGACCGGGCCGGTGCGGCCGAGCAGAGCGAGGGTGGGCAGGTATCCCACGAACGCGGCCGGGACCACCGCGGTGAAGAAGGCCCGGGCCGGTGCCGGCAGCACCGCGGTGGAATACGACGCCACGTACCCGCCGCCGTAGGTGAAGGCGTTGGCGACCTCGCCACCGTCCACCAGCCGGAACTGCAGGGCGCCGGCGGCGATGAACAACCCGGTGAAGATCAGGCCGCCGCCGACCACGGTCGCCGGGACCAGGGCGACCCGCGCCGGGGTCCAGTCCACCGGCGCCCGGGGCAAGGTCACGATCAGGACGACGACATAGAGCGTCAGCCGGGCCAGGCGCCTCAGCTGCACGTCGCCGAGGATCAACTGCGCGAGCACCGGGAGCGGTCGCAGCATCATCGTGTCGAGCGTGCCTGCGCGGACGATGCTCGGGATGGTGTCGAGTTGACCGGCCACCAGGTCGGCCAGGGCGAAGCCGGATCTGGCCAGCGCGAAGACGAGGAAGGACTCGACGACCCCCAGGCCACCCAGCAACGCGGTGTTGTGGAAGATCAGGTAGACCTCGACGAACTCCAACACGGCGAACGAGAGGCTGTTGAAGACCTCGAAGGCGAACGAGGTGCGGTAGGTGAGTTGCGATCGCACGCGTGAGCCGAGCAGCGCTCGGTAGGGGTGAAGGCGGCCGGGGCGCGCGGCGTCCGGTGTCGTCGACGGGTCAGCCACCCTGCACCACCAGCTTGCGGGTGGCCCGGTGCAGCACCGCGCGGCCGACGCCGAGCGTGGCCACCGCCCAGAAGGCCTGGACGGCGAGTGTGCCGAGGGCGGCCGTGCCGCTGACCCGTCCGGTGATGACGTCGATCGGGGCCTGCAGCAGGGACGGGAACGGGGTCGCGGTGGCCAGGGTGTCGAGCCAGCCGGGGAACCAGGACACCGGCACCACCAGCCCGCAGAGCAGGCTCGAGATCGCCACGTAGCTGCCGATCACACCGCGGATCTCGACCAGCCAGAACGCGGTGAGGTTGACCGCGAACCGGCAGGCGAACGAGATCACCACGGCCAGCAGGACGGACAGCGCGCCCAGCAGGTAGGGCAGGGGGTGGGCGGGGAGCGCCAGGCCGAAGAGCAGCGCCCCGATCAGCACCGGGGGCAGGCTGCGGGGCAGCAGGCTGTAGCCGGCCCGGCCGAGGTCGGTGGCCAACCAGCTCAGTTGCAGGTCGACCGGCCGCGCCAGGTCGATCGCGATGTCACCGGTGCGGACCCGCAGCGCGAGCTCGTTCCACTGGAACACGTTGACGGGGGTGATCAGGGCCTGACCCAGCCAGGCGTAGGTGATCACCTGGTGGGCGGTGTAGCCCCCGGCCGAGATGGCGCCCGCCCCGGCGACGGCCGAGGCCAGGATCGCGGCCCGGGCCAGGCCGAAGACCGAGTTGGTGAAGGCGCCGGCCACGGTCGCGAGGCGATAGGTGGCGTAGCGGTGGAAGCCGGCACGCAGGAACGCCAGATAGGCCGTCACGACATCGACCTCAGGGTCGGGTCAGGGCGAGCACCCGGTCGAGGCCGTGGTCGGGGCCGGAGGTGCGCGGCAGGATGAGCACCCGACAGCCGACCTCCCCGGCGCCCGCGTCGTCCCGCCAGTTGTCGCCCACCATCAACGCCTGGTGAGCGGGCACGTCGATCAGCTTCAACGCATGCTCGAAGATGGCGCGCTCCGGCTTGACCGCGCCCACCTCGTACGACAGCACCACGGCGTCGAACAACTCGGTCAGGCCGCACCGGTCGAGGACGTCGTGGATGTCCATCCCGATGTTGGAGACCAGGGCGGTGCGGACGCCGGCTGCGCGCAGTTCGGTCAAGGTCGGGATGGCATCGGTGTAGAGCGTCCAGAGATCGGTGACCGATGCGTACAACGCGGCGATCAGGTCGTCGTCCAGGTCGGCGAAGTGTCGATGGACCAGCTCGGAGAACACCCGGCGGTGGACGATCGGGTCGAGGTCCCGCCGGTTGTGCGGGTCGATGTCGCGTGCGCCGTCCCAGACATGGTGCAGCAGGTCGCTCAAGCGGGTCGCCCGTGGTTCACCGAGGGCTTCGGCCGCCGAGCCGTCGCGGTCGAGAGCAGCCCAGGCCAGATCGAGCCAGGCCGAGCCGTCCCCCTGGTCGACCAGGGTGCAGTGGAAGTCGAACAGCACCGCCCGGATCGAGGGGTCGGCGGGTCGCAGCATGGTGGTCTCCCTCGGCTGCCGGGCAGGCACCGGCCGGCTCGGCGGATCGGGGCGCGAGGTGCGCTCGGGCGCTTCGCAGTCACTTACTCTCTCAGACCCCGGACGGCCCCTCCGAGCGAGGCTCGGGTCAGGGGTTACAGCAGAAAGTAGCCGTTCAAACACTCTCAGTTCTATTGATCTAGGGCTTCTGACTTAACCCTCGCATGGGCATGCCTTAATTCAGCAAAGTGTCAGCACCTGGTTCGCCGACCTGCCTATAGTTCAGGCGTCGCTCGGGTGACACGACCGCCATCGGCGGGGGGATGCAAGGGATTACCGCCACTGGCGGGGGGAATCATGAAGACAGGGACGTCGAGCGTGTCCATTCTGACTCAGCCACCGGCCTCACCGGCCCATCAACTCGAAGCGGAGAGCTCTGCGCCACGCAACGTCGTCACTCGACTGACGTTGGACAGCGACGATGCTGTCGGGCCCCGGGAACTACTCAACCGGTACCGGCAGATCCTCATCGTTGCCGATGTCGGGGCTGCCCTGGTGGCCGGGGTGACCGGGCTCTTCATCCGCTTCGGCAGCGAGGCGTCCTCGCCCTACATTCTGTTCAGCCTGCTCGCCCCGGTGTTGTGGGTGGCCTCGGTGGCCATTCAGCGGGGCTATGAGAATCGCTATCTGGGCACCGGGCCGGAGGAGTACCGCCGGCTGGCCGATGCGACCCTCTTCCTGTTCGCGGTGACGGCGGCGTCCTCATTTGTGATCAAGGGCGATCTCTCCCGCGGTTACGTCATGATCGCGTTGCCGATGGCGCTGTTCCTGAGTTTCGTGTTGCGCCGGCGGATGCGCGCCTGGTTGTTCAAGCGTCGGTTGGCCGGGCAGGGCCTGAACCGGGTGCTGGTCGTCGGCCGGGCCGATGCCGCGGCGCATCTGGTCGAGCAGCTCGATCGTGAGCCCTGGCACGGGCTGGTCTCGGTGGGGGTGTGCATCCCGGCCTCGCCCGAGGGGGCACCTGTGGCCCAGAACGCCGAACCCGGTCAAGAGGCGACGGCCGGCATCGTGGACGAGATCATGGCGGCCGTGTCGCAGTTGCG
This sequence comes from Kineosporiaceae bacterium, assembly GCA_016713225.1. Classification (NCBI taxonomy): domain Bacteria; kingdom Bacillati; phylum Actinomycetota; class Actinomycetes; order Kineosporiales; family Kineosporiaceae; species Kineosporiaceae bacterium. The sequence continues at coordinate 682,044 of JADJPO010000002.1, forward strand.
CGCCGGGGTGGTGGCGGTGGCCTCTCACCCGGACCTGTCGGGGCATGCCCTGCGTCGTCTGGCCTGGCAGCTCGAGGAACGTGGCGTCGAACTGATCGTCTCGCCCGGGATCGTCGAGGTGGCCGGCCCGCGGCTGTCCATCCGGCCGGTGGCCGGGCTGTCGCTGCTGCACCTCGATCGACCGGTGACCCAGGGCGGGCGGATGCTGGTCAAGGGCGTGCTCGACCGGACGCTGGGTGCCGGGCTGTTGCTCGCGACCTCGCCGGTGCTGCTGGTGGCCGCCCTGGCGGTCAAGCTGACCTCGCCCGGGCCGGTGATCTTCCGCCAGACCCGGGTCGGGGTGGGTGGCAAGCCGTTCCAGATGCTGAAGTTCCGCTCCATGGTGGCCGACGCCGAGCAGCGCCGCGCCGAGCTGGAGGAGCTCAACGAGAACGATGGCCTACTCTTCAAGATCCGGAATGACCCCCGGGTGACCCGGGTGGGTGCGGTGCTGCGCCGCTACTCCCTCGACGAGCTGCCGCAGTTGTGGAACGTCGTGCGTGGCGACATGTCCCTGGTTGGGCCTCGGCCGCCCCTGCCGCAGGAGGTGGCCGCGTACGACAGCGACGCCACCCGGCGGCTGCGGGTGCGCCCGGGGCTGACGGGACTGTGGCAGGTGAGTGGTCGCAGCGACCTCACGTGGGAAGAGTCGTTGCGACTCGACCTGCGCTATGTGGACAACTGGAACTTCTGGCTCGACGTCGCCATCTTGTGGCGTACCTGGCGTGCCGTGGTCGGGCGAAGCGGCGCCTACTGAGTGTGTGTGCGGGTGGGCCATCTGTGGGACTGCCCCACTAGGCCTCCCCCAGGTGAAGCAACATGAGTGAACCAATAGGCGCTGACGTGAGGGGCTGTTATGAATGTCGAGATCCGAGCTGATCTGATCGAGTTCGTGGTCACGAACTACCTCTTCGGTGATGTTTCGCGTACCCCCAAGGACGAGGAGGCCTTGGTCGAGAGCGGCATCATCGACTCGACGGGCATTCTCGAGCTCATCGAGTTCCTCGAGTCCCACTTCGACATTGAGGTGACGGAGGCAGAGACGGTGCCTGCGAACCTGGGCAGCATCGCGGCCCTCACCGGATTCGTTGCGGGCAAGCGCGTTGCGCTGCCGAGTCTCTAGGCGCTCTCGAGGGCGTGACAGTGACTTCTTCGGGGGAGAACACAGCCGACCACCTCTTGGCTCAGGCTGCGCCAGGCGACATCGCGCTGGTCGAGGGGCAGTTTCGGCACACTTACGCTGACCTAGGCCGGGCCGCAGGGCGGATCGCCGCGGAGCTGCAGCTGCTCCAACTGGCGCCAGGTTCTCGGGTGGCCATCCTCGGCCCCAACTCTCTGCTCTGGGTCGCTGGGTATCTGGCGATCATGAAGCTGGGTCACGTTGCGGTGCCGTTGTCGGACAAGCTGACCCCCGACAGTGTGCGGCGTAACGCCGACCTCGTCGGATGCGTTGCCGTGGTGGTCGATCGGCGTGTGCTGCGGCGATTCCCGGACGTCTTCGCAGAACCGGTCGCGGTGGTGACCGACGCAGTGTTGCTCGACGAGGGCACGGTGTACTGGCCGGATCCCGAGCCGGTCGATCCCGACACTGACGCCGTCCTGATGTTCACCTCGGGCTCGACAGCCCAGCCCAAGGCGGTCCGCGTGACCCACCGGAACATCCAGGCCAATACCGCCTCGATCGTGGAGTACCTGGGCTTGCGTGGCGATGACCGGGTCCTGGTGATCCTTCCCTTCTACTACTGCTACGGCGCATCGCTCCTGCACACCCACCTGCGCGCAGGTGGTCGCATCGTCCTGTGCAACTCCTTCGTGTTCCCGGAAACCGCACTCGATCAGTTGGAGCGCGAGGAATGCACCGTCCTCGCCGGCGTGCCTTCCTCCTTCCAGCTGCTGCTGAGGGCAGCGACGTTCGCCAGCCGAGAACTGGCGTCACTGCGCATCATCCAGCAGGCGGGAGGGAAGTTGCCGCAGGTTCTGGTCGAGGAGCTCACCGCAGCCCAGCCGAACGCCCGGTTGTTCGTCATGTACGGCCAGACCGAGGCGACTGCGAGGCTGTCCTATCTCCCTCCAGAAAGGCTGTGGGAGAAGCAGGGTTCGATTGGCCGGGGGATCCCCGGAGTGACACTGTCGGTGCTCGGCGAGGACTGGCAGCCGGTGGCCCCGGGGCAGCCTGGAGAGATCTACGCGCGCGGTGCGAGCGTCACCGCGGGGTACTACGGCGATCCGGTCGGCACGGCCGAGAAGTACACCGAGCATGGCCTGCGCACCGGTGACATCGCCGTCCTCGACGATGAGGGGTTCATCTACCTCGTCGATCGGCGGGACGACTTCATCAAGTCCTGGGGTTATCGGGTGTCCAGCCAGGAGATCGAGGCGTGTGTGCTGCGCATGGACCGCCTGGTCTCGGCAGCTGCTGTCGGTGTATCGGATCATGAGGCGGGCGAGGCGATCTGCCTGTTCGTGGTCGGCCGCCCCGGTGAGCAGGTGTCCGAGGCTGATGTGCTCGCTTTCTGCCGTTCGCAGCTGTCGGCGCACATGGTGCCGCGATCCGTGATCGTGGTGAGCGCGTTGCCTCTCACGGCCAACGGCAAGGTGGCCAAGCCACGGCTGCGGGAGCTCGCCTCGGCTTCGACCCCCGAAGGAGCACACGCATGACACAACTGACTCGAGCGCGCGTCTCTCTGTCGATCTCAGTGGTCGTGGTGATGGTGGCCGCGGCCCTGTGGTGGACCGTGAGTCGCGACCAAGGGGAGACATCGATGCCCAACAACGCTGCGCCGGCGGATGTCTCGGCCGGCGACCTGGCCACGGCCTCGACGGCGCGTGTGTTCTTCGGCCATCAGTCGGTGGGGATGAACGTGCTCGAGGGTCTGCCCGCCCTCTACGCAGACCATGGGATGCCGGCGCCCCGAATCGAGCAGGGCCGTCGTCCCCTCACGACTCCAGGTGGATTCGTCGAGCACGACTATCTCGGGGTGAACGAACAACCGCTCGGCAAGATCCAGGACTTCGATCAAGCGTTGCGGAGCGGTCTCGCCGAGCACATCGATATCGCGATGATGAAGCTCTGCTACATCGATTTTCGCACCGACACTGACGTCGATGCTCTCTTCGCCGCATACCGCGACACGGTGGAGGCGCTGGAGCGGGACTTCCCTGACATCACAGTCGTCAAGGCGACGGTGCCGCTGATGACCGATCGTCGCGGGCTCTCCCAGCTCAAGGCCCGCCTCTCGGGGAATGACCGGTTCGGGCCGGCCGAGAACGTCGCCCGAGAGCGTTTCAACACCCTCGTCCGCGAGCGATACGCCGGTGATCACCTCTTTGACGTGGCCGCTGCCGAGTCCACGGCTCCTGACGGGTCCCGCTCGGGCGGCCGCCACGACGGGCAGGACTACTTCGCCCTGTACGACGGCTACGCCTCAGACCCGGGACATCTCAACGCGCAAGGCGCGAAGGTGGCGGCGGGAACCTGGGTTCGTGTGGTCGCCGGGGCTATCCGGTGACCGGGCCGACGATGCAGACCAGGACAGGAACCGACATCGTGGCTGTGGCGCGGATCGAGGACTTGGTGCGGGCGCGGGGAGATACGTTTCTTCGCAAGTGGTTCACGCCACGAGAGATCGCCTACTGCATGGGTAAGTTCCGGCCTGGACTGCACCTCGCCGCTCGATTTGCAGGCAAAGAAGCCGTTCTCAAGGCGCTGCCCGTGGCATGGACCGGCCCCATCCCTTGGCGATCGATCGAGATCGTCAATGAGGCCGACGGCCGGCCGGTGGTGACCTTGGGTGGGCTCGTCGGCGTGGCTGCGCGGCAGGCCAGGGCACACGACCTCCAGGTGTCCCTGTCGCACTGCGACGACTACGCCACGGCGGTAGCGCTGGTACAGGTTGCCGGGGAGGGCGCGCGGTGACGGCCGAGAAGGAGGTGCGCTCCGTCCTCGAACGGTTCGCACAGATGCGGCCGTCGAACGAGGACCGAGAGCTGAATGCGGTCACGCTGGCGCTGCTGCTGGAGGACGTCTTCGGGGTAGTGCTGCGGGACGAGGACATGGACCTCGACCTCCTGACTGACGCCTCGGCCGTTGCGGCGTTACTCGAGGCTCGCGGGGCTGTGCGCCAAGGGGTGAGTGGCTGATGTGCGGGATCTGCGGCGTGGTGAGCACAGCTGGGCCCCCTGACCTCGCCCTGCTCCGCCGGATGACCGGTCGGTTGGGGCACCGCGGACCTGACAGCTGGGGTTACTACCGGGATGAGCGGGCAGCCCTCGGGCACACGCGACTGGCCATTGTCGACACCGTCGGCGGGGCGCAGCCGTTGTGCAACGAGGACGAGACCCTCTGGACAGCTTTCAACGGCGAGATCTTCAACTACGTCGAGCTGGCCGCCGAGCTTCGTGGTCGTGGTCACACCTTCCGCACCGCGAGCGATACCGAGGTCATCGTGCACGCGTGGGAGGAATGGGGGCCGGGGTGCTTCTCACGGTTCAACGGGCAATGGTCCATTGCCTTGTGGGACACGCGGGAACGCCGGCTGATCCTGTCGAGGGATCGGCTGGGGGTCAGGCCGCTGTACTACACCCGGACTGCGAACCGGTTTCTGTTCGCCTCCGAGGTCAAAGCCCTCTTCGCCGATCCGGTGGTGACCCGGGAGCTCGACCCGTCGGGTTTGGAGCAGATCCTGACCTACTGGTCGACGGTGGCGCCGACGACGCCTTTCCGGGGGGTCCGGCAGGTGCCGCCGGGTCACTATGCCGTTCTGGACGCCACCGGCGCTTGGCACTCCCAGCCCTATTGGGCGGCGGACTTCCCCTCGAGAGGGGCCGAGCCCTCCCAAGACGTGGAGGAGAACACCGAGGAACTGCGCCGGCGGATCGTCGAGGCAGCAAGGCTGCGCTTCCTGCGGAGTGACGTGCCCGTCGGGGCCTACCTCTCTGGTGGTATCGACTCGTCCATCACGGCTGCGGTGGTTGCGCGCTACACCTCGGCACCCCTGCACACCTTCTCGCTTCGATTCTCCGATGCCGATTTCGATGAAGGCCGCTACCAGAAACAGATGTCCGCCATCCTGGGAACGGAGCACGAGGACGTCGTCGTGAGTCCTTCGGACATCGCCGCGATCTTCCCCGACGTCATCCGGCACACCGAGACGCCGATCCTGCGGGCGGCTCCCGCGCCCCTCTTCCTGCTGTCAAGACTCGTGCGGGACAACGGTTTCAAGGTGGTGGTCACCGGCGAGGGTGCCGATGAGGTCCTGGCCGGTTACGACATCTTCCGGGAGGCCAGGGTCCGCCAGTTCTGGGCACGTGACCCAGCCTCGGCCAAACGCTCACGGGCTTCGGAGCTTCTCTACCCCTGGATGTCTCGCTCGCCCGGGAAGACCCCTGCCTTCGCCCGCAGCTTCTTCGGCCGCAACTTGGACGTCGGTGACGCGGCCATGTCGCATCGGCCACGGTGGGACTCGACCGCGATGCTCGAGAGTCTTCTGGCAGCTCCGATGCGCGAAGAGATCAAGGCTTCGGGCTCGCCGGACGTCGTCGCGGGTATGCCCTCCGGCGCCGCGGACTGGGATCTCCTTGCTCGTGGGCAATGGCTCGAGATGACGACGCTGCTCCCCGGGTACATCCTGTCGTCGCAAGGGGACCGGATGCTGATGGCGAACTCGGTCGAGGGTCGGTTCCCCTTTCTCGACCGGGATGTCGTGGACTTTGCCAATGCCCTGCCTGCTCAGCACAAGCTGTTCGGCCTGGAGGAGAAGTACCTGCTCAAGCGTGCGTTCGCAGATCTGCTTCCAGAGGAGATCCTGCACCGGCCGAAGCAACCGTACCGAGCGCCGGACGCAGCGAGCTTCTTCACGACCGGCCGCCCCGACTGGTTCGACGAGATCACGTCCGAGCGCGCTGTCCGCGACGCCGGGGTTTTCGATGCTGCGTTGGTCAGGGGACTGGTCGACAAGTGCGCCCGCACCCGTGGGCAGAACATGAGCAACACCGACAACATGCGTGTGCTGGCAGTCATCTCGACCCAGCTGACCCACGCCCTATTCGTCGCTGGCCATGGGTCGGCGTCCGAGCCGGTGACTGTCGACCCCCTGGTTGCTGTCGACCGGATGGCACTTGCCTCGACCTATGACAGGAGTCAGTGAGCGATGAGCACCTCAGCGGTTTCGTTCGGACCTACGAGCCTGGCGATCGACGCGGAGCAGGAGACGGCGAAGATCTCGTCGAGCCTGAACGCCTACCTGGCCCGTACCCGCCGCCGCGGAATCGTGGTGGCTCTCTCGGGCGGCATCGACTCGAGCGTGGTGGCGGCACTCTGCGTGCGGGCGCTCGGTCCGAATCGGGTCTTCGGACTGCACATGCCCGAGCGCGAGTCGTCCTCGGACACCTTGGTCTTCAGCCGGATGCTGTCCGATTCGCTCGGGATCGACTCCACGCTCGAGGAGCTGTCGCCCATCCTCGAGGCCTCGGGCTGCTACACCCGCCGGGACGAGGCGATCAGGTTGGTCTGCCCCGAGTACGGTCAGGGATACTCCTCGAAGATCGTGCTGCCGAGCGTCGTCGACTCCGACACCTTCCGGCTGTACTCGGTTGTCGTGCAGGCGCCCGACGGCACGCAAACCAAGCATCGGCTGCCGCACGAGGCCTACCTCGGAATCGTCGCGGCGACCAACTTCAAGCAGCGGGTCCGAAAGATGCTGGAGTACTACCATGCCGATCGACTGAACTACGTCGTGTCCGGTACGCCGAACCGGTTGGAGTACGACCAGGGCTTCTTCGTGAAGCTGGGCGACGGCTCAGCGGATGTCAAGCCAATCGCCCACCTGTACAAGTCGCAGGTGTATGCGCTTGCCGAGCACCTGGGTGTTCCGGAGGCCATCCGTACCCGGCCGTCGACGACCGACACCTACTCGCTGCCGCAGTCACAGGAGGAGTTCTACTTCTCGCTGCCGCACGACCGGATGGACTTGTGCTTGTACGGGAAGAACAACGGCGTCCCGCTGGAGGAAGTGGCAGTGGCCACCGGGCTCACCGCACAGCAGGTGGAACGCGTGTATCACGACATCGACGGCAAGCGCCGGACGACGGGATACCTGCATTTCGCTCCCCAACTGGTCCAGCCGGTCGAGGAGATCGTCGGCTCGTGACGAGCCGGTAACCGTATCTCTGCGAGACCCGAACGAATTCTGACGCCCGGGCAACAGCGGCTTGCCCGGGCGTCTTCGTGCCCGCGCAGCCCCAGACCGGCGTGGTGGCTGAGCGACCGTCCCTCCGCTTCTCGGTCTCGGGCCGCGACTCACGCTGCCCCGCCGTCCTCCTCGTGCGACCGGCACGTGAGTCACTTACTAACTCTGAGTAGAGAATTGGTGACGATATGAGACAGGTTCGGACCGGCCTTTCCGCTGAGTTCCAGTGGCCAGGATTTCGTCTCCAGTCCGGATCGATGAGCTTCTTCCACCGTCCGTGAGGGCCTCTATACGCAATGTGATTCATTCCCCTCTCTGGCTGACAGGATCGGTGTCGCTTCCCCGGAACCCCTGACACGCAACGGGTTCCGATAGAAAATGGTTATGGCACCCGATCCAATCCTTGGGGCCAAGTGCGCCGAGCACGCACCTGAATGTCGAGGGGTGAAGCATGACGCGAACTTGGGGCTTTTCGAAGCGGGCGCCCGATCAAGTTCCGTCGTCGGCTGGCGAACAGTTGATGGCAGGGCCATCGCCGGAGACCGATCTCGTCATCGATCTCCGCGCACCATCCGGTGCCCAGGTGACCGGGTTGCGCCGCGTGCTGCTCGGTGGCTGCGCGGTCGACCTGGTCATGGCCGATGACCTGTGGCGCCTCATGGATGGGCATCTCGGGCGTCCCCGAGGCACCGGGTGTCTCCTCGTGGCGTCAGCCAATCTCGATCACTTGGCCCACTTCGGCGAGCTGGTCGATGGGGACGACATGGACCCTGGCCACATGGACGATTGGCTCGTCCTTCTCGACGGCATCCCTTTGGTGCAGGTCGCGCGGCGACTGACGGGTACCGCCTATCCGCGACTGGCCGGAGCCGACCTCCTGCCGGACTTCCTCGGCCTGGCCGAGTCTCGTCAGTCATCGGTCGCCGTTCTCGGTGGAAGTCCGGCGCTGCGCGAGCCGTTGGCTGCCGCGATGGCTCGTCAGCGGCCGCGGTTGAACCTCGCCTGTCATCTGACACCTTCCCGAGAAGATCTCCTGGACGAACAGGCCTGTCGGCGGATACAGCAGGAACTGGCCTCGCATCGTGTGGACCTGCTCGTGGTTGCGCTCGGGAAGCCCCTGCAAGAGCAGTGGATGGCCAAGTACGCGAACGGAACCGGGGCGCTCGTGGCCGTGGCGTTCGGTGCTGCCGTCGACTTCATGGCGGGCACGATTCCGCGGGCACCGAGGTGGATGCGTGATCATGGATTGGAGTGGGCTTATCGTCTCGCCCGGGAGCCCCGTCGACTGTCGCGTCGGTATCTCGTCCAGAGCCCTCGGGCGTTGCGCATGTTGTACGCCAACAGCGCCATTCCGGCGTTGCCCCGGCCGGCAGCCGATCCACAGCCTGCGGAGCCTCGAATCCGGGCTGATCAGTAGGGCGATCCAGCTACATCCGCTGAGCGCGTGTCCGTCACGGTCGAGAGCCAGGGCCGAGAGATGAGAAGGGTGGCAATGTGACCCGGGGTCCGTTGGGAAGCGTGATCATTCCGGCTCACAACGAGTCGACGGTGATTGCTCACACGCTCACGGCGCTGGTGAGCGCACTGCCTCTGGGCACGCTCGAGGTCATCGTGGTGTGCAACGGCTGCACTGACGACACGGCGGAGGTCGCGGCGTCCGTTCATCCCGCGATACGCGTGGTGGAGATCGCGGAGTCATCCAAGATCGCCGCACTCCAAAGAGGTGACGACGAGGCGACCACCTTCCCGCGCCTCTATCTGGACGCCGATGTCTCCCTGCCAGGGGCGTCCGCTCTGGCCGTGCTCGATCATCTGTCCCGCGACGGCCGGGTGCTCGCGGCGCGCCCCGCGCTGACCTACGACACCCGGGGGGCGTCCAGGCTGGTCCGGTCCTACTACCGCGCGCGGCTGTTGATCCCGTCGCTGTTCAACCGGTTGTGGGGGGCCGGGGTCTACGGTCTCAGTGAACGTGGTCGAGCGCGCTTCCGAACCTGGCCGGCGGTCGTCGGTGACGATCTGTTCGTCGACTCGCTGTTCACGGACAGCGAGATCGCCGTGATCAGCGGCGACCCGGTCGTCGTTCGCGTCCCCCGAACCGCTCGCGCGCTCCTCGCGGTGCTACGCCGAGGGGCGGTCGCGAAGATCCAGCGGCTTCAGCGCGACGAGGTGGGCGGTGACGAGTTGGTGCTTCGGCAGCCACTCACATCGACCCTGTGGGGGCTGGTCCGATCGATCGTCGCCGGCCCGACGGCTGCCCTTGATGTGTTGGTGTACATCGGGTTCGCCTGCCTCGCCCGCCTCGATCGCTTCCGGCGCGTGGGCACGTCGTGGGAGAGAGACGACTCCAGCCGTCAATCCTTGCCAGGGCCGGGTGCGTGCTGATGTCGTGGGGATCTGAAGCCTCCGGGACTGGCGCGCAGCAGGCGGTTATGCTTTGACCTGTCAGGATGTTCAGTCCGCTTCCCGGGCTGGCACGCCTTGTTCGTCGCCTGACATGCCGTTTCCCTGGAGATCATCGATGTGCCGAGCGACGTCAGCTACCGAGGCGGATGCCTCGGCGTCGAACCATCCGCCGTGCACAGCGTTGATCGTCACGTACCAGAGCGCCCGCCAGATCCCACGGCTCCTCGATGCCCTCGACCGTGAGCGGCGCACGGGGCTGGACCTGGACGTCCTGGTCGTCGACAACGATTCGCAGGACGGCACTCCCGACGTCGTACGAGGCTACGACTGGGTGCGCTTCGTGCCCTCGGGGGGCAATCTCGGCTATGCGGCAGCGATCAACATCGGAAGTCGGCTCGTGTCCGAAGACCGGGCCATCTTGGTCCTCAACCCCGACATCGTCCCCCTCGAGGGGTCCTTGGGGCGACTGTTGGACGGGCTGGCGGTCTCAGGAGTCGGCGTGGTGGCACCCCGCCTCGAGACGATGGAGGGCCAGCTCTCCAAGTCCTTGCGGCACGAGCCCTCGATTGGGCGAGCCCTCGTCGACGCCCTCCTCGGTGACCACGCCAGTCGGCTACCCTGCGGCGCCAGCGGGATCGTGTGGCCCGATTCGGCTTATGTGGCGGCCCGACACTGCGAGTGGGCCACTGGCGCCGCACTTCTCATCTCGCCCAACTGCCGGTCCGCGGTCGGCGACTGGGATGAGAGGTATTTCCTCTACTGCGAGGAAACGGACTATCTACGTCGAGTGCGAGCGACGGGGCTGCATGTCCGCTACGAGCCGACTTCCGTGGTTCGCCATGTGGGCGGCGCATCGGGGGTGTCGGACGGTCTCCATGCCCGTGGTGCGGTCAGCATGGTCCGCTACTACAGGCGTTACCACGGGCCGATTCCGAGCATGGTGTTCCGGGGCATGATCATGCTCCACCAACTCGTCAGGTGGCGCCGTTCGGAGTCCGGATTGGCACTGCGCGCACTCTTGTCGCGCTCGGTGCAGGCGACCTTGCCCGCCCCTTCGTTCCCATCGGGGCAGCAGGAGAGCCTCCGATGACCGCCGGCGGCAGGCCGCCTCGTTGCCCGACGGCCGGTTCGGAGGCTCGCGAGCTGACCGGGGCGGCGGCATGAGTCAGGGCGGGCCCGTCGACGACAAGGCGCTGCTCACTCGCGAGGCAGAACTCGCCGAGTCACTCAGCACCCGACACGTGATCGCGATTCGACTGATCAAGTCGTACATGATCGCCATCATGCTGTTCCCCTCGGACGCCGTGTTTCCTCCGCTGGGCGCCTCGGGATACGTCGCCTCAATCGTTGCACTCGTCACCTTCGCGGCGTACATGGTCTGGATGCTGCGGGGGACGGGCGGAGCCGAGATCACGAAGCATCCCCTGCGGTCGGTCGTCATTCTCTTCTGGCTGGTGTCCCTCTCGTCCTATCTCAAGTTCAACCTGGACGCGCACGACGGGACGACCTCCCTCGCCGCAGACCGTTGGCTCCTCCTGCTGGCAGGGCTGACCGGCGTCATCATGATCACCGGGAACCACCTGCGTGACCGTGATGACGTCATGTCCGTGCTGAGGACGCTCTCCTGGGCGGGGGCTGTCTGTGGGTTGGTTGCGGCGCTGCAGTTCTGGGCTTCTGTCGATCTGTCGCCCCTGCTCCGTCAGCTACCCGGCTTGAAGATCAATGCCGAGGAGTTCGGTATCCAACTCCGCGGATCACTCAATCGAGTGTCCGGCACGGCGATCCATCCCATCGAGTTGGGAACCACGACGGCAATGGTGCTTCCCTTCGCCATACACGTGCTGATCTTCGACAAGAAGAAGCAGATGTGGCGTCGACTGTTGCCCACATTGTTGATTGCTGCGGGTATTCCCGCAGCCGTGTCGAGGTCGGCCATCCTGGCGGCCGCGGTGTCGCTCGGCGTCTACCTGGTCTGTCAACCACCCATGCGGCGTATTCAAGGGTTCCTGTTGGCGCCCGTGGTCGTCTCGGCGATATTCGTCTCCACGCCGGGTCTCATCGGCACGCTCCTCGCGTTCTTCCAAGCCGGCACCTCGGACCCGTCCATCTACACGCGAACCGGCGACTATCCGTTCGTCCTGGCCCAGCTGCAAAAGCATCCGGTGCTCGGCAGGGGAGGCGGCACCGTCATACCTCAGGACGTCTTCGAGATCCTGGACAATCAGTATCTCAGCACCGTCCTGGACCTGGGTCTGGCCGGACTCATCGCCCTGCTCTGCTACGTGCTCTTTCCGGCGCTGTTGGCTTTGCGTTCCTTTGCGCGGTCGAATGACGAAGTGTCGGCGTCGCTGTCCGCGGCATGCCTGGGCGCCACGCTGGGTGCCGCCGTGAGCATGTTCACCTTCGATGCTTTCTCGTTCCCCATGTTCACTGGAGTCCATGCCCTTGTCCTGGGCATCACCGCAGCGACCTCGACGATGACGCGGCGGGGTCCAGCGCCGGTATGATCCGCGCGCTGCGGCGAGCCCGTGACGACGAAACAACGCCTGCCCCTGACTCGTGTCACTCCGTCGTGTTCGTTCCGGGAGCGGAAGCCGCCGGCGCCACGCCCACAACCTGACGAACGTCCGGTCTCCCTCGCGGGAGACCGGACGGTCATCATCGGGTGTCAGGAAATCGATACCTTGTAGATGTGGTGGCTGGATTCCGCCGCGAACGAGTCGGTGAACTTCCCGGCAGTGACCGGGATGGTCCTGTTCTCGTCGACCACGGTCACCGTCGTGCCGTGCACCCCAGCGGGTAGCGTGAAGGTCTTCTGGCCGGCCTTTTGAGCCAGCCCGACCCCGGCGAAGATGTAGGCATCACCCTGGTAGGTCTTGAGCATCGTGTCGGTGCCGGAATTGAAGTTCCAGATGAAGCTCTGGGTGTTGATCACGGGGGCGAGGGCGGTGACCTTGGCGTTGACGGAACGCACCGCATCCTGGCGGGCTTGATCACAGTCGACCAGCGAGTAGCCCGAACACGTCGCGTCGTTCGAGTGCTGGAAGTAGGCGATGCCTCGGGCCTCGTGGATGACCGCTGCCCAGACGGCACCTTCGATCTGCTCTGGCTTGATCACCTTCGATCCCGCCTCGTCCAGGTACGGCCTGGCCGTCTCGACGAAGACCCACGACGGATGCGGCGAAGTGTTGCTTCCGAAATTCCGCAACTGGTCCGACAGCCAACCGTAGGTGGCGCTGGATCCTGCCGTACCTCCTGCCACCCAGTGCGGCGACTGCGGAATGATGCTCTGGACGTGCGGACTCGTGTAGGCGTACTTGTCCACGCTTGCCACGTCGACGCTGTTCACGAATTCGGACATCGTTCCGCGCGCCCACCACGTGTCCAGAACCCCGTTGCCGAAGTTCGCCTGGGTGAAACGGCCATCTGCCCGAGATCTGGCGGTCGCCACCATCTGCTTCTGGGACGCGAGGTTCTCCTGATCCGTGGTGCCGGAGCAGGAGTAGCCCATGTCGCACTCATCGGAGATGAACCAGCCGACGACGCTCTGATCGGATCCGACCTCAGCGGGCGTCCACTCGCTCTGCTGTGCAATGACGGAGATGCCCGCGTTGGTCATCGTCGACATCCGGGACCCGTCGTGCTCGGCTCCCATGTAGGTGTTGATGCCCAGCGAGTGCAGCTTCGGGGCATGTTCGGGCTTGCCGTAGAACACGGCGAAGGGGAAGAAGGATGGCTTGCTCCAGCCCGCTGCTCTCGCGGCCGGGAACTTGCTGTAGTAGGCGGACCCGCCCTCCCAGGGAACTCGGGGAAGTTGCAGGTCACCCGGTTCCGACGCCGGCGGGGTGCTCGTGCCGGTCGGGGTCGTGGGGGTGGACGTCGGGGTGGACGTCGATGTCGTCGTGCTGGTTGTCGGCGTCGGGCTGGCTGGGGTCGTGGTGGTGGTGGTGGTGGTCGTGGTCGCCGGCGAGGTGGAGGTCGTCGGGGCCGAGGTCGTGGTGGCGGTCGTGCTGGTCGTTGTGGTGGGGCCGGACGTCGGCGAGGTCGTCGACGGTGTCGTCTCCGACGCCACGATCACGTCGATCCAGTAGTTGCTGTCCTGATACGACCTTCTGGGTTTGGACGAAACGCGTCCCAGTACGCCGGCGTGTGCGGGGAGAACCACTGGTCCGATGGTGCGGTCACGAGTGAAGAACCGCGGAGTGACCATGTAGCGGCGTGCGCCGTAGGACGCTGTGTACTCGGTGCCGACGGTGAGGGCGAGGGGCTTCGTCAGGAGCGCCTGCTGCCAGCCGGACGCCGATTCGGCGGTCGTGTTCGCCGTCGCCACCTGCCGGCCGGATCCGTCCCATATGGTCAGCTTGTGTGACGTTATGTCGCCAGGAGCCTTGAGGAAGCGCAGGGCTGTCACGGTCGATGCCTTGGTCACGGTGAACCGCACGCCCAGCTCGAGCGCAGCGCGTGACAGGCCGACCTTGGCGGTCGACTGGTCGGCGCCTTCGAGCGGCGAGTAGGTGGTCACGGCCGCTGACGTGGTGCTGGTCAGCCCGATCGCCAGGCCCGGCAGGGCCAGGAGGGCGACGACGGACGCACCGATCACGCCGCGTCGACGCCGAGTCTGGCGCAGCTCCCGACGTCGAGGACGACTGTGTGACGCCCCTGCTGCAAGCCCTCCTGCGACATGCTCCGGCTGGGCGCTGCCACTCTGATCGGCGTGCTCTCGGGCCTGGTGGAACCCTGACATCAAACGACTCCTTCACGGCAACTAAGCGATATCAGCCAACTTCACCCGGCTTCGCCATGGGTGATGTCCAGCCCAGGAGACTCTTAAGCCTTTCCCAATCAGTGGCTCGGGCGAGGCGTTGTGCGCGCCGAGGGGCGTGCCGGCGGCGTGCCGGCGTGTGGCGAGCGGCAGGTCGAGGCGCGGGCGGTGAGGCAGCCGAGGATGGTGCCGGGGTCACTCGAACGACCAGACCACCTACCGTCGGTGCTCGCATTGTGACTGTGGGCTCGCTCGGTCATCGAATCGTGCATTGACGCTTGATCCCCATGTCGAGCCACTTAGACTCGAGGGACTATGCGCTACAAGTCGATCACCTCGTGAAGACGACACGATCACAGCCGGGGGCGGAGTCGGCCGAGGAGCACGTTGTGGACCCCGGGACTTCCGTGGCCGGGAGTGGTTCGATCATCACTCGAATCGTGGCTTTCATCCCGGGAAGTGTCGTTCCGGCAGCGCTCGCCCTGGTGACCTCCATGGTCTTCACCCGAGTGTTCACGCCGGCTGCTTTCGGGCGTTACAGCCTGTTGCTCGTGCTTGTCACTCCGATCAGATTGCTGTGCACGACGTAGCTGACCCAGAGCATCGCCCGTTTTCTGCCGATCGAGCGTGAGCAGGGCGGGATTCTCCGGGTCAAGGAGGTGGTCCTCGTCTCGGCGGTGCTCATTCTGGCCGTCGAGTCGTTGATCACCCTCGCGGGATTATTACTCGCCCGTCAACTCGCACCAGATGAATGGCACGCCTATCTGCTGCCCGTTGCGCTGTTCCTCGTGGTGACCTCGCTCTTCGAGGTCCTGAGCGTGGTCTTCGCCGCCGAGGCGCGAGCGGGTGAGTTCACGGTGTACAAGGTGATCGACAGCGTCGCCACCCTGGCTCTCCGGCTGGTGTTCGTCTCTGCCCTGTTCCACATGGACATTGCGCTGATGTTCTGGTCGGTGCTGGTGAGTAACGGTGTGCTCGTACCCGTCATGTGGTCACGGGCCGGACTGCCCGGTCCCCGGCGGGTGCTGTCGATCTGGGCGTCTCCCGAGACTCGTGCTTTCACGCGCTCGTTCGTGATGTTCGGCATGCCCATGACCGTGTGGTTCTTCTTCGGCGTGCTGCTCGACGTCGGTGACAGGTATGTCCTGGGATATCTCATGGGCTCGGGCCCGGTCGGTATCTACGACGCCAACTACCGCCTCATCGCCGGACTGGCCTCCCTCATGGTGGTGCCGATCGCCTACACCCTGCACCCGTATCTCATGCGCGTCGCCAGCTCGGCCGAGACTCATCGTGTCGGCGAGGTCATCGGCACCATCGTGGAGAGTCTGCTGTTGGTCGGCGCCACCTGCGTCGGGGCGGTCGCCCTGCTGCATCGAGACCTCGGCCATGTCTTGCTGGGGCAGGAGTTTCGCGAGGGCACCATCGTGATGCCGGTGGTCCTGGGGGGCGTGTTCCTGTCGCATGTCGGTAGCTATACGCACAAGCCGTTCGAGATCATCAACCGGACGCGCGTCATGGTTGGCTTCAGCACGGTTGCGGCGGTCGCCAACATCGCCCTGTGTTTCGCCCTCATCCCGGTCCTCGGCTACCCGGGAGCGGCGTACGCCACCCTCGTCAGCTATCTCCTGTACGCAGCTGCTGTTGGTGTCGCCGGCCGAAAGCTCATTCCATGGCGCCTGAACGTGCGCCGCCTGCTCGCCGAGTGTGGCGGCGTGGTGGTACTGGTCGTCGCGGCGAGCGTGGCGCGGTCGCTGCTCCGTGATCAGCCCTACGTCGCAGGTCTCGCCGTGGCCGTGGCCAGTTCACTGCTGTTGACGGCTCTTGCCCTCTCCATCCTGATCAAGCGCCGCTCATCGATGCGTGCCCACTGAGTCCGGGAGTTCCAGGTGACGATGTCCGCAACCGGCCCCATCTCTCCACTGCTCGACCTACTGGTCCGTCTCTACGGCATCAACCGCCTGCGGGGCGTGGTTTTGTGGTTGATACGACGTCTCGAGGGAGACCGTGGAGACGAGTTCCGTTCCGTGACCTTGCGTCGGATCTTCCAGCGGCACTGGGGGGTCGAGGTCGGGATGTACACGCACGGTGGTTGCTTCGTGCCCTGGATGATCGATCCGGGCACCCGTATCGGCAGGTACACGTCGATCGCCGGCGGCGTCCGGGTCCTGAATCACAATCATCCCTTGTCGTTCAAGAGCACGAGCGGCCTGTTCTTCAACCCCAGTCTCGGGTTGACGGATCGCTGGCTCGTGGAGTTGAACCCCACGGAAATCGGCAACGATGTCTGGATCGGTGCCCACGCCGTGATCTTGCCCGAGGTCAATCGGATCGGCGACGGCGCCGTCATCGGCGCCGGCGCGGTGGTCAACAAGGATGTCCCACCCTATGCCGTGGTGCTCGGTAACCCCGGCAGGGTCGTGAAGTACCGATTCCCGCCGGAGACGATCGCCGCGCTGCTCGAGGAGAAATGGTGGGCGAACGATCTCTCGGACCTGGCGCCCCGTCTCCAGGAGTTTCAGCACTACTACACGTCCCCGTCGACGAACCCCGGTGGGTCCGCGTCCGGGCATGCCGACCGAGACTCCGTCGAAGGGACGTCGCCGCGATGAGCTCCCATGACCCAGAAGGCCGTTCGGTCCAGCCTTCGACGCGTCGCCGATCACGATCGGCCAAGATCTCCAGGACCCGTCTGGCAGGAGTGCTCGGTGCGCTCGTGGCACTCCTGGGGGCACTCTCGCTCACTCAATTCCTCACGACGGACAGGAGCGTCGGCAAGTCGCCGATCGCGAGTCCGTCGCCGGGCGGCGCGGCGTCCCACCCCGCCACCGTGGGAGCGGGGCCTGCCCTTCTGGAACCGGACGGCGGCCTGCACTTCATGTCGAAGTTCCCCGGCTCCCTTCCCGATGACCCCGCGTACTTTCCGATCGGTGTCTGGCTGGAGTCGATCGTCGATCCCCCGGATGTCGCCAAGGACAAAGCCGCCGGCCTCAATACCTATGTGGGCCTGGTGCCGACGAGCAATATTGAACTCGCTGCTCGGGAGGGCATGCATGTTCTCGCCCAGATCGATGTGTGGGCAAGCCGCCCGGAGAGTTCGTCGGCGACCCTGAAGGGTTGGCTTCTTCCCGACGAGATCGACATGAACGAGGGTCCGAAGAAGGGACCCAAGACGCTCGCGAGAACTCTCGAGAGAATCCCCGCGAACGACCGGAGACTCGTCTATGCCAACTACGGCAAGGGCGTGATCTTCTGGGAGACGGACGTGGAGGCGAAGGCCTTCGTCAACAACTACTCGGATATCGTCTCCGCTGACACCTACTGGTTCACCGACCGCGATGTCTGCCATGCCTCGCAAGGGGGTCAACTCCTGGGAGCCTGGCGACAGCTCCCCCCGGAGCAGTGCCACTTGGCGGCGAACTACGGTCGTACCATCGACCGAGTTCGATCACTGATCGAGCCAAAGGGTGCGAAGCCGGTGTGGAGTTACGTCGAGGTGGGGCATCCCTCGAGTGAGAACGATTGGCCCACGATCACGCCACCTCAGATCCGCGCGGCGGTGTGGAGCGGCATAATCCACGGTGCACGAGGGATTGTCTATTTCAATCACTCGTTCGGTGGCAGCGCCGTGAGCCAGCACGCGCTCAGAGAGCCTGCTTATGCGGAGACCCTGGCTGCTGTGAAGCGGATCAACGAGCAGATCACGCAATTGGCTCCGGTCCTGAATGCGCCCATCGTGACCGGGATCCTGAAGGGGGCGTCCCCGGCCGTGACCGGAGGCGTCAAGACCACGTCGGGCGTGTATACGACCAAAACCACCGATCTGCTGCTCAAGTTCCTCGACGGGCACATCTATGTCCTGGCGGGCTCGGCGACGCCGGCCAAGCACACCACGCAGTTCTCCCTCCCCTGCGTGGGCGATGCCACGGCCGTCGTCCTCGGCGAAGAGCGAACGATTGCGGTCAAGGGTGGCGTCTTCGAGGATGTCTTCGAGGACGGGAACGCCGTGCACCTCTATCGATTGGACGGCGGTTCCACCTGTCACTTGGAACAGCCATAGGAGCGAATGTGTTGCCGTCGGGCGTGTGCCCGAAAAGTTGAGCCGGGCACGTGTCGAGCGGTTCGTGACAAAATGGGCATTGGGGCATTTCGAGCAGAATGTCACGTAACGTCCCATGGTTGCAGCGTCGTGTGACGGATCTCGGCTCGTTACCGTCGATGTCTTCATGTCGAGGAAAGCGGGTGAACCGCCGGTGGCGTCACGGTGTTTCCGCTACGCTGCCGCGAGTGGTATGAGCGGCATCCTATGACATGGTGACCCCGTCGGTGGGGCGGAGATCGGGCGGCAGGTGACGTGCGGGTGGAGAGCCGAGCGGCATTGTCCAGGTATCGGATGATGCGTGAGATGGCCGTCCTGGCGCGCCGGAGGTGGCGCGGTTCGGCGCTGCTCCTCGCGGCAGCGAGTCTGGCGTTGCCGGCTGTCGTCGCGACGCCTGCTGCAGCAGCGGCTTGCCCAGGCAGTGCGCTGACGATCGTCGCGCACGAGGATGACGACACCATCTTCGTCAATCCTGACGTCCTCAACGACATTCGTGCTGGGCGATGCGTTCGGACACTCTTCGTCACTGCGGGTGACGCCGGGAACTCGTACCCGGACAGTCTCTACCGCGAGAACGGACCCAAAGCGGCATACGCGCAGATGGCTGGAGTGGCCAACAACTGGGTGGCCACGGATGACGGTGTGTCCGGTCGCACCATTCAGGTGCTGAACCTGGCGGGCAACTCCAGAGTCTCCATCGCGTTCCTGCGGCTGCCTGATGGGTTCCCCTCCGGCCAAGGGTCGGCCACCTACGGTGGGCGGAGCCTGAGCAAGCTGTGGACCGGGTCGATCTCGAGCATCACGGCCGTGGACGGTTCCGAGACATACAGTCGGAGCACTCTGATCAGCACGCTCGCGGCCATGATGGCGGATTTCCAGCCGACCACGATTCGGACCCAGGACTACGTGTCCCCGGTGTCCGACGCAGACCACTCGGATCACCTGATGACCGCAGCCTTCACCCTGGCAGCGGACAGCTTGTACACCAGCACAGCTCACACGCTG
Source organism: Kineosporiaceae bacterium (assembly GCA_016713225.1). NCBI lineage: Bacteria > Bacillati > Actinomycetota > Actinomycetes > Kineosporiales > Kineosporiaceae > Kineosporiaceae bacterium. Next base: position 701,539 of record JADJPO010000002.1, read on the forward strand.
ATGGCCTACCAGGGGTACGGGACGGCGTCCCGCCCGGCGAATGTGTCGGGCGTCGACCTGACGCGCAAGCAGGCGGCCCTCGCGGCGGAGGCCCAGTTCGACCCGGGAGCTGCCGACCCGTGGGTGCAGAGCATGGTGCCCCGGCGATATGTGCTGGACAGCAGGGCCGGCGGGCCGGCGGGCGGCAACCGCCCGCCGGTGGCGAATGCGGGTGCGGATCAGTCGGTGTCGGCTGGGTCGACGGTGACGTTGTCGGGGTCGGGTAGTAGCGATCCTGATGGGAACACGTTGACGTATGCGTGGACGCAGACGTCGGGGCCGGCGGTGACGTTGTCGAGTGCGACGGCGGTGTCGCCGACGTTCACGGCGCCGGCGGCGGGATCGTCGGTGACGTTCTCGTTGGTGGTCTCTGACGGCTCGTTGAGCAGTGTGGCCGACACGGTGACGGTCTCGGTGGTCGCGAACCGGGCTCCGGTGGCGAATGCGGGTGCGGATCAGTCGGTGTCGGCTGGGTCGACGGTGACGTTGTCGGGGTCGGGTAGTAGCGATCCTGATGGGAACACGTTGACGTATGCGTGGACGCAGACGTCGGGGCCGGCGGTGACGTTGTCGAGTGCGACGGCGGTGTCGCCGACGTTCACGGCGCCGGCGGCGGGATCGTCGGTGACGTTCTCGTTGGTGGTCTCTGACGGCTCGTTGAGCAGTGTGGCCGACACGGTGACGGTCTCGGTGCCGGCTGCGGGGGCCGCCAACGTGGCGCGGACGCTGGGTGCCACCGCCACGGCCTCGACGCAGAACACGGGTGACGGTCAGACGGCGGCGAAGGCGATCGATGGCTCGCCGCTCGGGTACCCGGCGGACTACTCGCGAGAGTGGGCCAGTGTGCGCCAGGGCGCCGGTGCGTGGATCCAGTTGACGTGGGCCAACTCGGTGACGCTGGATCACGTGGTGCTGAACGACCGGCCGAACGCGAGTGACCAGATCACCAGCGGCACGTTGACCTTCTCAGACGGGTCCTCGGCGCCGGTCGGGTCCTTGACCAATGACGGTTCGGCGGTGACGGTGACGTTCACACCGCGGACGGTCACCTGGGTCAGGCTCACCGTCAACACGGTGTCCGCCGGAACCGGCAACGTCGGACTCGCCGAGTTCGAAGCCTGGGGCGTCCCCGCGAATGGAGGGCCCACCAACCGCCCGCCGGTGGCGAATGCGGGTGCGGATCAGTCGGTGTCGGCTGGGTCGACGGTGACGTTGTCGGGGTCGGGTAGTAGCGATCCTGATGGGAACACGTTGACGTATGCGTGGACGCAGACGTCGGGGCCGGCGGTGACGTTGTCGAGTGCGACGGCGGTGTCGCCGACGTTCACGGCGCCGGCGGCGGGATCGTCGGTGACGTTCTCGTTGGTGGTCTCTGACGGCTCGTTGAGCAGTGTGGCCGACACGGTGACGGTCTCGGTGGTCGCGAACCGGGCTCCGGTGGCGAATGCGGGTGCGGATCAGTCGGTGTCGGCTGGGTCGACGGTGACGTTGTCGGGGTCGGGTAGTAGCGATCCTGATGGGAACACGTTGACGTATGCGTGGACGCAGACGTCGGGGCCGGCGGTGACGTTGTCGAGTGCGACGGCGGTGTCGCCGACGTTCACGGCGCCGGCGGCGGGATCGTCGGTGACGTTCTCGTTGGTGGTCTCTGACGGCTCGTTGAGCAGTGTGGCCGACACGGTGACGGTCTCGGTGCCGGCTGCGGGGGCCGCCAACGTGGCGCGGACGCTGGGTGCCACCGCCACGGCCTCGACGCAGAACACGGGTGACGGTCAGACGGCGGCGAAGGCGATCGATGGCTCGCCGCTCGGGTACCCGGCGGACTACTCGCGAGAGTGGGCCAGTGTGCGCCAGGGCGCCGGTGCGTGGATCCAGTTGACGTGGGCCAACTCGGTGACGCTGGATCACGTGGTGCTGAACGACCGGCCGAACGCGAGTGACCAGATCACCAGCGGCACGTTGACCTTCTCAGACGGGTCCTCGGCGCCGGTCGGGTCCTTGACCAATGACGGTTCGGCGGTGACGGTGACGTTCACACCGCGGACGGTCACCTGGGTCAGGCTCACCGTCAACACGGTGTCCGCCGGAACCGGCAACGTCGGACTCGCCGAGTTCGAAGCCTGGGGCGTCCCCGCCAACTAGAACCAGCGAACCGCCCGGACTGATGAAGGAGTCATGGATTGAGTTCGGGAGAACGTCTGTCGATCGGCATCGTCACCTGCTCCTATGCCGGAGACCTGCAACCGGCTCAGGTCCTGTGTGAATCGATCGACCGGTTTGTCCCCGATGATTTCCGGCACCTCCTCGTGGTGCCGAAATCAGATCTGAAGCTGTTCGCGGGTCTTACAGGGGCGCGCCGTGAGGTTGTGGTGGCGGAGACCGTTCAGCCATCGTTCTTGAGAACCGTGCCCATGCCTGGGCCGAAGTGGCGGGAGCGGCTGCATCTGCCGCGCCGTGAGGTGCTGTTCTCGATGCGCGGACTTCCGATACGGGGCTGGCTCGTTCAGCAGTTACGCAAGCTCGCGATCGCCCACGATGCCCCGTGGGATGTCATCGTTCATGTCGACAGCGACAACGTGTTCTTCCGCCCACTCACCTACGACCGGCTGGTGCAGGAAGGCGCTGTCCGCCTCTACCGAAACCCCGGTCACGCGGACATGCTGCCCCACAACCGGTGGCATCGCGCCGCCGCCGGCCTGCTCGGACTCCCCGAGCAGAATTACTTCGGTGCCGACTACATCAACCCGCTGGTGGTCTGGCGGCGAGACGTGACGCAGGGCCTTGCTCGTCGAATCGAGGAGGCGTGCGGCTCCGATTGGATGGTAACGTTGTCACGGACTCCTCATTTCGCGGAGTACATCCTGTACGGGGTCTATGCCGATCATGTCCTCGGCGGCGATGCCGGGCACTTTCGGACGGCTGAATCGCTGAGCTTCTCTCGCTGGGTCGGGTCGTTCGAGGGCCAGGCTGACGAGGAGGCCTTTGTGCGGCAGATGGAGGACCATCACGTCCTCTGCAATCTGCAATCAACAATTGGTATGACCCTGAAACAGCGCGAAGTGATCTTCGATCGACTGGTCACCTTGGCGTCAGAAACTGCCGGAAGCTGACGACCGCTCGGTTGCGACGTCCGAGGTCAGAAAGTCTCGCGGCGCTGGTGCCCGAGAGGCAGGGGCACGGTGGGAGGAGCCTCCCGCTGCGCTGTCGCCGGATTGGTGTTCTCGTTTCTCGTGGATTCGTCCGTCGCTGGGTCGGGCGCCTCCTCGTCGGCACCTGTCCCAGGCGGAACGGGCGAGGCCTCCGATGCGCTTGCTGGTCGGCCAGGCAAGATCGTCCGGAGGCGGCCCGAGGCCGGCAGCGGTGAAGAGCCGTGCATCGCGTGCTCGGGTACTTCGTCGGCGCCGGGCGGTGACCAGGCACCGGAATCGCCACCCATGACGAAGGGGGACGGCGCCTCGTGCTCGATCTCCAGCGAGGTCGTGGTCGTGGTCGTGTCTGGCATGGTGTCCGCCGTGGCATCCTGCCCTGGGGGGGCGATGGTCGGGTTGGTGGCAGTGACGCCCGGCGACGCGTTCGCCGCGGAGGGCGGATCCGGCTCGGTGGCCTCGGAGCCGGCGGGCATCCCGGCCGCACGCTTCTCGGCCCGGTAGCGCTCGATCGCCTGGATGGCCGACAAGACGAACATCAGCGTGAACGCCCCCAGGGCCAAGATCCCAACGAGGCTTCGCAAGAGGCTGGAGAACCTGGCGGTCGCTCGGTCCGGCGTCTCTGCGGCGTACGCGGTGATCATGTAGTGCGGATCGGTGCCGTGGACGGCTTGCATTGCCCGGAGCTCACTGACCAGACGCTCCCCGACGATCTTGGACGACGTGACCGCTCGGGCTTCGCTGGGTTCGGACACCGATACGCCGAGAATCGGCGACGACAGTCCGTACTTGTTGTCGGGGGCGACCTGATAGGTCTTGTTCACCCCTTGCTTCTCCAACGACTCCACGACCCTGTCCTCGCTCATCTTCCGAGCAACAATGGAAACGATGACGGAGGAGTCCGTGAAGCGGAGGAAGGGGTTGTCACTGTTGAGGCGCCTGAGTTCGGGGTGTCGATCCAGCTCTTCGGAGGACGGGACGGGAGGCGGATAGAGTAGGACGAAGTAGGTCTGGACCTCGTATGTCGGAGGATTCATGAACGCAGCTGCGCCGCAACCGAGGAGCGTCAGCGCAATGATGATCCCCGAGGGAATTCGATGACGCCACACAGCCCGGGCGATCGACAGCAAGTCCACAGGTGCACACACTCCTAGTCGCGTCCCAGGCTGTTCTCACCGCCCGCGTGGGGAACGCTTCCATCATGCAACAGTTGCCCGGCGGTCGGGGTGTGTACGTCAATGAATGCGCCGAGAGTGGGTGGTCGACGTGCGCGCGACGAAGGTTCGGACGAGGCGGGGGGGCCTCGAGTGATCATACCTCTCGATGGCGGTCGGAAGTTGATCGGCCGTGGCCTCCGGCCCCCTGACGTCAGCTGCTTCCTGCCGCTGACCTGCGCCTTCGCGGCCGTCCGCGCACGGTATCGTACCGAGGGTCACGTCGTGGTCAGTCGCTGAGCGTCGTCCTGGGCCTGGGTGACCAACCGCTGCAGGTAGTGGCCATAGCCACTCTTGTCCAGCTCGGCGGCCAGCCGCAGCACGTCCTCGTCGCGGATCCAGCCTTGGCGCCAGGCCACCTCTTCGATGCAACCCAGCTTGTAGCCCTGGCGCGCCTCGATCACCTTCACGTATTCGGCCGCCGCCATCATCGACTCGAAGGTGCCGGTGTCGAGCCAGGCGGTGCCACGTTCGAGCACGCTGACGTTCAGCTGTCCACGGTCGAGGTAGGTCTGGTTGACGGTGGTGATCTCGAGCTCGCCGCGCGCGGATGGGGTCATGGCGCGGGCGATCTCCACAACGTCGTTGTCGTAGAAGTACAGGCCCGGGACGGCGAAGTCACTCCGTGGCTCACGGGGCTTCTCCTCGATGGACAGCACGCGCCCATCCCGGTCGAAGTCCACCACGCCATAGGCCGAGGGATCGGCCACCCGGTAGGCGAAGACATGCCCGCCGACCACGCTCGTGAGTCGTCGCAGGTTCGTGCCGAGGCCGGATCCGTGGAAGATGTTGTCGCCCAAGGCGAGGGCTACGCCGTCCGCGCCGATGAAGTCGCTGCCGATCACGAAAGCCTGGGCCAGCCCTTCGGGGCGCGGTTGCGCCGCGTACTCGATGCGCATGCCCAGCCGCGAGCCGTCGCCGAGGAGGCCGCGGAACGCGGCGGAGTCCTGCGGGGTGGTGATCACCAGCACCTCGCGAATCCCTGCCAACATCAGCGTGGACAGCGGGTAGTAGATCATCGGCTTGTCGTAGATCGGCATGAGCTGTTTGCTGATTGCCAGCGTGATCGGGTGCAACCGGGTACCGGTGCCGCCGGCCAGGATGATGCCCTTCACCGCGCCGCCCCCCCCACCGTCCGCGCGTGATCGGCCAGCTGCCTGGTCCAGGTTCGGCAGCTCTCGAAGGTCGGCAGGGCGCTGGCGGCCAGCGCCTGAGCGATCGTCGGCGCGGCGGCGTCCTTCTCGGACAGTACGTGCTCAACGTCGCTCGGCCACGGCAGGCCCAACTCGGCGTCGAGTGGCTGCACACCGTGCTCGGCTGCCGGGTTGTAGCCGGTGGAGCACAGGTAGAGCACTGTGGCGTCGTCCGTGATGGCGCAGAACCCGTGCCCCATTCCTTCGGCGAGGTACACCGCTCGGCGGCTCTCGGCGTCCAGTTGGGCGGTGTCGTGCTTGCCGAACGTGGGGGAGCCGACGCGCAGGTCGACGATCACGTCGAGGACGGCGCCCCGAACGCACGTCACGTACTTGGCCTGGCCGGGTGGGACGTCCGCATAGTGGATCCCCCGGATCACGCCGCGACGTGACGTCGACCAGTTGGCCTGCTCGAGGCGGAGCTCGTGCCCCAGCTGGGCGGTCAAGGAGTCCTGGCGGAACCACTCAGAGAACGAACCACGGTCATCCCCGAACACGCGCGGAGTGACCAGGTAGCTGCCGGCCACGGCGAGCTCGTCGATACGCACACGGACCTCCTTGGTGTCACGATGCTAGGAACCCGGGCCGGACAGCGTCGCGACTTTGGGGCATTCGTCAACCGTATGCGCAGATGGGCATCCCCAGTTGCGACGATCTCGCCCTGACGGTCCCGCAGCGAAACTAGGCTGGGTGAGAATCAAGGAATCCAGCCGGCGATCGGATCGGCCTGCAAGGGGAGTGTTCTGTGAAGGTCGTCGTGACGGGCGGAGCCGGATTCATCGGGTCGAACTACGTCCGAAACGTGATCTCTGGGTCGTATCCCGAGGTTGCGGGAGCACAGGTGGTCGTCCTGGACAAACTCACCTACGCAGGTTCGCTGGAGAACCTCGCGCCGGTGTCCGGCTCCGAGCGGCTGTCTTTCGTCCAAGGGGACATCTGCGACCCAGGGACGGTGGCCACCGTGCTCGACGGCGCCGATTCAGTGGTGCACTTCGCTGCGGAGTCGCATGTCGACCGGTCGATCGCCGGCGCGGCCGACTTCGTGCTGACCAATGTGCTCGGCACACAAACCTTGCTCGAAGGAGCGCGCCGCGCCGGCGTCCAGCGCTTCGTCCACGTCTCTACCGACGAGGTCTATGGCTCGATCCCCGAGGGCTCCTGGCCCGAGACGCATCCGCTGGAGCCCAACTCGCCCTATTCGGCGAGCAAAGCCGGTTCCGACCTGCTGGCCCGGGCCTACAGCCGAACCTATGGGCTGGACGTGTGTATCACGCGCTGCTCGAACAACTACGGCCCGTACCAGTTCCCCGAGAAGGTCATTCCGCTGTTCGTCACCAACCTGCTGGACGGTGGGCGGGTGCCGCTGTACGGGGACGGCGGTAACGTACGCGACTGGCTGCACGTCGACGATCACTGCCGGGGGATCCAACTGGTGCTGGAGAAGGGCAGGGCGGGGGAGGTCTACAACATCGGCGGGGGGACCGAGCTGAGCAACAAGGAGCTCACCGAGCGCCTGCTCGAGGCCTGCGGCGCGGACTGGTCGCGGGTGGATCATGTTGCCGACCGCCTCGGGCACGACCGGCGCTATTCGGTCGACATCAGCAAGATTGCCACGGAACTCGGCTATGTGCCGAAGGTCGACTTCGCGGCCGGGCTGGCCGACACGGTGGCCTGGTACCGGGGCAACCGGGCCTGGTGGGAGCCGCTCAAATCGGGGGTCGCCACCGAGGTCGCCGCACAGGGCACGGTAGGTCCGTGACTCGCTGGCTCGTGACAGGCGCCGGCGGCATGCTCGGCCACGATCTGCTGGTGCTACTCGGCGACGACGCGAATGCCACGGTGACTGCGCTGACCCGCGCCGAGCTCGACATCACTGACCTCGTGGCCGTCACCAAGGCCGTCGAAGGCCATGACGTGGTGGTGAACTGTGCCGCCTGGACGGCCGTGGACGACGCCGAGTCGCGCGAGGCCGAGGCCTTCGCCGCCAATGCGATCGGCCCCGCACACCTTGCGCGAGCCGCTGCCCGCAGCGCGGCGAGGCTGCTCCACATCTCTACCGACTACGTCTTTGCGGGGGACGCCGACCGGCCCTATGCCGAGGATGCCCCGATCGCCCCGCGAACGGCCTATGGGCGCACCAAGGCTGCTGGTGAGTGGGCGGTGCGCGCGGAGCTACCAGAACGGCATTGGATCCTGCGCACTGCGTGGTTGTACGGCGAAAACGGTCCCAATTTCGTCCGGACGATGGCGCAACTGGAGCGCTCGCGCCCGACGGTGGACGTGGTCGATGATCAGCACGGTCAACCCACCTGGTCGCGGGATCTGGCCCAGCGCATCATCGATGTGGTGCAGTGCAACGCCCCGGTCGGCACCTATCACGCGACGTCTGCAGGGGCGGGTACCTGGTACGACCTGGCTCGCACCGTGTTCGCCGGCGTCGGGGCCAACCCTGCACGCGTCCGCTCGACGACGTCACGAGACTTCGTCCGTCCGGCGCCTCGGCCGGCGTGGTCGGTCCTGGGTCATGACAGCTGGGTGCGGGCCGGGTTACCGCCGATGCGTGACTGGCGTGAGGCCGTCGCCGAGGCGATGAGCACGACACGGATCACCGCCATCTGAGCAAGCCGATCGACTGCTCAAGCGGCCACGCTCCTTACTTCCCTGGAAGACGGAACCGGATGTGCGGCAACGGTTCCACCAGTCCGTCGGTCACCAGTGAGTCCAGACACCGCTCGCGCTGGTGCGGATCGAGGACGACGTCGCGCAGCGCGTCGTCCGGGACGGCGTCCAGGAGTTCTTGCTGGGTGAGGCTCCCGGCTGGGCCGGCGCCGTCGTCCCGGCGGTCGTGGGCCTCGCGCAGCGCGGCCAACAACAGGCCTCGCACGTACCGGTCGGTGCCTTCGTAGCGCTGGCCGCGCCGTGGCGGTCCGGCGTAGGCCGGGGCACCGTCCGCCTGCCATCGACACAGCCCGATCACCGGACAGTCGGCGCACCGGGGCGCCCGAGCGGTGCAGATCAGTGCCCCGAGCTCCATCGAGGCCACCGCCCAGGTCGCGGCGCGCTCGGCGTCGTCCGGCACCAGCTCGTCGGCCAGGGCGCGCTCGGCGGCGGTCAGGGACGGCGCCGCCTGGGCCATGCCGGTGACGGTGCGGGCGAGTACCCGGCGGACATTGGTGTCCACCACGGCATGTCGTTGCCGAAACGCGAAGCTGGCCACCGCGGCGGCGGTGTAGCTGCCGATGCCGGGCAGCGCGAGCAGCTGGTCCAGGTCATCCGGCACCTGGCCGCCGTGCCGCGCCACGATCGCGGTGGCCGCCTCGTGCAGCCGGACGGCGCGGCGTGGGTAGCCCAGCCGGTCCCAGGCGCGGATCGCCTCACCCACCGCCTCGTCGGCCAGCGATGCCGGTGTCGGCCACCGCTCGACCCACCGCTGCCAGGCCGGCAGGACCCGGGCGACGGGCGTCTGCTGCAGCATGACTTCGCTGACCAGCACTCCCCAGGGGCTGCAGTCCGGGTCACGCCAGGGCAGATCGCGGGCCTCGACGGAATACCAGGCCAGAACGGGCGCGTGGAGTCGATGGTCGGCCATGGCCGGGTCAGCCTACCCACCCCAAACCGCGGTGATCATGCAATCCGTGCACGCTCGTGAATCCGTTCACGAGCGTGCACGGATTGCATGAAGCTCTCTTGTCAAGCGGCGGTGGCGGTTTGGGGTGTTTGGGAGCTTGACCCGGTTTCCCGGACACCTGATCTGAGATGATGATCTTCATCTTGGGAAGGAGTCCTGTATGCCTGCTGCACACCCACCGGAGTTCCGTCGTCGGGCGGTCGAGTTGGCCCGCCTCGGGGACAAACCGATCGCGGCGATCGCCAAGGACCTGGGGATCAGCGAGTCCTGCCTGCGGAACTGGATGGCCAAGGACGATATCGACGCCGGCCGCACCGAGGGCCTGAGCAGCCCGGAGCGGGCCGAGCTGGTCCGGTTGCGCCGCGAGAACCGGGTCCAGGCCATGGAGATCGAGATCCTCAAGCGGGCCAGTGCCTACTTCGCGCGGGAGAACATCCTGCCGAAGGCCTCGGACCCAAAATGATCTACCGGTTGGTCCGTGAACTCGCCGATGACAGCGACCTGGAGGTCGATGTCGCGGTGGCCTGCCGGGTGCTCGAGGTGTCCAGGTCGGGGTACTACGAGTGGCGTGACCGGCCGGCCTCGCCGCGGGCCGTGGCCGACGCCGACCTGGTCGAGACCATCCGAGCCGTGCACGAGGGTTCCCGCGGCACCTACGGGTCCCCGCGGGTGCACGCCGAACTCACCCTGGGCCTGGACCAGCGGTGCGCCCGCAAGCGGGTGGCACGGTTGATGCGCGCCCACGGGCTGGTCGGGGTCGGCGGCCGGCGCAAGAAGCGCCGCCGCCCCGATCCGGCGGTCCATGACGACCTGGTGCAGCGGCGGTTCGTCGCCGACGCCCCGGACCGGTTGTGGTGCACGGATGTCACCGAGCACCCCACCGCCACCGGGAAGGTGTACTGCTGCGCGGTGCTGGACGTCTATCACCGCATGGTCGTGGGCTGGTCGATCGCTGACCACATGCGCTCCGACCTAGTCGTCGACGCCCTGGAGATGGCCCGCTGGCGGCGCCGCCCACAACCCGGCACCATCGTGCACTCCGATCGCGGAAGCCAGTACACCAGTTGGGTTTTCGGTCATCGCCTGCGCGCCGCGGGACTACTCGGATCCATGGGACGGGTCGCCTCGAGCGTGGACAACGGCATGATCGAATCCTTCTGGTCGACCATGCAACGCGAACTGCTCGACCGGCGCACCTGGACCACCCGGGACGAGCTCGCCACCGCGATCTTCGAATGGATCGAAGGCTTCTACAACCCCGTCCGCCGCCACTCCGCCCTGGGCTACCTGTCCCCAGCCGAGTACGAGACCCGATACTGGGCCACACTGACCCCGCAGGCCGCCGAACCGGCAGCCTGAACCACACACCGAACGTGTCCGGGAAACCGGGTCAAGCTCCTCGGCGACGGTGGCGGTGCTGAGCGGGGTCGGTGGGCTGGTCGCGTCGGCCTCGTTCGCGATGACCGCGGCCGGGATCGCGGCGTTGGCGGGGTGGCTGGTCGTTGTCCCGGATCGGGGTGGAGGGCTCGGCAGGGTTGGGGATGCAGGTCGCCACGGCTCTGGGGGCGTTGGGGTATGACGTGCGGGAGGTCCCGGCGAACCGGACCGCGCTCAGGCGCCGGCGTCGCACCCGGGCCAAGAGCGATACCCACGACGCGATCGCGATCGCCCGGGAGGTGCTGGCCGATGCCGACCTGCCGCCGGCGGGTAAGCACGCCCAGATGCCCGGCGCCTGGCAGGAGCTGTCCGCCCTGCACGCGTGGCGGGCCAGTGAGGTCAAGGCCCGCCGCCGGTTGCTGAACGAGGCCGAAGCGGTCCTGACCGGCCTGTCGGCCCCGGTCCGGGACCTGCTACCCGACACCCGCAGCGTCGCCCGTCGCCTGGGTGCCCTGACCCACCTCCCACAGCACCAGCAGCGGCTGTCCGGCGGCGATGTCGTCCGGGTCCGGCGGGCACTGGCCATCGCCGCCCGGGTCGCGGCCGCCGATGCGGTCCTGAAAGACCTGCAACGTCAGGCCAAGCCACTGCTGGCGGCCCTGGGCTGCACCCTGACCAGCCTGCCGGGCGTGGGGGTGGTCGCGGCGATGACCCTGCTGGCCGAGATCGGCGACCCGACCCGGTTCGCCACCGAGGGCGCCTTCGCCCGCTGGTGCGGCATCGCCCCACTGGAGATCTCCTCCGGCGAAGGCGACACCCGGCCCCTACGTCACCGCCTGGACCTGGGCGGCAACCGCGCCGTCAACAGCGTCCTGCACATCATGCACGTCACCCAGGCCCGCACCCAGGGCGCCGCCCGGGACTACCTCACCCACCGCCTGGACACCAGACCCGGCCAGACCCCCAGAATGGCCCGCCGCGCCCACAAACGCCTCCTCGCCAACGTGATCATCAGGCGCATGTGGCGCGACGCCCGCACCACCACCCAACCCACCACAACCACCCAAACACCCCAAACCGCCACCGCCGCTTGACAAGAGAGCTTCATGCAATCCGTGCACAAATCCATCGCGATCATGTAATCCGTGCACGCTGCCGCCCGGGCGGGCGGGTGGCAGGGCTGCTGAAGTGTGAGCCCCGACGTGGGTCTTCGCTGTCGTCATCAGTGGGACGTTCTGGCGCGGCCGGCGACAGATCGCGGAAGCCCGTGCATCTATTGCATGATCACGAGGGATTTGTGCACGGATTACATGATCACCGGGTCAGGTGGTGGCGACCACCGGGTCGGCTGCGCTGGTCGGGCTGGGCGATGCGCTCGCCGTCCGGCCGCTCGCCGTCCGGCCTGGACGGGCGAACACCAGCAGGGCCACGGGTACTGCGGTGACCGGCATCAGGTAGCTGCGGTGGACGAAGGAGAACGACACCTCGAAGCACCCGGAGACCAGGATCAGCATGATCAGGGCGACCGGGGCGGTGCGTCCTTCGCGCAATCGGCTGAGGGCACGCCAGATCACGACGCCCAGCATCAGTGCCATCAGGGCCACGTTGATCAGTCCGCCCAGCACGAGCAGCTGGACGAACTCGTTGTGCCCGTGGAAGGCGGTCTCGCCGATGGCGGTGGTGTACTTCGCCGACTCGGCGTACCACTGCGAACCCAGGCCGACCACGGGCCGCTGCTCCCAGGCCCGCAGGCTGGCCTGCCAGATGTACCCGCGGTTGCTGAAGGCATACGAGGTGGTGGTGATCAGTGGGAGCACCATGCAGGTGACGGCCACGGCACCCAGTGCCGCGATCGCCGTCACCCGGCGCAGTCGGGCGGGGATCACGGTGAGCCCGATCGCCAACGCGGCGGCGATCCCGATCCCGGCGATCGACGACCGGGTCGCGGTCCAGACCACGGCGAAGATCGTCATCACGATGATCAGGGGGCGGAGCCAGCGCGAGCGGATGAAGGCGACGGCCGGCAGGCCGAGGGACAGGAACTCGCCGAGCGGGTTCCCGTCGGTGAACGGCCCGATGAGGATTCCCCACGGCAGGATCTGCTTGTCGGGGGTCACCACGGTGCCGGCGGCCGAGACCAGGATGCCCTTCGTGGGCGATGCCACGGCGAGGACCAGACTCAACGCAGCAGTCAACCCGAGGAGGGAACACAGGGTGCTAAGCTGTTCCAGCCGGGGTCGCAGCACCCACATCGTGATCACGATCACCGGGTACACAACAAGGCCCAGCCGCGGCGGCGCCGGTTCGTACAGGTCACGGGTCACCTGATAGACCCAGGGCAACAGCAGCACCAGCAGGACGGTGCGCCCGTCGGTCGGCAGCGAGTCGAAGCGACGAAACAGGATCAGCGCACCCCAGGCCACGATGGCCAGGGTGAGCACGGCGCCGGCGGCGGAGGCCACGGGACTGTAGGGCACCACACTCGTGGTGAACACCCGATTCTTGGGGGCCACGATGGTCTGGATCAGCGCCGGGAGGACCACGCTGGCCCAGACCAGCACCTGCAGGACCGGGGCGCCGGTGATCTCCGCGGCCAGGCGTTGCCTCACCCCACGGTCTCCCGCTGGCGTCCGGCGAGCAGGTTGGCGCTGACCCGGTGGGCGCCGTTGATCACGACACCCTCGAGTCGGCCGCCGGCCAGCTCCAACTTGTCGATCGCGGCCTCGAACTGGTGCTCGGTGACCTGGCGGTCACGGGCGATCAGCAGCGTGCCGTCCACGCGGGCGGCGATCAGGCTGGCGTCGGTGACCTCGAGCAGCGGCGGCGCATCGATCACCACGTAGGTGTAGAGCGAGGCCAGGCGCTTGATGAGGTCGTTCATCTCCTCGCGGGCGATGAGTTCGGCGGCGTCGTCGTCCACCCGCCCCGAGGTGAGCACCACCAGTGGGGAGTCCTGGGCGCTGGAGCGCCATTCGCGCACCGCGGCGCCGAGTGGGACCTCCCCGCGCAGCACGTCCGAGAGCCCGACGCCGTCCTCGATGGCGAGCAGGCGAGCCACCCCCGGACGGCGCAGGTCGGCGTCCACCACGATGGCGGACCGGCCCGTGCGCGCCAGCGACAGGGCCAGATTGACGGCCAAGGTGGTGCGGCCCTCGCGAGGCAACGCCGAGGTGACCACCATGGTGTGCAGCGTGTCCGGGACGCCGGTGCGCTGCACGTTGGTGCGGATGGTGCGCACCGCCTCGGCGAACGACGAGCGCGGCCTGGTGCCCAGGGGCAGGGTCCAGACACCGCGGGTGCGGGGTACCACCCCGAGGACCGGGGCCTTGCGACCGGCCGCCACCGAGGTGAGCAGGGGCGAGACGAAGAACTCGAGCAGCGAGCCGATCAGACCGGCCAGGATCAGGCCCATCGCGATACCTGCGGCCATCACCACCGGGACGTTCGGGTCGGACGGCGCGGCCGGCGTCCGGGCGGTGGCCACCGTGGTGACCTGAAGCGACACGGCATCCTTCGCGCGAGCAGCGGACGGCGGCGCCAGGGTCGTCAAGGCCTTGGGGATCTGCGCGGCCACGGCGTTGGCGATCGCGGCGGAGCGCTCGGCGGACACATCGGTGGCCGAGATGCTCATCAGCACCGTGTTGGGCGGGGTCTCGACCGAGATCCGCTCGGCCAGGTCCTCCGCGGTGTCGCCGAGCTTCAGCTCGTTGATCACCGGGTCGAGGACCACCGGCAGCGTGGCGAGACGGCCGTAGGAGCGCAGGATGCCCTGGGTGTAGTTGTTGCCCTGCGCGAGGTCGTTGACCGTGGCGCTGCGGTCGGGGACGAAGAAGAGGGTGGACGTGGCCGTGTAGGTGCGCTGGGCCAAGCCGGCATATGCCCCGGCGATGGCGATCGACGCCAGCAGGACTGCCGCGAGCGGAAGCCGCCAGCGAACGATGGCGGCAACGATCTGGCGGAGATTCATCCCGCGTGCTCCGTACCTTATGAGTTGACTAAATCCAGGGGTCGAGCCCAGGCTACCGGCCGATTCCGGGGCTCCGGGGCAAGTCCGTCGAGCTCACGCGTGCGGGCGTCCGATCGGCGAGGATGGGGTGGGTCACGGCGCCGCCGACCTTGGGTGGTCACAGGGTGGCCGCAGGGGTGATCACAGAGCAGCCGCGGAGCGGCCCGAGAACGAGAACGAGGGCGTGAGGCGCGGCGTGGAGGGTGACGACACCGGGACGACGGCGCGCCACGGGGCCAACCGACCTCGTCGTCGCCTTGTCGCGGCGGTGATCGGCGCCCTTCTGGTGGCGGTGGCTGGCCTCGTGCTGGCCTCGACCCTGCTGTCCCGCGGGACCAGCGACACCGCGGCGGTCGCGGTGTCGTTGGAGCCGGGCCGGTCGAGCCTGACCTCGATCGAGACCGGGTTCTCCGACGGCGGCGTGGCGGCCACCTACCGGCTGCGGGGGACGCCGCGGGGCGGCAATGTCTACCTCGGGGTCGAACTGCGTCAGGGTGCGAAGGGCCTGTACCGCACCAAGGCCGTGATCACTCCGCAGGGCGCCGTCGGCCTCGAGGTGAGCAAGGTGATCGACGGTCGGGAGGTCGCCCTGGGGCAGGCCTCGGTGCCGCTGTGGGTGCCGAGCGAGGGTGCCACCAACCTGCGCGTGCAGGGTGAGGTCTTCGGCGCCGCCGCGACGACCCTTCGAGTGCGGATCTGGCCCGAGGGGGGCACGGCACCGGACTGGCAGCTGACCGGGGTCGACTCCTCCTCGCCGGTCGTCGGCACCGGATCGAGTCGGGCCTGGGCCTACCTGTCGTCGTCGGCGACCCACGAGATGGACCTGCAGCTCGCCGCACTCGCGGCCCTGCCTGCCGCCGCCGTCCCGGTGGCCCCGCCGTCCCCTGCCGGTCTGCCCGCGGACGGCGACCTCGGCTCCGGGCGGTTGGCCGGCGGCACCGGCGCCGCCCCGCTGGACGCCGCCCTGGCCGCGGGTGGTGCGGTACTGCCGACCCGCTACTCGGTACCCGACGGCGCCATCGTCGTGTCGCCGACGGGGGACGACGCCGCCGCCGGGACCGTGCAGGCGCCGTTGGCCTCACTCAGCGCGGCGCTGGCCCGGGTACCGGCCGGCGGCACCGTGGTGCTGCGGGGCGGGACCTATCGGCAGAGTGCGGGATCGGTGAACACGCCGCTCACCCTGCAGGCCTACCCCGGCGAGATCCCGGTGCTGAGCGGCGCCGACGTGGTGAGCGATTGGACCGCCGAGGGTGGCCACTGGCGCACCACCTCATGGCGATCGCCGTTCGGGCAGAACGACTTCCGCGCGCAGGAGGTACCGGCCGGCTCGGCGGCCGGCAAGGTCGAGCAGGCCTATCGTGATGGGTCCGCGCTGCAGCAGGTGCTCGCCCGCGGCGAGCTGGTGCCGGGCACCTTCTGGGTGAACCCGTCCTCGCGGGCGCTCTACGTCGCCGACGACCCGCGTGGCGCCGTCCTCGAGCTCAGCAGTCGCACCCGGGGTCTGACCCTGGACGCCGCGGCTGCCGGGTCGGTCATCCGCGGTGTGCGGTTCACGCGCTACGCCGCACCCCACCTGGACGACGGCGCCGAGCTGTACGTGTCGGCCCCCCGCACCACGATCGAGGACTCCCAGTTCGACCACAGCTCGGGGGCCGGTCTGAAGCTCGCGGCCAGCGACGTCGTCGTGCAGCGCACCACCATCTCGGACAACGCGGCCGAGGGCCTGCAGGGCAACCGGATCCACCGGGCAGTGATCCGACGGAACCAGTTCCTGCGCAACAACACCGACCGCTTCACGGTCGAGGGGTGCGGCGACTCGTGCACCATCGCCGGGTTCAAGGCAGCCCACACCGACGACCTCACCGTGGCCGACAACGCCTTCGTCGCCAACGCGGGCAACGGCTTCTGGTGCGACCTGGGCTGTACCGACGTGGTCGTCACTCGGAATGCGATCTCCGGGGGCTTCGACGGCATCTTCTACGAGGTGTCCTCCCGGGGGCGCATTGTCGGGAACTACGTCGAGAAGGCGCACAAGGGCATTCGGGTGTCGGGGTCCGATGCGGTGATCGTCTCCGGAAACGTCTTGGTGGACAATCAGTCCCAGCTGGCCGTCTACGACGATCGGCGGTCGGCGTCCAGCGATGGCTATGCCGCGGCGCTGGGGCTCAGCTGGGACACCCGAGGCCTCCAGGTGATCGACAATGTGCTGCGAGGTGGCCCCCGTACCCAGCGGTGGCTGGACTCCTACGCCACCAACCAGATCGCCTCGCCGCAGATGTTCGGCGCGGTCTCGGGCAACACCCTCACCGGGACTCAGGCGTTCGTCTGGTGCAGCGCCGACCGGCAGTGCCGCAGCTACGCCTCGCTGACCGACTGGACGGCGCTGTCCGGGCTGGGGTTCTGAGCGTTCGCGCCCTCCGAGCCGGATGGCGATCAGCCGTTGAGCAGAACTCCCGCCAGCGGTGCCGGACGCCGATGCAGGGTGACCAGGGTGTCCATCAGCTCGGTGTACGCGGGCTCGGGAACGTCGGCGACCAGGAACATGCCGTCGATCGCCTCGGTGAGGGCGAGCCAGTCGGCGGTGCTGGTCATGCTCGCCAGATTGAGCACCACCATCGAGTAGGCCGTACGCAGCTCGGGGAGCAACCGATCGGTGGTGAGCCGGTCGAGCAGGTCCGACGGGTCGGGCGATGCGGAACCCGACGGCAGTTGATCCGCCCGGACGGCGCCGCCGGGGATCACGACCTGGCGCCAGTCCACGGTGCCGGCGATGACGTCCGACAGCCCCGAGACCTCGTTGGTCACCGGGTCCGTCAGCCGACGCAGCGCGATGTCGGCATCGACCAGGATCGTGCGCACGCCGTCGTGGGTCAGCAGGTCCGCCACCTCGCCTGCCACCTGCCGGGACGCCTGCGAGGACGGCGAGACGAAGGCGATGACCTGGAAGTCGTTGTCCTCGATGATGACGCGCAGACCTGCGTAGACGTGCGTCATCGCGAGGTCGGCGGGCGCCTCTCGGCGCCGGCTGAGCCGCCCGGTGCGCGCCGCCCCCTGCTGGGGCAGCCACCCCATGACCGGCACCGACACCGCGCGCTGAAGGTCGCGCGGCGAACGGACGCGTGGTGCGAAGTGTTCGATCGCGATGCAGGTGACCATGCCACCGAGCGTGCCCAGCACCAGCGCCACCAAGAGGTTGAGCCCGGTGCGGGGGATCGCGGGTTGGGTCGGCACCTCGGCGCCGGCCACCGAGTAGACCCGCAGCGGTGAGTAGCTGCCCGTCACCCGGGGATTCAGTGCCGCGACCGATTGGGACAGTTCGCGCGCGACGGCGTCGGCGAGATCGGCGGCGGCACGGCCGGTCAGGGCTCGGGCCTCGACCTCGACGATCAGGGTGTCCGTGCGCGCCGAGGCGGAGATGTCGCCGGCCAGCTCCTCGGGTGTGGTCTGCAGCCCCAGCCGGGTGATCACCGGTGTCAGGATGCGCGACTCGGTCGCGATCAGGGCGTGCGATCCGACGATGTCCTGGGCATAGCGCAAGTTCGGCAGCAGGCTGTAGGGCGCCTAGGCCGGTGGTGGTGCCAAGTAGATCACCGCGGTGGCCGAGTACTTCGGCGTCGTGGTCAGGGCGAGCAGCCCGGTCACAGCCATGGCCAGCAACGGCACCGCCACCAGAACTCCCCATCGGGAGCGCAGAATCGCCAGGTAGTCGGTGATGCTGTCCGGTCGGCGCGCCTGCCCGGTGATGAGCCCGAAGCGTCGCACCCACCGATCGTGACACGCTCGGTGTGGCAGCGTCCAAAGAATGCCCCGGCTTGCCGCGGGCGCAGGCTGGTGAATCGCCGTCGAGGTCATCGCCACCCCGGCTGCCTCGTAAGCTCGAGGCGTGGCCACCCTCGGCGATACCGCAGCGCGTGGCGCCGGAGTCGTTCTCGGTACCCAACTCGCCCGGGTCGGCCTGCAGTTCGCCTCGATGGTGGTGCTGGCCCGGCTGCTGACCCCGGAGGACTTCGGTCTGGTGGCGATGGTCACCGCGGTGATCGGCATCGCCGAGATGATCAAGGACTTCGGGCTGTCCACCGCGGCAGTGCAGGCCCAGGACCTGACGGACGGCGAGCGCACCAACCTGTTCTGGGCCAACCTGGGCCTGGGCACCGCCGCCGGACTCGCTGCCGCTGCCGCCGGACCTCTGATCGTCGCCGGGTACCACGAGCCCCGGCTGGGGCCGATCGTGTGGGCGCTGTCCGGGGTGTTCGTGATCAGTGGTGCCAATACCCAGTACCGCTCGGACCTGATGCGCCGGATGCGCTATCGCCAGCTGGCCACCTCGGACATCGTGTCCCAGCTCGTGGCCATCCTGGTTGCCGCCGCGCTGGCGGTGGGCGGCGCCGGCCTCTGGGCACTGGTGGCCCAACAGATCACCCTGGCGGTGGTCGCGCTGGTGATGAACGTGATCAGCGTGCGCTGGCTGCCCTCGTGGCCGCACCGCGACGTGCCGTTGCGGCGCTTCTTCCGCTTCGGCGGTGGCGTGCTCGGCACCCATCTGCTGGCCTACCTGATGCGCAGCGTGGCGGCGATGGCCATCGGGGCGCGGCTCGGCGCGACGTCCCTGGGCTACTACAACCGGGCGTACCAGCTGCTGATGACGCCCTTGCAGCAGATCGACGCCCCGATGACCGCCGTCGTCTTGCCCACGCTGTCGCGCGTCGCGGACGACGAGGAGGCCTTTCCGCGGTACGTCGCCCGGGTGCAACTGCTGGCGTGCTACGGCACGGGAGTGCTGCTGGCGGTCGCGGCCGGGCTCGCCACCCCGCTGACCCTGGTGATGTTCGGCGAGCGCTGGCTGCCGGTCGCGCCGGTGTTCGCCGTCCTGGCGATGGGCGGGGTGTTCCGCACCCTGGGAACCGTCTCCTACTGGATCTTCCTGGCGAAGGGCCTCACCGGGCCGCAGCTGCGCCAGGACATGCTGGCGCGCCCCGTGATGATCGTGATCATGCTGGCGGGGCTGCCGTGGGGTCTGATCGGCGTGGCCTACGGCCACCTGGTGGCGTTCTTCCTCTATTGGGTGGTGGCCTACCTCAATGTCGGACGGCGCACCGGGGTCGCCGTCCGGCCGCTGTTCGTCACCGCGTCCCGCGCCGTCCTGCTGGTGAGTGCTCCCGCCGGGGTGGCGGCGGCTGCGGTCACCAGACGACTCGAGCTGTCCGCGCTGATCGAGTTGGTTCTCGGTGGGCTCGCCGGGCTGGCCGTGATCGCGGCGGTGGCGGCGCTGGTGCGGCCGGTGCGGCGTGACCTGGTCGGGGTGCTGGCCGTGGGCCGCCGGGCGCTGCGCCGCGGCTGACGTCTGGCGACCCACCCCCCCGCCGAACCTTCCCCACCCGGTGATCATGTAATTCGTGCACAAAACGCCCGTGATCATGCAATTGATGCACAAATCACAAACGTGCACGGATTGCATGATCACCACGGGTTTGTGCACGAATTACATGATCACCGGGTTAGGGCTGTGGGGGGTCAGAGCTGTTTGACGGAGAACACGGCGGCCCGGACGGCGCGCCCGCCGTGCAGCGCCTCACCCAGTGACCGGCCGCGCAGGCCTGCCTCGTGGTAACGGTCCAGGACCTCGCCGAGCAGCCCGGCTCGATCGGCCAGCGCGGGCGGGCCGTCGTCGGCGGCGTCCTCGAGCCCGGCGAACCCGTCGTGGGCCAGCAGGATGCCCCCGGGGCGCGCCCCGGCCAGGGCCTTCGCCAGACGTTCCTCGTGGCGGGCCTCGCGCCAGTCCCAGGTGGTCGCCGTCCACATCACGGGCATCAGCCCGGCGCGGCGGGTGGCGAGCCAGGTCAGCGGGGTCTGGCTGCCGTAGGGCGGCCGGAACCAGCGCACCCGCACGCCGGCGAGTTGTTCGAGCTCACGGCGGGCCGCCACGGTGCGTTCGCGCGCCGCGGCGAATCCGAACTCGGTCAGCGGCCGGTGGTCCGGCCCGTGCAGCGCCACCTCATGACCGGCCGCCACCATCGCGCGCAGCAGATCGGGGTGTCGGCGCGCCCGGGTCAGCAGGACGAAGAACGTGGCCGTGGCGTCGTGTGCGGCCAGCACCTCGAGCACCTGTGGGGTCTGGTCGGGGTCCGGGCCGTCGTCCAGGGTCAGCACCATGTCGGGTGAGGTGGTGGCCACGATCGAGCCGATCACGGCGGCGCGGCGCCGCAGCCAGGTCTTGGCGGACGCGACCGCGGCCGGCGCGCTCACCGGACCGCCTCGGGGGCACGCTCGTACTCGCGCACCACGTGACCGAGGGCACCGGCGGTCAGGCCTGCCCCGCGGGAGGCCACCCGGAGCCCGCGGGCCTGGTGGTGGGGCGAGCGCAGCACGAACCCGATCGCGGCCCGTGCGCCGCCCACCACGACCCGGACGATCCCGCCGGCCGCACAACTCACCCGGCCGGCCAGGGCCTGTCGGGTCGAGCCCGCCATCGCCCGGCGGACCAGAGCGGCGGTGTTGCCGTGGCTCCAGGCCCGGGCCAGCACCCAGCGCGGGGTCATCCGGTCGGTGGGGACGAGGTCGACCACGGCGGCCTGCTCGCACCACACGATCCGCCCCCCGGCCGCGGTGAGCTGGGTGGTGAACAGGGTGTCCTCACCTCCGGTCAGTCCGAATCGCGGGTCGAAGCGCAGGCCGTGAGCGCGGACGGCGTCCAGGTCGAGCAGCAGGTTGCCGGCCGGGGCGGCAGCCACCACGGTGCCTGTGGTCAGCGAGCGGCGGGTGAAGAAGCCACCCGCCCGGATCCAGCGGCTCGGTTCGCTCTCGTACTCCTCCAGCACGCGGCCGGCCACGGCCTCGGCCCCGGTGTCGGCCCAGGTCGACACCAATCCGGCCAGCCATCCTGCGGCGGGGCGGCCGTCGTCGTCCATGAAGGCGACCAGGCGCTGGTCCGGTGACTCGGCCAGGGCCCGGTTGCGCACCGCGGTCAGCCCCGGGGTGGGTTCGTGGCAGTAGACGACGGGGCAGCCGAGCGCGGCCTCGCCGGAGGCTGCGAGCGTGGCCACCACCTCGCGAGCCCCGCCCTGCGGGTCGTTGTCGATGATCAGCACCCGGACGACGTAGCGCCCGTCCGCGCCGAGCTCGCCGCCCTGCGCCCGCAGCAGTGGGATCAGCTCCGTCAGGTGTTCGTTGCGCCGGAAGGTCGCGATGGCGACCGTGACCCGGATCGGCTCGCGCGCCGGGATCACGTCGGCTTGCCCTCGCGCTGTTGGGTGCGCAGCACCGTGGTGGACACATGCCCGGTGTAGGGCAGGTAGACCACGCGGACGCCACGCTCGGCGAACTGCTGCTCCAGGGCGGTCCACTTGGTCGAGCCCACCCAGTCGCTGCCCTTGAAGATCACGTCGAATCGCACGCGCTCCCAGGTGGCGAGCTTGTCGGTGGTCCATTCCATCGAGGCCTCGTCGACCACGTCGAGGTTGGCCACGATCTCGAGCCGCTCGTCCTGCGGGACGACGGGCAGCCGGCCCTTTTGCGCCACGGCCACCTCGTCGCTGACCACGCCCGCGATCAGGTAGTCGCACTCCATACGAGCTCGGCGCAGCAGGTTCAGGTGCCCGATGTGGAACAGGTCATAGGCGCCGGGGGCGTACCCGACCAGCTCGGTGCGGCCGCTGGCGTGGTAGCGGCGCACCTGCCCTGAGGTGATCGGGGGTCGCAGGCCCCGCAGGTCGCGGTTCACTCGGCCACCAGGTCGGCCAGGCCACGCTCGAGCAGCTCGCCCGGGCGGGCGTAGGTGGCGGGCAGGAACTCGAGCCGCACCCCCACCTCGGCCAGTTCGGTCTCGACGACCTGCCACTGCGGGGAGTGCGCGAGGTTGTCCCCGACGAACACCACGTCGAAGGCGAAGGTGCGCCAGGCGGCCACCTTGTCCATGCTCAGCTGCGGCAGGACGTGGTCGACGCAGCGCATGCTCTGCACGATGGCGAGCCGCTCGAGCAACGGGACCACCGGCGGGTGGCCCTTGGTCTCGAGGGCGAGCTCGTCGGTGGTGACCCCGACGACGAGGTAGTCACATCGTGCGCGGGCCTGCTGCAACAGATGGAGGTGTCCCATGTGGAACATGTCGAACACGCCTGCTGTGTAGCCGATCACTCCACGTCGACGTGGCTCCGGAAGGGGGGCCTGGGATGTCACACATTCGATGCTAAGTGGGCCGGTGATCGCGCGATGGCTCTTCTGCGCAGGAGCTGTGTCACGGACCGTGATTTCACTCATCCGGCCGGGGTGCTGGGCCGGTCGGATGAACCGGTCGACGAACCGGTCAGACGAACCGGTCGACCATGATCAGATCGTGGGCGCGGAACAGGCCCTCGCGCACGGTACGCGCCCGCTGCTCGCCGACCCCTTCGACGGCCATCAGTTCATCGAGGCTGGCGGCGAGCAGCTTCTGCAGGTCACCGAAGTGCTCCACCAAGCGTTCGATGATCGTTCCGGGGATGCGGGGCACCTTGTTCAGCAGGCGGTAGCCCTTGGGGTGCACGGGAATGTCGAGGCTGTCCGGGGTGGTCGCGAAACCGAGCACCCCGGCCACCTGCACCAGGTCGACCAGTTCGGCGGAGGAGATGGCGGCCAGATCATCGAGCACCTCGAACATCGACCGTTCCGGCCCGGCGGCGTCCAGGTAGTCACGGATCACCAGCTCGCGGTCGGGGCTGACCCCGCCGATCAGGTCGTCGAGCTGCAGCGACAGCAACCGGCCATCGACGCCCAGCTCGACCACGTAGTGCGCGATCTCCTCCGAGATCCGGCGCACCATCTCGAGCCGCTGGACGACGATCGCGACGTCGCGCACCGTGACGGCGGACTCGATCTCTTGTTGGGACAGCACCCCGGTCACCTCGTCGAGGCGGGCCTTGTACCGCTCGAGGGTGGCCAGGGCCTGATTCGCCTTGGCGAGGATGGCGTCCGAGCCCTCGAGCACGTAGCGCAGCCCCCCGACGTACAGGGCGACGATGCGCATCGACTGGCTCACCGAGATGACGGGGAACCCGGTCTGCTTGGCCACGCGCTCGGCGGTGCGGTGCCGGGTGCCCGACTCGGAGGTCTCGATCGCCGAGTCCGGCACCAGCTGTACCGCGGCGCGGGTGATCCGCCGGGCCTCGGCGTCGGTGACGATCGCGCCGTCCATCTTGGCCAGCTCGCGCAGCCGGGTGGCCGAGAACCGGACGTCGAGCGCGAACCCCCCGGTGCACAGGCTCTCGACCACGTAGTCGTGGCCCAGCACGATCAGGGCGCCGGTGCGGCCACGCAGGATGCGCTCCAGGCCGTCACGCAGTTCGGTCCCCGGGGCGACGGCGGCCAGCGTCGCCCGCAGCAGCTCCTCGGCGGAGCGCTCACCAAGCACTGCGGGCTCCCAGGCGGTGTGGACGACGTGTGGACGACGGGATGTTGCGGGCATTCTACTGAGCGGGGCGTTCTTGTCTCGGCGTGATCACTGCGCCCCGGCCGAACGCCTGAAAGTCGTCACCGGGAGTTCGTTCGGCCGTCGTCACCTGGATCACTCCCCGCCCATCAGACCCGTGGCATTCAGCGCAGCCAGCACGTCGGGCACCTCGTGCACGGTCATGCCCTCGGGCGCCGTGTCGTCGGTTCCGGCGGGCACGACGGCCCGGGTGAACCCGAGTCGGCCCGCCTCGCTCAGACGTCGGCCCACCCCGCTCACCCGGCGGACCTCGCCGGCCAACCCGACCTCGCCGATGACGACGGTGTCGGGAGGCAGGGGACGTTCGTAGGCGCAACTGGCGACCGACAGGGCGACCGCCAGGTCGGCGGCCGGTTCGCCCAGCCGGACCCCGCCCACCGTCGAGACATAGACGTCGCGCCCGGACAGGGTCACCGCGAACCGTCGCTCGAGTACGGCCAGCGCCATGGCCACCCGGGAGGAGTCCAATCCCGAGGTGGCTCGGCGGGGGTTGCTCAGCGCACTGGCCGACACCAGGGCCTGCACCTCGGCGATCAGCGGTCGCCGTCCCTCGAGGGTGACGGTGACGGCGGTGCCGGGTACCGACTCGGCATGTCGGGACAGGAACAGCCCACTGGGGTCGGTCAGTCCCTGGATGCCGGTGTCGGTCAGGTCGAAACAGCCGACCTCGTCGGTGGCGCCGTACCGATTCTTGGTCGAGCGCAGCAGCCGCAATCGAGAGTGCCGCTCGCCTTCGAACTGGCACACGACGTCCACCAGGTGTTCGAGCGCCCGCGGCCCGGCGATGGCCCCGTCCTTGGTCACGTGCCCGACCAACACGGTCGCCATACCCCGGGTCTTGGCCACCCGGATCAGGCTGGCGGCGACCTCCCGCACCTGCGCCACCCCGCCCGCCGCGCTGTCGATCGCCTCGCTGGCCACCGTCTGCACCGAGTCGAGCACCAGCAGATCCGGACCCACCGCCTCGATCTGCCCCAGCACGGCGCCCAGGTCGGTCTCGGCGGCCAGCAACAGCCGCGGCCGCAGAGCCCCGATCCGCTCGGCCCGCAGCCTGACCTGGGCGGCCGATTCCTCACCGGTGACATAGAGCACCGTGCGCGCCGAGGACGCCGCCCGGCTCGCGACGTCCAGCAACAGGGTCGACTTGCCCACCCCGGGTTCACCCGCCAGGAGCACCACCGAACCGCCGACCAATCCACCGCCGAGCACCCGGTCGAGTTCCTCGACGCCGGTGGGCCAGGACGCCGCGGGCGTGGCCTCGATCTCGGCGATGGGCCGGGCGGGGGCGGTGACCGCGCGGACGGCGGTCTGCCCCGCCGGGGGCGCGCCGAGTTCGCTCACGGTGCCCCAGGTCTGGCACTCGCCACACCGACCGGCCCACTTCACCGAGGTCCAGCCGCACTCGGTGCAGCGGAACTGAGGGTTCTTGGTCGAGCGCGTCGGCGAGGTCATGGTCGGCACGCTAGACGCCACCCCCGACAACCCACCGGGGGCGGGTGGTCAGAACCGCCTCCAGAACAGGTTCACGGCGTAGTCGACCTCGCAGCCGGGGTGCTCGGCGAGGATCGCCTCGGCCAGGTCGGCGGTGAACTCGATGCGCACCACGGCCTCGAAGTCGGCCCGGGTGGCCATCGCCCACCGGATGTCCAGGCTCTGCCGCTCCCAGCCGTTCATGGCCCAGAATCGTTGCACCGCAACAGGATCGTGCTCGGGCAGGAAGCGCCGGAACCAGGATCCGAAGGTCGACCTGGACGCGTCGTTGTCGATCACGAACGCCACCCCACCCCGCCGGACGACGCGAGCCAGCTCGCGCATCCCGGGCTCGCAACCGGGCGCGAAGAAGTAGGCCCACCGGGCGTGCGCGACGTCCACCGAGGCATCGGCCACCGGCAACGCCTGGGCGGTGCCCGCGCGCACGCTGACCCGGGTCTGCCCCTGGCAGCGCCGCCGTGCCAACTCCAGGAGCGGTGGATGCGGCTCGACGCCGATCACCGAGCGGGCGGTGGCGGCGAACCGCGGCAGGTGGAAGCCGGTGCCGCAGCCGACGTCCAGGACGTCCGCGCCGTCCCAGTCGCGGATCGTGCGCATCGCCGCCTCGATCACCCCGTCCGGATCGCAGCTGCGGTTCTCGACCTCGTAGACCGCCGGGGAGTACCAGATGTTCGGACTCGGCCGGACCTCCGCCGCCACGCTGGTTACCCCTTGCCACCCTCGGACGCCGCGACCCGGCTGGCCGGGTGCAGCACCAGGGTGCGGGCGCGCCGGCTGGCCATGACCTGTTCGCAGTGGGTCACCAGCACGTCGTAGGCCTTCTGGCCGATCAGGGCCACGATCTCGCCTCGCAGCGTCAGGTACACCGGGCGGTCGTCGACGTGGGCCGCCGGGCTGCCCGTGCAGTACCAGTCCAGGTCGAGCCCGCCGGCCCCCCAGCCACCGCGGTCGTACTCGGCGAGGGTGATCTCGAGATAGCTGGAGCCGTCCGGCCGCTCGACGGTGCGGTAGGAGCGGCGCAACGGCAACTGCCAGCACACGTCCGGCTTGAGCTCGAGCGGATCCACCCCCTCCTCCAGGGCCAGCCGGTGCAGCGCGCAGCCGGCGCCGTCGGCGAACGTGCCCGGGGCGAAGCCGGGGCGGTTGAGGAAGATGCAGGCGCCGTCCACCACCCGAGTGGTGCGGGTGCCGGACTCGTCGCGGTCGGTCCAGCCCTCGTCGTCCCCGAGGGACTTGTGCTGCCACTGCTTCGCGGTGAGGCGTTTGACGGCCTTCGACACCCGCACCCGATCGTTCTTGTCGGCGAAGTGGGCGCCCAGGGTGCAGCAGCCGTCGGTGGGGCGGTCGGCGTAGATGCCGTGGCAGCCACGGCCGTAGATACAGGTCCACGCCGAGGTCAGGAAGGTCAGGTCGCAGCGGTAGATCTGTTCGGTCTGTGCGGGCTCGGACCGTGATGACGGGTCGAGTTCGCCCACCGGTCCGCTCGGGTCGGGGAACTCCACCCAGAAGCGGGTCGGATTCAACGGGGTCTCACCGGCCGGTGGCCGGTTCGGCTTCGCCATCAGGACAGGGTAGGGGACGGCGCCACGCCCGGCGTCCGGGCTCGCCAACCCCGCCTGGCGGTGACGTTCGGTTCAGGTCAGTAACCTGGAGGCCATGACTCGCGGGTACGACCCCACCCACTCCACCGCGTCGCGGGCGGACGCCGTCCGGACGCCGACCCAGGTGGCGCTCTCGTCCGCCTCGGTGTACCCGGAGGGTTGTGCCGATGCCTTCGCCCTGGCGGCCGAACTCGGCTACGACGGGGTCGAGGTGATGGTGTGGACCGATGCGGTGAGCCAGAACCCCACGGCGCTGCGCCGCCTGGCCGAGTATCACGACGTCCCCGTGCTGGCCGTACATGCCCCCACTCTGCTGGTGACCCAACGGGTTTGGGGCCGCGAGCCGTGGACCAAGGTCGAGATGGCGTGCGAACTGGCGCGCGAGGTGGGGGCGTCGACCGTCGTGGTGCACCCACCGTTCCGGTGGCAGCGCGAGTACGCGGCGGCCTTCGTCGAGGGCGTTCAGGAGGTGTCGGACCGGTCCGGGGTGCGCATCGCCGTGGAGAACATGTACCCGTGGCGGGCCGGACAACGCGAGATGCTCGCCTATTCGCCCGGCTGGGACCCGGTGGGTCTGCCCTATCCCGATGTGACGCTCGACCTGTCCCACGCCGCCACCGCCGGCCAGGACGGGCTCGAGATGGCCGAGGCGTTGGGTGACCGGCTGGCGCACCTGCACCTGGCCGACGGACTGGGCTCGGCCAAGGACGAGCACCTGGTGCCGGGCCGGGGCGGCCAGCCGTGCGGCGCCGTCCTGGAATCGCTCGCCGCGCGCGGCTGGAGCGGCACGGTGGTGGTCGAGGTGAACACCCGGCGCTGTCGCACCCGGGTCGAGCGCGAGGCCGACCTGGCCGAGTCGTTGGCCTTCGCCCGCCGGCACCTGGCCGGGGCGCTGAGCCCGACGTGAGCCCTGAGCCCGACGTGAGCCCGACATGAGTGGGCCCGAGATGAGCGGGCCCGACGTCAGCGAGGTCGCACCTCGCCGCCGCGGGCGTCGTCCGGCCGGGCACGACACCCGGGGGGCGATCCTGACGGCTGCTCGGGCGGAATTCGCCGCGCGGGGCTATGACGGTGCCACCATGCGCGGCATCGCTCGAGCGGCCGGGGTGGACCCGCGGCTGGTGCACCACTACTTCGACAGTCGTGAAGTGCTGTTCGTCGAGGCACTCGAGCTGCCCGACGTCCCCGCCCGGCTCATCGCGCGCGTGATCGACGGCCCCCGGGCGGACATCGGCGCCCGGCTGGTACGCCAGTTCTTCGGGATCTGGGATCAGGGTGACCGCCGTCAGACCATCACCGGGCTGCTCAGCGTGGCGACCTCGAGCGCCGACAGCGCGGCGATGTTCCGGCAGTTCCTGACCGAGGCGGTGTTGCGCCGGCTGGCCGCGGCCTGCGATGCCGAGGACCCGGAGCTGCGGGCCACCCTGGTGGCCGGCCAGATGCTCGGTGCCGCCATGCTGCGCTACGCGCTGGCCATCGAGCCGATCGCCTCGGCGGATGTCGAGGATCTCGTCGCCTTGTTGGCCCCCACCATTCAGGGGTATCTCACCGGCGAGGTCCCGGCGCGCGGGGCGTGATGCCCTTGCCCGGTGCAGACCTCGGGGCTACTTTCGCCGCATGATGAAAAGTGACGGGGGTGACCCGGCCATTCGCATCGCCGGGCTGCGCGTCGTCCGGGGCAAACGCACCGTGATCGAGGACCTGACCCTCGACATCCCGGCCGGACAGGTGGTCGGTCTGCTCGGCCCCAGCGGCTGCGGCAAGACCACGCTGATGCGTGCCCTGGTCGGCGTCCAGCAGATCGCCGGCGGCACGGTCGAGGTGCTCGGCCTGCCGGCCGGGACGGCGCCACTGCGGCATCGGGTCGGCTATGTGACGCAGGACCCGAGTGTCTACGCCGACCTGACCATCGCCGAGAACCTGCGCTATTTCGCTGCCGTCGTCGGCACACCTCGTAGCGGGCTGGGCGCCGAGGTCGCCCGGGTGCTCGACCTGGTCGACCTGGCCGATCACGCCGATTCGACCGTCCAGAACCTGTCCGGCGGGCAGGCCTCGCGGGTCTCGCTCGCGGCCGCCCTGGTGGGCACCCCCGAGCTGCTCGTGCTCGACGAGCCCACCGTCGGTCTCGACCCGGTGCTGCGCCGCGACCTGTGGGCGATCTTCCGGCGGCTCGCCGACAGCGGCGTCACGCTGTTGGTGTCGAGCCACGTGATGGACGAGGCGGTGCGCTGTGACCGGTTGTTGCTCATGCGCGCCGGTCGGATGCTGGCCGACGACACCCTGGACGGCGTGCTGGCCGCCACTGGTGCCCCGGACGTCGAGCAGGCCTTCCTCGCCCTGGTCGACCGGGCCGTCGATGCCGCGGACGCCGCCGGGGAACCTGCTCGAGGCCGCCATGCCGCCGATGGTGCGGCAGAGGTTGCGGAGGAGTCCCGATGAAGCCGTCGCTGACCATGGCCACCGCCGCCCGGGTGTTGCGTCAGTTGCGCCACGACCACCGCACCATGGGGTTGCTGATCGTCGCACCCTGCGTGCTGATGGGCCTGCTGGCCTGGATCTACCAGAACACCCCGGTGTTCGATCGGATCGGGGCGCCCTTGCTCGGCATGTTCCCGTTCCTGGTGATGTTCCTGGTGACCAGCATCGCCACGTTGCGCGAGCGGCAGTCGGGCACGTTGGAGCGGTTGCTGGCGATGCCGCTGGGCAAGGCGGATCTGCTGGCCGGGTACGCGCTGGCCTTCGGCCTGGTGGCCACCGTGCAGGCGATCATCGTCGGCTCGTTCGCGATCTTCGCCCTCGGGTTGGACGTCGCCGGGCACGCCTGGCTGCTGCTGATCGTGGCCGTGGTCGACTGCCTGCTGGGGACGGCGTTGGGGCTGTTCCTGTCGGCCTTCGCGGCCACCGAGTTCCAGGCGGTGCAGTTCCTGCCGGCCTTCGTGCTGCCGCAGTTCTTGTTGTGTGGGCTGTTGGTGCCGCGCGAGATGCTGCCCGACGTGCTGCGCTACGCCTCGGACGTGTTGCCGCTGTCGTACGCGGTGGACGCCATGCGGACGATCACGGTGGATGCGAACGGTACCTCCGAGGTGCTGGGGGACATCGGCATCGTGATGGGCTTCGTGGTGGTGCTGATCTCGCTCGGCGCGGCCACGCTGCGCCGCCGCACCCCGTGACTCGACCGGTCCGCTGCCGTCCCACCCACCCGCGGTGATCAGGCAATTCGGGCACGCCGGCGGACAACTCGCGGATCCCGCCCGGTGTCACGTCCCGGCGTGCTCTAGCCTTCACCTCGGGACTCGGGCGGGCGCTCGGATCCGCGAGGAGGGCCGCGATCGTGGATGTGTTGCGTGGTGCGCTGCTCCAGGCGGCGCAGAGCCGGCAGGTGCGCGAGTTGGTCGAGACGACTCCGGTGTCGCGGTCGGTGGTGCGCCGTTATGTGCCGGGAACCGAGGCCGCCGATGCGGTGAATGCCTGTCACGACCTGGTCGGCCAGGGGTTGAACACCACCCTGGACCACCTCGGTGAGGACACCGTCGACATCGCCGCGGCGCGCGCCGTCCGGGATGCCTACCGGGTGGTGCTCGAGGCGCTCTCGGACGCCGGGCTCACCGAGGGTGGGCGCTGCGAGGTCTCGGTGAAGCTGTCGGCGATCGGGCAGGCACTCGGTTCCGACGGCGAGAAGATCGCGCTCGAGCACGCTCACGAGATCTGCGCGGCGGCGGCTGCCGCGGGTACCACGGTGACCCTCGACATGGAGGACCACACCACCGTCGACTCGACGCTGTCGATCCTGCGCGAGCTGCGCCGTGACTACCCCTGGGTGGGCGCGGTGCTGCAGGCCTACCTCTACCGCACCGAAGGTGACTGTGTGGACCTGGCCCACGCCGGGTCGCGGGTGCGGTTGTGCAAGGGCGCCTACGCCGAGCCCGAGTCGGTGGCCTACGCCAGCAAGAAGGACGTCGACCTGGCCTACGTGCGGTGCGCTCGTACCCTGATGGCCGGCGCAGGCTACCCGATGCTGGCCACCCACGACCCGCGACTGATCGACATCGGCAATGCGCTCGCCGTCCAGAACAAGCGGCAGCAGGGGACGTACGAGTTCCAGATGCTCTACGGCATCCGCCCCGAGGAGCAGCGGCGGCTGGCCTCGGACGGCGAGACGATGCGGGTGTACGTGCCGTACGGCACCGACTGGTACGGCTATTTCATGCGGCGGCTGGCGGAGCGTCCGGCGAACGTGTCGTTCTTCCTGCGCTCGCTGTTGACCAAGAGCTGATGTGAACTGACCAGCACGAACCAGCACGAACCAGCAGGGACCAGCACTGGTAAGCACTGGTAAGCATTGACGAGATCTGTTCGGGTAGAGGGGTTTTCGATGGGCGAGCAGATCGCCATCCTGGGTGCCGGCGTGATGGGTGAGACCCTGCTGTCGGGGCTGCTGCGTGCCGGCTGGACCGCGGACGACGTGGTCATCACCGAACGCCGCGCCGACCGGGCCACCGAACTCGGTGAGCGCTACGGGGTTCGGGTGAGTGAGAACGTCGAGGCGGCCGCCGCAGCCGACACCGTCGTGCTGGTGGTCAAACCCCAGGACATCGCCTCGCTGCTGGAGGAGATCGCCGGGGCTCTGCGGCCGGGCACGCTGGTGGTGTGCATCGCGGCGGGCATCTCGACCTCGTTCGTCGAGCAACGGTTGCCCGAGGGTACGGCGGTGGTGCGGGTGATGCCGAACACGCCGGCCATGGTCGATCAGGGCATGGCGGCGATGTCGCCCGGAAAGTACTGCGACACAGCGCATCTGGACCGCGCCCGGGCGATGCTCGAGGCCACCGGCAAGGTGCTGCAGGTCGCCGAGTACCACCAGGACGCGATCACCGCGATCAGTGGCTCGGGGCCGGCGTACATCTTCTACGTGGTCGAGGCGATGATCGAGGCCGGCGTCCTGCTGGGGCTGCCGCGCTCGACGTCCACCGAACTGGTGGTGCAGACCCTCTACGGCGCGGCGACCATGCTCAAGGAGACCGGCGAGCACCCGACCGTGCTGCGCGAGCAGGTGTCGAGTCCGGCCGGGACGACGATGGCCGCCTTGCGTCAGCTCGACGACCACAAGGTGCGGGCGGCATTCCTGACCGCCATGGAGGCCGCGCGCGACCGGTCGCGGGAGTTGTCCTCCGGTTCGGCCGCCGGAGCGCGAGCCGGAACGGGTGATCGCCGATGCACGTCGTCCCACTGATCATCGAACCCGATCCGGACGACGCCGACTGTGCCCTGCCCTGGGTGGACGTCACGATCGCCGGGCGGGTGCAGCGGTGGGTGCTCGACACCGGCGCGGCCCGCAGTCAGCTGCCCAACGACCTCCTCGCGGCGAGCTGGCCTGTGGTGGGTGACCTGTCGTCGTCCGGGGTGTTCGGCGTGGCGTCCCGTCGGCTGGTGCGGGTGCCCGACCTGGTGCTGGGGCCGTTACGCGTGGCCGCGCTGAACGTCACCGTCGCCGGCCCCGGCGGCGAGGGTCTGCTCGGCATGGACGTGCTCGCCTCGTGCCGGTTCGCGGTGCGCCTCGGGGCCGCAGAGCTGGTGCTGGACGCCGACCCGCCGAGCGCCGGCACCCTGCCTCTGGTGGTGGACGCCGCCGCGCACCTCTATGTGACCATCGCCTGGCCGGGGGTGAGTGGGCAGGCCTGTTGGGACAGCGGCTCGGCCATGACCCTGGTCGACGTGGCCTTTCACGCCGCGCACCCCGAGCTGTTCGTGCCGGCGGGGAGCTCGTCGGGTGAGGACGCCACCGGGCAGCGGCAAGAGGTGCCCACCGCCGTGATGCACGGGGCCAGTGTGGGTGGCCTGAGGCTGGCGGCGCATCGGGTGGCCCTGGTGGACCTGTCTGCGGTGACCTCGACGTCCGGACTCGCGACCGACCTGCTGCTGGGCTACCCCACCCTTCGCCAGGCCGAGTGGTGGTTCGACGTGCCCGGACGGCGCTGGGCCGTCCACGCCTGACGTCAGCCAGAGGTTTGTGTGGTCGAAGTCGGCGCATACGCCCAGTTCCACCACACACAATCGCCCGCCATGCCGCATCCCTGAGGCACCGCTGTGATCTCCACGGAGAGTAGCGATGACCGGTGAATCACCGACGAAACGCTCATCTCGGACGAGCGCGACGTGACGTCACGCTCGCTGGATGAGCGCAACGTGACGTTGCGCTCAACAGCGCGGAGCGGGGTGGGCCAGTAGGTTTGGCGCGTGGATGCGGTTCGGGTGATCTGGGACGAGTCGTTTGCGGCGTATGACTTCGGCGCGGGGCACCCGATGGCGCCGGTCCGGCTGCTGCTGACCTCGATGTTGGCGCGTGAGCTCGGGTTGTTCGACCAGCCCGGCGTGCACGTGGTCGGCGCCGAGCCGGCGAGCGACGAGGTGTTGTACTCGGTGCACACGCCCGAGTTCGTGGCGGCGGTCAAGGCCGCCTCGGTCGACCCGGCGGCGACCGACCTCCACGCCGGCCTGGGTACGGCCGACGTGCCGGTGTTCCCGGACATGCACGAGGCGAGCGCCCGCATCGTCGCGGCCTCGCGGGACGTGGCGCTGGCGGTGTGGAACGGCGAGGCCGCCCACGGGGTCAACTTCACCGGGGGCATGCACCACGCCATGACCGCTCACGCCAGCGGATTCTGCGTCTACAACGACGTGGCCGTCGCCATCCAGGCCCTGTTGGACGCCGGTGCCCGCCGGGTGGCCTATGTCGACATCGACGTCCACCACGGCGACGGCGTCGAGAAGATCTTCTGGGACGAACCCCGGGTGCTGACCATCTCGCTGCACGAGACCGGCCAGGTGCTCTTCCCGGGAACCGGGTACGCCAACGACATCGGCGGCCCCCGTGCCGAGGGCGAGGCGGTCAACGTCGCCTTCCCACCCGGCACCGGGGACGCCGCGTGGTTGCGCGCGTTCCACGCCGTCGTCCCGCCGCTGTTGCGGTCGTTCAAACCCGACGTCCTGGTCACCCAGCACGGCTGCGACTCGCACGTGCTCGACCCACTGGCCCACATGGCGCTGTCCCTGGACTGTCAGCGTGCCTCCTACGAGGCGCTGCACGACCTGGCGCACGAGGTCTCGGCGGGTCGGTGGGTGGCGCTCGGCGGCGGCGGCTACGAGGTGGTGGACGTCGTCCCGCGGGCCTGGTCACACCTGATCGGGATCGCGGCGCACGCCCCGGTCGACCCCGAGACGGCCATCCCTCCCGGGTGGCGGGACTACGTCATGGAACGCTTCGCCCGGCATGCGCCGCCCCGCATGACGGACGGCGCCGAGGTGCACTACCGCTCGTGGGCGATGGGCCACGACCCGGGCGATGCGGTCGATCGCTCGGTGATGGCGACCCGCCGGGCGGTCTTCCCACTGCGTGGGCTCGATCCCTGGTTCGACTGACGAAGATCACACCGGCGGTGTGCGCCGAACCGGTTCCGGTCGACGGCTGCCCAGGTTTCTGACAGCCGGGCGTGGTCTCATGGATGGATGTCCCGGGTGACGCTGATCCACTACCTCGCCGAGGTTCGGGAGCGCATGTCGTATTCGCCGACGATCATGCTCGCCGTGCTGGGGTGTCTGTTGGTCGCCCTGATGCTGGCCCTCGGTGGCAGCCGGTGGGCGGCGGCCGCGCTGGTGCCCCTGGCCGGCGCCTGGTTGATGGCCAATCAACTGGTCGAGGGGCCGACCTTGCTGGCGCTGTCGTGGAATCACGGCATCACCGCGGCCGACGTGCTGTCGATGGCGGCCCTGATGGTGGCGTTCTGGCGGCTGTGGCCACCGATCGTCCGCCTGTTGGACGGTCCGACGCGGTGAGCCGGCCGACCCGAGGCCGATTCGGGGCTCCTGGGGTGTGAGCACCGTCACCGGTGT